>NZ_CP073754.1:918412-1224550 GCF_018734325.1 Methylomonas paludis | reverse complement strand
CAACTGGCGCCGGGGATCGATATTCATGTTAAACGCACCAGCACGTTGTTTCCGGCGGCACCGCTGGAACAGGGCGAAACCGATGTGCTGCTGGGTTTTGAGGTGATGTTACAGGCACCTAAACCGTTTATGTGCGAAAAACTGTTCGACGACTATATGGTGTGTCTGGCCAGGGTGGGTCATCCGCTGGTCAGCGCTAATCTGAGCCTGGATGAATATATCGCCCTGCCCCACATTCTGGTGTCGCGCATCGGTTCCAGTACCGGTCAGGTGGATGCCTGGCTGGCCGAGCATGGCCGGGAACGGCGGGTGGCGCTGACGGTATCGCATTTCTTATCCGCGCCGCTGATTGTGTCCAGTACTGATATGGTGCTGGCTTATCCGCGCCGCACCGCCGAAGAATTTGCCCGGCACCTGCCGGTGCAAATCGTGCCCTTGCCTATCGACCTGCCCTATTACAACTCGGTGATGGTGTGGCATCCCTTGCGCGACAAAGAACCGGCTCACCACTGGCTGCGTGAGCAAATTCACGCGGTTTGTGCCGAGTTAGGCGCTTAATTCCGGGAAATAGCGGCTTTGCATACGCCGGCAAAAAGCCGGCAGATTAGGGGTTTGCTCTGCCAATTCCTGCAATGGCGAGGTGACCGGGCAGTTGATGATATTGCTTAACACCCCATAAGCACTGGCATCCAGACTGCAGGGCTGTTGGCCGAGAAAATACGGCTGATCGCCCAATTGGGTGCTGAGCGCGGCTATATCGGCGGTGGCCTGCTGCCAGATTTCGGCGGGGCTTAACCGCGCCAAGCCCTGGCCGCGCAACTGGGCTTTGATGCGCCAGCGGTAAGCTTGTGCCAAGGGTGCGCCTGCCCAGACCGGCAAGCTGCCGAAGATGGCCTGTTTGTTGATTTGCCAGTTTTCGGCACTGCCTTGCCAGCGGCTATACATGCTGATCCAGTATAAATGCTCTTCCAGCAAGCGCTGCCAGGCCAGGGCTTGGGCCAATTGCGCCGGGCTTAATCCGGTATCCGGGCCGGGGCCGTAATGCTGTTGCAAATGGCGGATGATGGCGCGGCTATCGGCAATTTTGACGCCGTTATCGTCGATATAAGGCAATTTGCCGCGCGGCGCGGTGAAGGGAATGGTGGGGATCATGCGGTATTCCAGGCCGGCCATGCGTAAATAAGTTTCCAGTTTTACGCAGAAATGACTGGGGTTGGGGATCTGCCAGCAGCGGGGAAATTGATATAACACGATCATGTGCTGGACGGCTTGGCAATGGATCTTAAGGATACATGTTGAAAAATCATGCAGACATTAAAAAAAGACATTTAACAAATGCCGGCACTAGCCTTAACGTTGCCTAGCACTTTTAATTTGTTGAGGGAGTTTATCATGAAAATATTCCGTGTTCTGGCTTTGCTGTTTTGCGGCATCCTTAATCTGCATGCGGAAATTAATCCGGGATACAGCGTGGTGGCCAGAGTCAGCCAGGGGCCGGGCAATATTACCGTGACCCGCTCCGGGCGTACGATTATCAGCCTGCATCAGTTTTATCAACCGGCTTATTCTGTTGCGGAATTGCTGGACAATGGCGTGTTAAAGCCCTTCCCTAACCAGGAATGGAACGACAGAACCACCACTAACAAAGACCTGAAGCTGGATTCGGTGTTGGGTATTCGCTCGGCCAACGGGGTGATCTGGCTGTTGGACAACGGGATGCGCAGCGGCATTACCCCCAAGCTGGTGGGCTGGAATTGCAAAAAAGATGTGTTGCAGCAGGTGATTTATTTGCCGCCGAGTGTGATACCCAAGGATGCTTTTATCAATGATTTTGTGGTGGATTTGCGCCATAACCGGATCTATATCAGCGATCCGGCCGGTGGCGTGAATGCCGCAATTATTGTGGTGAATCTGGACACCGGCGCGGCGCGGCGGGTATTGCAGGGCCACAGCAGCGTGGTGCCGGAAGCACTGGATTTGGTGATTAATCAGCGTCCGGTGCAGATTAAAACCACCGGCGGCGAAATGCTGCGGCCGCGTATTGGCGTGAATCCCATTACTGCCGATTTACAGAACGAATGGGTGTATTACGGGGCGATGCACGGTCTGAAGTTATACCGCGTGAAAGCCGCCGATCTGGCTAATGAATACATCGACGATCAGGCGCTGGCTCAGCGCGTGGAAACCTATAGCGCCAAACCTATTTCCGACGGCATCAGCATTGATCAGGACAGTAATATCTATCTGGGCGAACTGGCCGAAAATGCGGTGGGGGTGATTAAAAGCGCTGATCGCCAATACCAGCGTCTGGCCCAAGGCCCGGAGCTGGCCTGGGTGGATTCTCTCAGCTTTGGCCCGGAAGGTAAGCTGTATGCGGTGGTGAATAAGCTGCATCAATCCGGGTTTTTGAATGGTGGGGATGCGGTGTCCAAGCCGCCTTATTTGATTATTCAGATTCCGGCGCTGGCGGGAGGGATGGCTGGGAGGTAGGACTATATAACTATAGCGCATCTGTCGCGTGTTTATATGTTTTTGGTGGATTGCCTAGCGGCGAATCCACCCTACCCTTTCAACACAATAACTTGGCTTAATTAATTTGGACACGACAACTGGCTGCCATTGCCCCATGATGATAACCAGGGATCAACGGTTTCGTTCGGTATGGCATGTCCAGCGTTGGTAGCCAGGTAGGGTGGCTTCGCCCCCAGGCAAGCCACCAAAACTTCATGGGTGTTTGGAGCATTTGCACAACTATTCGAATTTCACTGATAAAATTCACTTTTAAATGGCTGTAAACATTGATTTATAGGGCGCGTTACTTTTTTTTAAAATGGTCAATTTCAGGGTAAAATAGGCTTAATTTGGAATAAGCAAAATTTGCCAAAAAATTTACAGGTAACTGCAATGCGCATTGAAACCGAATTAGACGAAGTTCACAGCAAGCGTTTACTCGAGTTGCAACAGCGTTTGCAAAAACCGCTGTCCACAATAGTGGCTGACATTTTAAACCAGGCAATTGATGCCGGTATGGAATGCTCAGAGAGTGAGGGTGAAAAAATGTTGCGAATTTTTGCAGAAGAAGGCTTGATTGGCGGTTTGCACGGCGATGGTAATCTTTCCGTAGATTATAAGCAGCATTTATGGGGTTCTGAGTGATCATTGCTGATAGCGGCTTTTGGGTGGCTATCTTTGATAATAACGATAACCATCATTTGCAAACCATAAAAGTTGCTGAAACTCTCCAAGAACCATTGATTACCACTTTACCGGTAATCACTGAAGTCTGTTATCTGTTGCAAAAACGCCGACATCAAAATTTGGCGATTGGATTTTTGCGTAGTTACCGCCGGGGAGCATTTCATCTTTTTGAGATGAATGCCACTCATCTGGAGCGCAGCAAAAACAGAGTCTCCTATTATGTATTTTATACATCGTCGTCTATAGCTAGACTGGCCAACTCAATCGCCGTGCGGCGCCGACGATTACTCGAACTGAGCATGTCAGTAACTAATCATCCATTACAAGCCGCTACACATAAACTGTAGAACACTACAATATGGAAAAAGCTTTAGAACATCCATCATTTCCGCAACCGCCAAGTGAAAGTGTCTCACTTTGGCGCTATATGGACATCAATAAGTTCGAATGGATGCTAGAAAATGGACGACTATTTATTCCAAATGCTGATCGCCTTGGAGACCCTTTGGAGGGAAGAACCCCTCAAGGGTATATCGATTGGTGTAACCGGAACATTGAGAAGGCAACAACGGATGAGTCAAAAGCTATCCATGCATACAATCGCGACGTCATTTTTAAGTTTGCTCAAGCGTTTCGGCCTCGCTACTACGTCACATGCTGGCACATGAATGAGCATGAGAGCGATGAAATGTGGAAGTGCTACACCAATTCAAACGAGGCAGTTGCAATTAAGACGACTTATAAACAATTGGTCGATATTCTTCCCGATTACACCTACACAGGCATAGTTCGCTATATTGACTACTCGACAGAAAAATTTCCGTTTGGAAATCTCTTTGAGCACATCACGCACAAGGATAGGTGTTTTTCATATGAGCAAGAAGTTCGGGGTGTAGTATCACCGATGCCTGAAGCACCGGAAAACTCACCCCCCGCCGCAGATTTTATGCACTTTATCGAACATCATTTTGAGCTTTCTTCGGATTCCGGATTTTATGTTTTCGCTCCACCCATTGATTGCTCATTACTGGTCAATGCTGTTGTGCTTCACCCTGACTGTAATGAAGCGTTTCAAGACCGGATAAATAAGCTATGTTCCAAGCACTCGCGGCCAAATCCAGAACGATCACATCAAAAACCCAGGGTCAGGTCTTGCTTTTTGCCAAATTCATTAGCCAGAGCACATAGTTCCGATTAGCGTAATCGGAGGCATGTGAGCTTCGAATCGTGCGATTACGCTACGCGCACCTACGCCTAATTGACGGCTTATCGCAAATTTGCGGTCATTGCGCCTTACAACATGATCGTCCGCTCTGTGTCGTCAAGGGACCGTCTTCTCTTCAGATTCATCGCCGGAAAGCGGTCAATGAGCGTCCGATTCCTGAATGCGACCACTAGTCACTGAGTATAACCGACCCACATGAGACTGGCGCCTTTAGTTTTTTGTTACCTAAAACCCGCCAGTTAACGGTTACCAATCGCCATATGTTGCTACAAGCCCTCAAACAAAACAATCTCGTTCATTGGGTAATGTTTTTTATTGAGCGTCCATAGCGGACAATTCAATTGCTCAGCGGTTGCCGCTAACAAATAATCTTCTAATGAAATACCTTGGTAAGCTTTACGGTATTGGGCAGCAAACAATCCCGCCTGCTTTGCGGTTTTTGCGTCTAATGTCAATCGGATGCACAGATTAAAGAAGGCTTCGATTTCAGTGTGCTCTTTTTTAAATGCGCCGACATAAATTTCCGCAATCACAATAGGCGAAAGGTAAAATTGTGTGCCTTGTTCATGCATGTCGATAAAGAATTCCAATACATCGCTACGCTTCTTCAGGAGATGAATAACGATATCGGTATCCAATAATAAACGATTGGGCGCTGGCATTATTCTTCTAGGTTTAAAATTCTGCTGCGGTTACGAATGTCGTCAACATACTGTTCAGGCTCAGTTGAGGCATAGCTTTGCAAGGGTGACAGTGCATCAAAAAAAGCTCTTGCTTCATTGCTGCTTGGCTTATTAAGGTCTTTTTCTACAGCTCTACGAATTAATTCGGAAATACTAACCCCTATTACTTTGGATTTATGTTTTAACTGTTCGTAAACCGCATCTTGCAAGTATATTTGGGTTCGGTGCATGATTTTTCCTGCTTAAGTGATGTATGTAATTATACATCACCATTCCTTGTTCAACACAAATTCACCAAAATTCCAAGGCACACCGCGATTTCGGCATCTGAAAGGCCCAACTGCAATTTACCATATTCACGACCACAAAGCAGCCAATCGCGACTAGCGGGAACTGGCCTGGGTGAGGTAGTGATAATGTTAATTTACTTGCCGAATACCTTACAGCAAACTGGGACACAGGATGCCTTAACGATTGAAAATGGAACGTTATCCCGAATGGCAGCAAATGGCCGATACCAGTGTGCCGAGTCACCCTCTAGGCAAACAGGTTACCGGTTGGCGAATGTTTCACCACTCAAACAACACCATCCAAATACCCCCATGACTTAAATTGTTTTTGAAATTCCGGGCGTTCTTTAAAAGCCAAATAAAACAAATACTCGCAGGCTAAATCAAGATCATTAGGCCAAACAATAGCGCTATGCACGACCTTAAAATTTTTAAAACGCCCCAAATCCTTTAACTGACCAAAAATTGGCCTTGGATCGTTAAAAATAGTCTCTTTAAGATCAGCCACCCCTTGCTGACCATTATTAAAAATCAACTCATCAGTGAGTCGCTATTTTTGCGAAAGCTTGTTTAGGGGCATCCCAGCCCCAACAAGCGGCAAAAATTACGCGACCGCTAATGCCTCCGGCGGCCCCGATTCGTCCTCCTCACCTCGTTCCGACCCAACAAGGGGATCGGAACTTCGGCTCCAAGTGACTTGACGGCGTTTCGCGATGCCTTGCAGGTTTTCTCCGCTTCGCTTCGAAAACCCGCCCGGCGCTACGCCTATCGGGGACTAAAAATCTTCGCTCCACTTACGTTCCGCTTCCAAGATTTTCAGCGATAGCGTAATTGCCCGCATAGCGGGCTGATTCGACAGATAACATATTTTCAACTCCTAAACCAAAGGTTTAATTCTATGAAAATGACCGCTCGTTTTGATAGAAAGCCAATTTTCCAATAAATCGTCTTGATGCTCTTGCGCCCATTCCACCACCAAGCTAAACACATTTGCCGGCAACTTGCCTTCAATAAGCCCTAAATTCATTGTATTCCGCATGAAAATGCGGTGGGTTATGCTCATTAAAATACATGTAAATCACAATCCCAAGAAAACGACTAATTTCTGGCATGCCGCCTGCTCCTCACAAAAAATCGCTTCGACAAACAATCCTATAAAACAGGGGATAGATTACGTTTATTTTCCTAGAAATACGATCCGTCCGCAACTTGCCGCTTCCCGATACCGAATTACCACGAAATAAATTACGCATCCGATGGCGGCCTCAAAAAAGTAACACCGGGAATCGAAAATATGGCAACGCCGATTTTGGGAACATCAAATACATGACGAAAAGGATTTTATTCAGCATATGGATTATATCCATAATAATCCAATCAAGCATGGCATGAGCAGGCACGTGGCGGATTGGCCTTATTCAACATTTCACCGCTATGTCAAAAATGGGGTTGATCCGTCAAACTGGGGAGACGATGGCATTGAATCACTGGATATTGGCGAATAACCGCGTGGGCAAAAGGCGCGTGACGGTTATAAAATACATGAAAAGTTAATGTGTTGCGCCTTTTGCCCACTCTACCGGGCTCACATGCCTCTGATTACGCTATCGCTAATCTGAGCTACGCGCTCTGGCAAATGAATTTGGCAAAAAGCAAGACCTGACCCCAGGTTTCTGGCAAAAAGCAAGACCTGACCCCAGGTTTCGGACCCCAGGTTTCGCAGGTTTCGTTCTTGAATAGCATCCCAATCTAAGCTCAGTCAGATTTCATGACGTTGCTCTTTGGTGTGCCACGCTCGAACAATGACCACGGTGTGGTCATCTATTATGTAACACAGGATATATCCGCCAGCACCGAAAGGCAAAAACAACTCGCGGCGGTTTGTGCCGTCATGGGCTGGCCGATTTCGGCAAAATCGGCCAGGCGCTTGGTTCCAGCTTGAATCACCTGACCGGAGCGGGCCGCCGCTGCCGGACTCTGATCGGCCAAAAACTGGCGTAGAACTACAGGATGTGCTGAACGAAGTGAAGCACATCTGGCGCTTTTAGAAGCTTTGGTGGATTGCCTGGCGGCGAATCCACCCTACTCTCTCAACACAATAACTCGCTGTCATTGCCCCATGATGATAACCAGGGATCAACGGTTTCGTTCGGTATGGCGAGGCCGGTGAGCTGGTAGCGTTGCCAGCGTTCCATATCTTCGCATTTTTCCCGCTGGTAGCTCGCTTCACGATCAACATATTGTTCGATGGCGGCTTTCATCAGCCTATGGGGTGTTTGTTCCTTGACTGAACTGAGGGCTTTAAGGCGAGCATTTGGGTTTCATCGAGCTTGACGCCTGTGTTTATGGTTTTTGACATAGGTGTTGGCCTCAATAGTTATCATTTTTACAACCTTATTATACTTTTTATCAATTGTATGCCAGGATTTGGAGAAAATAGAGTCGGTTACATGTGTGGGGAGTGTATGTAACTATTTGTACCTGATCCCATTTTTATTTATTTTACAAGTGGTCTGATAGGGTTTCGCTTTGCTCTAGCTAGCCTACGGTTCTATTGCCAAGATAGCTGGGGTTATCGCGGGATTAGCAGCCTACGTCCTCGATTCCGCGTTGCTGCATCGAGGCTACGGTGGTTTTTTTGGGGAAAGGGGGTCGGGTTACATTTTGTGGGGGAATGAAAAATAATTGTACTTGAGCCGATTTTTAGTGGTGGTTAGCTGGGTATCGCTTTGCTCTACCCAGCCTACGGTTCTAGTCTGACTCGGGGGGGCTGACCCCATTTTCTAATGGCTGATTTGGATGTCGGTGTATTGCAGTACGGGGTGGGTGGCGATGCCTAGGACGGCGATTTCCTGGGCGGAGCCGGCGTTGCCTTGGGGGGTGTAGTATAAGTCGCCGGTGTTGGTGTTATAAACGAATCGTATTTCGGCGTTGCCTGCCGTTACGGCGTCTGGTGCGGCATAAAACTGGGCGTCGCTGAGTTTGCTGTGATGACTATTCAGCCCGCTGTATTCGGCGGCGCTAAATTTTAGATGGTCTTTGCCGGTGACGAAATCGGTTATGGTTTCGGTGCAGTTAAGGGTGGTAAAGACAAATACGTTTTTGCCGCCGCCACCGGTTAATACGTCCTGGCCTTGGCCGCCGTTGAGTATGTCATTTCCTGAGCCGCCGATCAGGGTGTCGTTGAAATTGGAGCCGGTGAGGCTGGTGGCTTTGCCGGTATTGATCAATTCAAAGCCGTTGCCGCTGGTGACTGCGGATAAGTTAAGCGCTTTAGCGTGGGTAAGCAGGGTGGCATTGCCGTCATTATGGGTGGCGGCTGTGGCTGTCCAGGCGGCGGCCAGGTTGGCGCTGACGCTGGCGCCGGCCTGTACCTGCAGGACATCGGCACCTTTGCCCAAGTCTTTGATAGTGACTTGACTGCCGTTAATAATAAAGGTGTCGTTGCCTTTACCGCCGGTCAGGGTATCGCTGCCCAAGCCGCTTTGTAAGGTATCGGCGGATGCCGAGCCGATCAGGCTGGTGGCGGCACCGGTATTGCTGATGATATAACCCAGTTTGCCGGATGCGGCTGCCAGATTGACGGCAAAACCGGGGCTGCTGAGGGTGGCGGCACCGTCATTATGGGTGGCTGATGTGGCTGTCCAGGCGGCGGCAAGCTGGGCAAACACTGAGGCACCTGCGGTGACCTGGAGTTTATCGGCGCCCAGGCCCAAGTCGGTGATCTGGTTGTTTAGCGCTTTGATAATGAAAGTATCTTTGCCTAAACCGCCGGTCAGGCTGTCATTTACCGCGAAGCTGGTCAGGGTGTCGGCAAATGCCGAGCCTTGCAGGGTGGTGGCTGCGCCGCTATTGTTGATCTGGTAGCCCTGGCTGCCGCCGGCTGCCGCCAGATCAAGCGCATAGCCATTACTGTTTAGGGTGGCATGGCCGGCATTATGGCTGGCTGCGGTGGCTGTCCAGGCTGCTTGTAAATTGGCGATGGCTTTGGCGCCTTTGGCTACCTGCAGTACATCGGCTCCCAGGCCTAAATCGGTGATGGTGGTTGTGCCGCTGGACACTAAAAAGGTGTCGTTGCCGCCGCCGCCCGTTAGGGTGTTATTGCCTTTGCCGCCTTGCAAAATATCGTCGCCGGTTGATCCGGTGATGTTGTCATTGCCGGTTAAGGTCTGATTGAGCAATTTCTGCGCATTGCCGCTATTCAACAGCCGGAACGCATTAAGCACAGCCAGGTGTACGTTGTTAACCTTAAAATACAGGCTATTGTTCTGGTAATCATCCATTCCGGTGATATAACCGCCGCTTAATTTCTGGCCGCTATAATGGAATGAGCCATAGTAAGTGGCTGAATCGCCGAGATTGTCTTGCAGAGAAATAGTCGTGCTGCTAGCGGCGGTTTCGGTGCCGGACCAGGCAGCCAGGTGCGTCATATCAACTGCCTGAAAAAAACTGAAATTAGCCATAAAGATGTGATCAGGTTAAATTGTTATTATACATCTGATTTCGGGGCCGACCCTGCGGCTTTATGCTGACCCGCCTGCCCAGTGCTTTTTCTATATCGGCCTGAAATTGGCTGGAACCCAAGGCACAATCTTTATGCAGATGCCGCCGGAGGGTTTCCTGCTCTGGCTGGCCATCTGGGCCCGAACCGGTTTCATTTCGATATAGCGCATACTGATCTACAGATAACGCTCGCTTTCAATCAAACTGGATTTAAACCGCCCCTCAAATAGGTTCTGCTGCGCTGATGGGCTTTGTTGATGTAACGGTGATAAGGTTGGGGTCAGGTTAAATTTTCCAAGTCAGGCTACCGGCTTAAAATAATGTAACCTGACCCCATTTTTGGCGGGGTATTGTAGCAAAAGCGGCGCTGGGCTAAATTAATTTAACCTGACCGCATTTTTATTTACGGCGGCTTGAGATTAGTAATAGGCCGCTGCAGGGGCCAAATAGCCATAAGGCGGCGGGTAGCGGTACGGCGGTGATGCTGAGCGAGGTGATGGCCGCGCCGCCGATGCCGCGCAGGGCGATGCCGGTGTCGGTGCCGATCAGGCCGGTTTGGGTGAGTGAGCTGAGCAGGCTGGTGCCGTTGTTGTCATACAGGTTGGCGGTGGCGGCGCTGCCGTCTGCGCTGAGGCTGATGGTGAGTAAATACCATTGATCCAGATAATTTTGGGCGCTAGTGGCGCTAAAATCCGGGGTGGCATAGGCGGTATTGTTTTGAAAACCCAGCTGATTGGTATCGGATGCGGCTACGAATGAATAGGCGCCGTTGGCACCGGCATCGAAGCCCAGATAAATGCGGCCGCCCTGGGCGTTATTATCTGCGGTTGGGCTGGGGCCGGGGTTAATCCAGGCTGATAAGGTTTCGCCGGCGCTGAAGCTGATATCCTGGTTATACGACCAGACACCTTCGCTTAAGGCGATGCCATAGCTGCCGTCCGGCGCGGCTGTGCTTAAATATAGGCTGGCGTCGGCGCCGATGCCGGTACTCCAGCCGGTGGCTGATAACTGGCCGCCGGTGAAGGGTTCGACGATACCGGCCTGGGCGGCCAGTGAGCCGGCGCTGAGGCTTAGCCAGACTAGGGTTTTGAGCAGATTTTTCATGATGATAACTCCAAAGTATCAATATGGATTAATTGGCTAACTTAAAACTTGAACAGGCTCATTAAATCGCCGACCGCAGGCTGGTTGGCCGGACGGTACAGATTATTGGAGTCTTTCGAGGGGTTGGGCAGGTTGTCGCGGCTGCGGGCCGATAATGACGGTAAGCTCCAGTTATGTTCGATAAACTTTAAAATTGAGGCGTGATCTTGATAGGTATGATCGATATAGTTTTTCTTGGCGTAAGGTGACACTACCAGCAAAGGGATGCGTGGGCCGTCGCCGAAGAAATCCAGATTTTGGATAAAGCCGGTATCGAAATAGCCGCCGCCTTCATCGGTGGTGATGATAATCGCGGTACTGGCCCACTGGCCGGAGGCCTGAACTTTGGTCACCAGATCTTGCAAAAAGGCTTCGTATTCAAAAGGTGCTGAATATCCGGGATGGCCGCTGCTGATGTTTTTTGGCACCACGAACGATACTTCCGGCAGGGTGCCGTTGGTGACATCGCTATAAAATGCGTTTAAGCCTTTGAGATTGGCGTTTAAACTGCTGGAGCCGACCACGTTGGCTGAGGCATTAAGCGGGTCGCCCAGGGTGTTGTAGATATAGCCTCTGGCGATGGGAATGGCGTTGGATTGGGCGACTGAAGCGATGACGCTGGCCGGATAGCCTGCCAGTTTGGGTGAGGCGCTGACCTGGGCATACACTGGGGGGTAGACATCGTTGATGTAGATAGGGTCGGCAAGGATATCCGCATCGGAGCGGCCACCGGTGTACCAGCTCCAGCTGACGTTATGTGCCGATAATAATTCACCGATGGTAGGCACGGTTTGCGGCGGATACACATAACTGGTGGCACCCAGGGCATAGGCAGTGCCGTAGACATCGTAAGGCGGGTTGTAGTTGTTGACCAGATAGTAAGCGCCGGTTTCGCATTTGCTGGCCCGGCCTTTGCTGTTCAATAGATTGAGGATGGCGGAAACGCCCGGTTGGCTGATGTCGGAACAGTTGACATAGGAGCCGCCTTCGTAACCGTCATTGCTGTAGAAATTGGTGGTGCCGGCTTGCGGATTGGGGTTTTCGATTTGATTGGCGGGTGGTGTGGCTAACACGCCGTTATTTTGATAGACCGCGACATCGCCGGTAGCCAGGGCAAAGAAATTGGCGCCGGTGCCGCCCAGGATGGCTTGATGATAGTTATCGCTGATGGCCCAGTTTTGCGCCAGTTGTTTAAAATAGGGGGCATCGCCCTGGTTCATATTAAAAAAGCCCATCAACTCGCCGCCTTGACCTGGGTTGGCCAGGGTCACGCCGGTGGTTGCGCCGCCGGTGCCGGTATTGACGGTGACCCAGGCAAACAGATCCAGTCTGTCATTGGTGCCGCCGGTTTGCTGCCACAATCGAGGCTACGTTGGTTTTTTTGGGGGTGGTAAATAAGTTAACCTGACCCGATTATTTGGAAGCGCTGTTGGCGGCGGTTGGCGGTGGCGGGTTTGGTGCTGGGGTGTTGGCGGTGTTTGAGGAAGTCGGGTAGGGATTTTTCGCCGCTG
Source organism: Methylomonas paludis (assembly GCF_018734325.1). Taxonomy (NCBI): domain Bacteria; kingdom Pseudomonadati; phylum Pseudomonadota; class Gammaproteobacteria; order Methylococcales; family Methylococcaceae; genus Methylomonas; species Methylomonas paludis. The sequence continues at coordinate 1,211,997 of NZ_CP073754.1, read as the reverse complement.
CGGGCGAAGTCTTGTTGCAGGGCGGCGGCAACCTGGTCTGCGGGTAGTTGCAGGCTGGCGGTCATGACTTGGTAGGTCAGTTCGAACAGGCGTTTCAGGGCTATCTGCCAGGTGCTGCTGCTGTGGGCGTACAGGGCGTCGCTGAATTGCAGGAAGTTGGCGAAGGGCTGGTCGGCTAACAGGATTGCCAAGGCGGCGCTAAACCGGCCGGAGTTGCCTATCATGTCCCAGTAGCGGGCGAAGCGGTTCAGGCGCTGCAGGGTGTTGAAGTCCATGTCGCGGGTGCTGAGTATGGTGTAGGGCGGATTGGGGTCATAGCGCATCTGGTAGGTTTCGCTATGGCGGTTGATGGGGGCGCCGCGCAGGCGTTTGAGGATGCCGACCTGGATTTCCTGGGGGTTTAAGGCGATCAGTTGGTCAAAGCTGCGGCCAAAGCCGCTTAGGGTATCGCCGGGCAGGCCGACGATCAGGTCGGCATGAATGTGGGTGTGGGTATGCTGGCGCAGCCAGCGCAGGTTGTGCTGGGTTTTGGCGTTGTCCTGGCGGCGGCTGATGCGCTGCTGGACTTCGGCATCGAAGCTTTGTACGCCGATTTCAAATTGCAGGACGCCGGGCGGAAATTGCTGGATTACTTGTTGCAGGCGTTCCGGCAGGTTATCGGGTATGACTTCAAAATGCAGGAATAAATCCGGGCTGAGCCGCTGCAGAAAAAAATCCAGAATCTGGATGCTGGTATCCAGTTTCAGATTAAAGGTGCGGTCGATAAATTTAAAATGCCGGGCGCCGCGCTGGTACAGGGTGTCCATATCTTGTAAAAATGCCGGCAGGGCAAAGGGTTTGGCGGTGCTGTCCAGTGCCGACAGGCAAAATTCGCATTTAAACGGGCAGCCGCGCGAGGCTTCGACATAGATCAGCCGCTGCTGGATATCGGTGTCGGTGTAATAAGGATAGGGCGAAGCCAGTGCGGTTAAGGGCGCGGTTTCGCCGCTGATGATGCGCTGGGCTGGGCGGTGGCCGACGGCCAGTTCCCGGCATAGTTGCCGGAAGCTGAGTTCGGCGTGACCGGTGATGATGTAGTCGGCATAGTCTGCTGCAGCGGGTAAATCCGGGGGATGGCTGACTTCCGGGCCGCCCAGCACCAGGATGATGTCTGGGGCCACTTGGCGCAGTATGGCCAGCACGGCGCTGATTTCGCTGACGTTCCAGATATAGACGCCAAAGCCGATGATCTGGGGCCGGGCTTGCAATAAAGCTTCGACAATTTCCACCGGGCGCTGATTGATGCCGAATTCCAGGATGCGGCAATCGGTCTGCAGTTCCTGCAGATTGGCGTATAGATAGCGCAGGCCGAAAGCGCTGTGGATATAGCGGGCGTTAAGGGTGGTGAGGATCAGGCGCGACATGGCTGGCGTTAATTTATCTGACTTTTAGGGTGCCGGCTCTATCCAGCCATTTTGAGGCGTGGTCTTTCAGCCAGTATTGGGCAAACTCATCGTTTTTGACTTGGGCATCCAGAAATGCGGTGCTGGCACTGAGTACGGCGGCCACTTCTTTATAACCCAGTTCGGCGTTTATGAATTTACCCTGTCCCGGCCGACCCCGGCCTGGCCCGCCACCGCCGGGGCCGCCGCTGCGACCACCGCCGTATTGCAAGGGCTGGCCGGCATAATCGTCGTTATTTTTGCCGCCCAGGCCAAACCAGGATGAGTCATCTTTTTCCGGTTTTCCGGGCATGCCGCCGCCCAGTTCGGTACCGGCCAGTAATTCGTGAATATTGCCGGTCAAGGATAGCAGGTATTTGTCGCCGGGCGGCGAAAACTCCCATACCGCTGCCCGCACTGAAGCGGAGCTGATGGCGTAGGGATCGTTGTCCTCTTGGCCGGATATGACCAGCAGCGGCATTTTAAGTTTTTGAAACCGGTTGCGGACATTGCCTTCGGCCAGATCGATAGAGGGGCTTAACAATATGGCGGCACTGGCTTGCAGGCGGCTGTCCACCGGTAAACTGACTTTAAAATCTTCGCCCAATACGGCTGCCACGGTTTGTGCGCCCAGGTCGTAGCCTACCAGTATCACTTTGCTGAAATCGGCACTTTGATATAAGGGCTGGCCTTGTTCGGCACGGGTTTTGAGTTGCTGATAGGCCCAAAACAGTTGGGCCATGCGTAGCTTAAGATTATCGACGGCAAAATATTCGTGGCCCAGATAGCGTAATTCACTGGAGCGCGCCGATTTGGAGCGTCTGGCTTTATTGCCCTCTTCCGAATCAGGGTCGGTTGATTCATCATCCTTGTTATCTGCAGCATCGGCCTCGTCCTTGCCGCCGCGCGCCGGGCCTAATTCTTGTAAGGCCTGGCCTATGGCCTGCGGCTGCATGCTGAATACGGCATAACCGGCTTTGGCCCAGGTTTCCCGCCATAATTTGGCGGCATCGGCTGTTTCGCCCAAACTGGGCAGATACACCAGTAAGGGATATTTACCGGCGTTGTTAGGTGCCGTCATTACTACATCCAGTTGAGCGGTGTCGTCGTTCCAGGTTTCCCGGCGGCTGTCTATGGTCTGACGCCCGGCTGAAGCATAGCCGCCGTTATCCAGGCTGTCGGTTAATTTTTGCAGTTGTTCTTCCGGGCTGGGTTTGGCGGGTTTGGAGGAACAGCCGCTCTGCAGGCAGAATGTCAGGCCAAGCACCATCAGCAGGCTGATCCGGGTTTGAGTTGTGTTGATGAGCATGAATTTACTGAGCGGAAAATTGCTTAAGTTTAACAGGGCTGTGTTTAGTATAGCCTTAATGCAACGCAGCGTTAGAGGATGTGCCGGTATCTGGCGGCGCATTCTGTGATTGATGCGCTGCACTGGGTTCAGCACAGCCTATGCTTTGAATTGAGGCTGGAGGCCGGATCACTGCAAAACCCGGCAGTGTTTAACTGCCGAAGTTTGATATGCATTTATTTTAACAGGCTTAATGCGGTGGCGGTGGCGGCGGTGATCCGGGCGGTGGCGGTGGGATATGGGCGCTGGGTGCGGTAACGGCTGCCGGTTGTCTGGGCACTACATTGGAAAATTGGCCGGACACCGGCACTTGATGGCCTTTGGCATACATGCATTGCACGTAGGCGATGTCATACCGCTCCTGGGTGCCGTAGCGGGAACTGCTGGCTGTGCCTGCACCCACGGCGCTGCCGGCCAGCAAGCCGCCGCCGGCACCGATTGCGGCCCCGGTGCCGCCGCCAAACGCTGCGCCGGCGGCGGCACCGACTGCAGTGCCGATGGCGGCGCTGGTGACGCCACTGCTCAATGCGGCATCACTGGCTTTGACGCCACCGACCTGAAAACTGGCGAATTGCTGGCAAACCACATCATCGGCCCGAAACTGGTCGAAAGATTGGCCGGCCCCCGGTAAAACCATGACGCTGGGGCCGTCCGGGATGGTGGCGCAAGCGCTGACCAGTAAGGCCAGGCCGGCAACCGGGATTAAGGTATATCCTGACATAATGTTGACTCCTTATTGCTTAGGGGTGGGCGACACCAGTTGCCAGCCGCCCGGACATTCTTTCACATAAGGGTAATAACCCTCGGGATTTGTACAATAATGCCAGTAATCGGCCTCGTTGACCTGGGCTGGCGCCGGTGGCGGCGGCGACTGCTGGATGTAAGTCGGCGGCTGCACCGGGACCGGTACTGTGACTATAGACGGTGAATAGGGATAATAGGGGTAGCCATAGCCGTAGCCAAAACCATATGGGTAGATCGGCCCGCCCATATAAAACCCTATATGGCTACCGCCCCAACCGCCGTGGTATCCGCCCCAGCCGCCGCCGTGTCCGCCCCAACCGCCTCCGCCACCGTGGCCGCCGCCTCCGTGTCCACCACCGCCGCCACCGCCGTGCGCAAACGCTGAAGTACTGGCAGCACACACACAGACGGCAATAAATACGCTAATTATATGCCTAATGTTTTTCATGATCTGTCCAAATGATTGAGTGTTGCCGGTATGACCATATGCGGCGCGGGAAGTGCCATTGTGGGGAAATTATTGCTTATGGGGGCTGGTTTAGGCAAAGTTTAGCTGATTATTTAACATTTGTTTATTGTCTATTTACAAACTGGAAATTATCAATTTTAATAACAGCGGTTCAATATTAAGCACTATTGGATTTCTAATAACTATAATGAGGAGGTAGTCCATGCAATATATTAAAACAGTTTTGGTCAGTGGCTTGCTGCTTAGTCTAAATGCCCATGCAACCATTTTGTATAGCTATCAAAGCGCACCCTATACCAATGTTTCCAATACGATAGACCCATCGCTGTTTCCGTCTGCGTCTTTATCTGATCACGCCACTTTTTCATTTACGCTTGCTCAGCCCTTGGCTGCCAATCTGGCACCTGCTACTGCGTCTGATAACAATACAATACCGCTGAGTTGGTCTATATCTGATGGCAGCTATTCGGATAATTCAACGCTGAATTCCGGTGCCTTAAAAGAGCTTACTTTTCAAACTGACAGTTCGGGAAAAATAGTTGATTTTTCTGTTAACTATAACTTCCCCGCTGCCAGCAATGTCAGCGGTTACATTGAGATTTATGAAACATATCCCAGTTCTCCGGCTTTTTTTCAAGCCCTACATGGCAGTGGCGTGTTGGTAAACGCTACCTATGATCCTTTTGGCAATACTAAGCACGTTCAGGCCAGTACTGGGCAAATTGGGCTATGGACAATTTCATCGGTACCGTTACCAGCGGCGGCATGGTTGTTTGGCAGCGTTGTATTCGGCTTTCTGGGCTGGAAACGCTGGGGCCATATTAACTGATGGGCGGTGTTTGGGTGGATTGCCTGGCGGGGAATCCACCCAACCTTGTTTTACGACTTTTTCAACGCGTTATTTATTGGCGATCCCAGGCACTCTGCGCTTTTGATGCGCTGCATTGGGCTTAGCATATCCTACCAGCACCTGCTTTTTAAAGAGATACCTGGATGCGCCAACGCTGTAAGGATCCGGGTGGAATTGGCAGCTAGTGCTTACCAATCCGGTAAGTCCAGCACTTTAATTTTGCGTGTCAAGGTATTCCGGCTATAGCCCAGATGCTTGGCAGCCATTTGCCGATGGCCATCGAACTGGGCTAAGGCCATTTGTATCAATACTTTGTCGAAATCCGACTGTGCCTGTTTGGCGACATCTTGATTACCGGCCTGCAGTTGTAATTTGGCCCAGACGCTTAAGGCATCCTGCCAATCCAATAACTCGGCATTGGTTTGTAAATCCAGCATTTCATCGGGTAAATCGAATTTACGGATGCACGAACCGGTCACCATTAAGGTTAGCCAATGGCACAGGTTTTCCAATTGTCTAATATTGCCTGGCCAATGATAAGCACACAAATAATTTTCCAGCTCTGGAGACAGGCGTTTATGGGCCTCACCGAAGCTCGAAGCGGCATTGCGTAAATAATGTTGTAACAGTAGAGGAATATCTTCCCGACGTTCACGTAAAGGTGGAATTCGCACCCTGAATACATTCAATCGATGATACAAGTCTTCTCTGAAGCGGCCTTCTGCCACCAGTTCTTCCAGATTTTGATGGGTAGCCGCGACAATCCATACATCCACTTTGACTGTGGCATGAGCCCCTACCGGATAAAATTCGCCATCTGCCAATACCCGCAACAAACGGGTTTGTAATTCCAGCGGCATATCACCAATTTCATCCAGAAATAATGTTCCGCCATTGGCCTGCTCGAATCGTCCGGCCCGCCGGGCATAAGCCCCGGTAAACGCCCCGCGTTCGTGGCCAAATAATTCGGACTCCAGTAAGTCTTTGGGAATAGCGGCGGTATTGATGGCAACAAAGGGCTGATGGGCACGCGGACTTCGACAATGCAGGGTTCGCGCTGCCAATTCTTTCCCGGTGCCGGTTTCTCCATTGATCAATACTGTCATAGCCGAACGCGCTACCCTGTCAATAATCCGTATTAGATTATGCATCGCCGGGGACACACCCAACATTTCGGGGGTGTCCAACACAGGTTCCAACTGCTGACTATCAAATTCCATCATATTATTTCAAGTAATACCATTGTCTGCACAGTTGACCGCCAACTTAATTACCCAGCGCATCCAAAGCCAGATTCAATTGCAACACATTGACTCTGGGTTCACCAAACACCAGCCATTGCCGGTCTTCGCTGTTGGCGGCAACCAGGGCCCGTAAAATGCTTTCACTGATATGACGCAAGCGGGCTACGCGTTTAATTTGATATTCAGCCGCAGCCAGACTGATATGCGGGTCCAAGCCACTGCCGGAAGCGGTGACCAGATCCACCGGTACTGGCGCCTGATTAGTCGGATCGGCGTCATGTAAAGCCTGAACTCTGGCCGCCACCGCCTCTATTAAAGCCGGGTTGGTCGGCCCCAGATTGGAACCGCTGGAGGCGGCAGCATTATAGCCATAAGGCCCGGTTGCCGAGGGCCGGCTCCAGAAATAACGTGGCTCGGTAAAGGTCTGGCCTATCAAGGCCGAACCCTGCACTTCGCCCTGTTTGCCGGTTATTAAACTGCCGTTGGCCTGCTGGGGAAACCACCATTGCGCCAATGCCGTCACCAAGGCCGGATATGCAACACCGGTTAATAAGCTCAACAACAGCAGCAGGATGGCTGCCGGTCTTAAATAATTCAACATATTCGACTCCATTACACCAGGTTCAAGGTAAGCAGCAACATATCAATCAGCTTGATACCAATAAACGGTACTATCAGTCCACCCAAGCCGTACACCAGCAAATTATTCTGCAACAGTTTTTCCGCACCTACCGGTTTATACCGTATCCCGGTCAATGCCAGGGGTATCAGGGCTATAATAATCAGGGCATTAAAGATTACCGCCGACAGTATCGCACTGGCAGGCGTTGCCAAACCCATCACATTTAATACATTCAAAGCCGGATAGGTGGTGGCAAATGCCGCCGGGATAATGGCAAAATACTTGGCCACATCATTGGCAATACTAAACGTGGTTAAAGCTCCGCGTGTCATCAGCATTTGCTTGCCGGTTTCGACAATCTCGATCAATTTGGTGGGATTGGAATCCAGATCCACCATATTGCCGGCTTCCTTGGCTGCCTGAGTCCCGCTATTCATAGCCACTGCCACATCGGCCTGGGCCAAGGCCGGTGCATCGTTTGTTCCGTCACCGGTCATCGCTACCAGACGGCCATCGGCCTGATGCTGACGAATCAGACTTAACTTGGCTTCCGGGGTGGCTTCCGCCAGAAAGTCATCCACTCCGGCTTCTGCGGCTATGGCTGCTGCGGTCAAACGGTTGTCACCGGTAATCATAATGGTCTTGATGCCCATCTGCCGCAATTCCATGAAGCGTTCTTTGATGCCGCCTTTGACAATATCCTTCAGTTCTATTACACCCAAGGCCTTGGCGCCATCGGCTACCACCAGCGGGGTACTGCCGCGCCGCGCCACATCGGTAACGCTTTTTTGAATATCGTCAGGAAACTGCCCACCCTGTTCGGCGACAAACTGCTTAATGGAGTCGGCGGCGCCCTTGCGGATTTGCCGCCCTGCCAAATTCACGCCACTCATCCGGGTTTGGGCGCTGAAATGCACAAAGGTGGCACCTAAAGAGCGTACATCACGTTCCCTGATGCCAAACTTTTGTTTGGCCAATACCACAATACTGCGGCCTTCCGGGGTTTCATCGGCCAGGGATGCCAATTGCGCCGCATCGGCCAACTGATCTGGAGAAACACCTCGGGCTGGAATGAATGTCGAAGCCTGCCGGTTACCCAGGGTGATGGTTCCGGTTTTATCCAGCAGCAGTACGTCGACATCACCTGCTGCTTCCACAGCCCGGCCGGAGGTGGCTACCACGTTTTTCTGCATCATTCTGCCGATACCGGCCACACCAATTGCAGACAATAAGCCACCGATGGTGGTGGGTATCAGACATACCAGTAAAGCCACCAGTACCGTGATACTGATCGGCTGACCACTACCTGAACTACTGACGCTATACAGTGAAAACGGCAATAAAGTCACGGTGGCAAACAGAAACACCAGGGTTAAGGCCACCAGTAAAATAGTCAGGGCAATTTCGTTGGGGGTTTTCTGGCGTTTGGCACTCTCCACCATTGAAATCATCCGATCCAGAAAGGTCTCGCCGGGATTCACTGAAATCCGCACTACCAGCCAGTCCGATAACACTCTGGTGCCGCCGGTTACTGAACTGAAATCGCCGCCCGATTCCCGAATCACCGGGGCACTTTCGCCGGTTATCGCACTCTCATCCACCGAAGCCACGCCTTCGATCACCTCACCATCACCCGGCACAAAATCACCGGCTTCGATCAATACCACATCACCTTTACGCAAACTGGAGCCAGGCACTTTTGAATAGTTGCTGCCGTAACGGGCTTCATCGAGTTTTTTGGCGGTAATATCACGCTTGGCGCTACGCAAAAACGCCGCTTGCGCCTTGCTGCGGCCCTCCGCTACTGCTTCTGCAAAATTGGCAAACAGTACGGTAAACCATAACCAAAGGGTCACATGTAAAATAAAACCGGCCGGTTCTTCACTTTGACCAGTCAGCGCTTGCAACCACAAAACGGTGGTCAGCAAACTACCCAGATACACCACAAACATCACCGGATTTTTCCATTGCTGTCTGGGGGTTAATTTTGCAAACGAATCAAGCACCGCTTGCAGGAGAATATCCCGCTCAAACAGGGATGTAGAAACAGATTTACTCGTCATAGTATTACCTTAATCCTAATGCAGACTGATTAATCATTTGCAAATGCTCAACCACCGGTCCCAAAGCCAATGCAGGCACAAAGGTCAGCGCCCCTACCATCAGTACTGTACCGATCAGCAACATCACAAACAGCGGCGTATGGGTGGACAAGGTGCCCGGCCCGACCGGCACCGTTTTTTTGGCGGCAAAAGAACCGGCAATTGCCAATACCGGAATGATTAGCCAATAACGGGAAAACAGCATGGCCAAACCCAGCGTCAGGTTATAAAACGGCACGTTGGCTGAGATACCGCCAAAAGCACTGCCATTGTTATTACCCGCCGAGGAGAACGCGTATAACACTTCACTAAAACCATGAGCCCCCGGATTGAATATGGAAGCCTTGCCGGCCTCGGTCAACAGAGCGATGGCGGTACCCGCCAATACCATCAAGGGTGGAATCAGAATCACGATACCGGCCATTTTGACTTCAAATGCCTCAACTTTTTTCCCCAGATATTCCGGGGTACGGCCTATCATCAGACCGGCAATAAACACCGCGATCAGGGCATAAATAATCATGCCGTATAAGCCTGAACCTACCCCACCGTAAATGACTTCGCCCAACTGCATCAGCCACATCGGCACCATGCCGCCCAAGGGCGTAAACGAATCATGCATCGCATTTACCGAGCCATTGGAGGCTGCTGTGGTCACCACGGCCCATAAGGCTGAATTGACTACCCCAAACCGGGCTTCTTTGCCTTCCATATTGCCGCCGGGCTGTTGCGCCGCCGCCAATTGATCCACACCCAGCGTTGTTAAGGCCGGATTACCGGCTTGTTCGGCAGGCACGCTGACAAACACCAAAACCACGAACACCAAGGTCATCGCCGCCAGCATTACCCAGCCCTGGCGCACATCGCCTATCATCACGCCAAAGGTGTAGCACAAGGCTGCCGGGATCAGTAATATGGCCAGCATTTCCAGGAAGTTGGTCAATGGGGTTGGATTTTCAAACGGATGCGCCGAATTGACGTTAAAGAAACCGCCGCCATTGGTACCCAATTGCTTGATGGCAATTTGCGAGGCCGCCGGGCCTAGGGCCAAAGTTTGTTGCCGGCTCTGCGCATCTACCATGACCGGCTTACCTTGTGCATCCAATACCGGTTTGGCATCGGCGTCCAGTTGCGGGGTTTGATAACTCACCACTTCCTGTAAATTTACGGTCTGATACTGGCTGAATGTTTGCACCACGCCCTGCCCCACCAATACCAGTGCGAACAGCAAAGACAAAGGCAACAGGATATAAAGGGTACTGCGCAGCATATCCACCCAGAAATTACCGATACTATCGGTATTGCGCCGGGAAAAACCGCGTATCAATGCCACTAATACCGCCATGCCACTGGCTGCCGATAAAAAGTTTTGCACGGTTAAACCCAGCATTTGGGTCAGATAACTCATGGTGGCTTCGCCGCTATAGCCTTGCCAGTTGGTATTGGTGGCAAAACTAACTGCGGTATTAAATGCTGAATCCGGGCTTACCGCGGCTAAGGCCTGCGGATTTAACGGTAAAATATCCTGAAACCGTTGCAGGAGATACACGACTAACAAACCCAGTAAATTGAATACCAGTACGGCTAAAGCATATTGGCTCCAGCGCATTTCCTGTTCCGGCTTAATTCCGCTGAGCCGATACAATAGATTTTCTAAGCCGCTAAACCAGCGATTTAAACCCACCGATTCATTTTGGTAAACCCGGGCCATATAAATGCCTAAAGGCTTGGCTAAGCCCAATAAGACGGCTAGATAAATAAAAATCTGTAAAAAACCTTGAGCAGTCATCAGAATTTCTCCGGATAAAACAAAGCTACCAGTAAATAGATAAAGACCACCAGCGCCAATACCCCACTCAAGCCGTAAACCCAACTCATGATTTTCCCCGCAACACTTCGCACCCGGCTATCAGCCAGGCAGAAATCCCAAAAAATACCAATGCCAACAACAAATACAATGCATCCATCTGGATTACCTCACCTAAATTAAAATCGTAGTGCACAAGTTACCTTACTCACTATAGTGCTAATTTACAGAATCATGTATAAAAATTCTGTAAAAACCCCCGGTATTTGTGTTAAGAAAATATAAGGAAATTCGCGGTAATTGTGATTTTCAGCAAGGCCGACTCGGCGGCTATTGCAGTTGTTTTGTGGTTACAACTTTATAACAATGAGGAATCGGATAGTGATGGCATGGTGATGGAGCCGGGCAAAAGGCAAGACCTGACCCTATGATGTTGCTATGATGTTGACCCTATGATGTTAGCAACAGCTTACCTTAAGCAAGTCGCGCCAGTCGGTGGTGTAACAGGGGGATATACGTTCTGATCTGGCTTTCCAGGTTTTGTCGAAACAGCTGGCGGCCACTTCTATGGACTTGGGGAAGCGCCGGTTGATTTGATCGAGGGTTTTCATTAATGACCGGTTTTCCGTAGCCAAACCCATTGCGGTGAAATCAAACAATTCCTGCTGGGCGGGTGTCGATTCCGGCTGGATACCGCTGAGTTGCACGCCGCATTTCTGGTAGTTGTAACCGGCCCGGAATATTTGCCTTAATAAGCGCTGGGCGATGCTGATCATGATGCGGGTATCCTGAGTGGCCGGTTGCAAGCGGTAGCTGGCAGCGCGTTGATATTGGCCGCCCTGCCCCGCGAACGGGCTGGTTCTGATATAAACGCTCAGACAGCCGGCCACGGATTTTTGGTGTCTGAGTTTCTCGGCGGCTCTACTGCAGTATTCGGCCACGGCGTGTGACATTTCTGCCAATGTGGTTACTGGCCGACTGAAACTGCGCGAGCAGACGATCTGCTGTTTATCCGGGGCTATTTCTGCCAGGGCCTGGCAAGGGGTGGCGTTTAATTCCATGACGGTTCTGGCCAGCACCACGCTAAATTGCTGATGCATGCGTTCACTGGGCTGGCTGGCCAAATCCCAGGCGGTGTGGATACCAAGTGACTGAAGTTTGGCGGCGGTAAGGGAGCCTATGCCCCAAACTTCTTGAACGGCAACGCGGCGCAACAGTTTTTCCCGGCGGATGGGGTCGGATAAATCCAGCACCCCCCCGGTTTTTGGCCATTTTTTGGCGGCAAAATTAGCCAGTTTTGCCAGGGTCTTAGTCGGCCCCAACCCGACGCAAACCGGAATGCCGGTCCTTTTAAACACGGTTTCTTTAATCTGTAAGCTGTAGGCCAACGGTTCCTGGCTGCCGATATCGGTTAAATCCAGAAAGGCTTCATCAATGGAATAGACTTCCAGATGGGCGGCAAATTCGGCCAATGTGGCCATGACCCGCGCCGACATATCGGCGTATAACGCATAATTGGAGGAAAACAGCTGGATGTGATGACGCTTGACCAGATGCTGTACCTGAAACAGCGGCACGGCCATTTTGACGCCTAACTCTTTGACTTCCTGACTGCGGGAGACGATGCAACCATCGTTGTTGCTCAATACCGCCACTGGCTTGCCGATCAGATCAGGCCGGAATACCCGTTCGCAACTGACGTAAAAGTTGTTGCAATCGACCAGCGCAATCAGTTTAGCCATTACACAGCGTGGATGACGTTGGTGACCACGCCCCAGACCACCATATCGATATCTTCATGCAGGACAATATCGGCATAGGCGGGATTTTCGGCTTTTAATTGCCATTGCCCTTGCTCCCGGGCCAGGCGTTTAACGGTTAATTCGCCGTTTAAGGCGCAGATCACAATTTTGCCGGCGACCGGTTCCAGCGAACGGTCGACCACCAGGATATCGTCGGGATGAATACCGGCCCCCAGCATGGATTCACCCTGAGCGCGCACAAAAAAGGTGGCCGCCGGTTTTTTGACCAGCAAGTCGTTTAAATCCAGGGTTTTTTCGATGTAATCATCGGCGGGCGACGGAAAGCCAGCGGCGACTTTGCCGGTAAACAGCGGCAAAAACCTTTTTTGCAGGCTTTGCGCCGGTCTTAAAACCGTTGACCAGGCACCGAATAGTGGCCGGGCAGCGGTGATTTTGAGGGGGTTGTGGGTTGCAGGCATGGTAACAGCTAAAGGGCAAAAAACAGCTGATAGCCTACCATGTAAACAGCTTTAGTTCTATTTCTGTTCTGGATTTGGTGTTTTATTAAAGCTATGTTTGCGTTAATCGTGTTTTGTGGCTACTCTATTTACTGCTTACTGGATCTAAAAGACGATTTGGTACTTGAGCTTGCTGCCGGGTCAAAGGTTTAAAGCATTATTACCTACACTTTGTTGGTGTCGAGAAATTCGATGTAGAAGCAATCAGGCCCAAAACCTTAAACCTGCTTAGGGCGTTTTCACTTCGTACTCAAGAAGCTTTGGTGGATTGCCTAGCGGCGAATCCACCCTACCTGACTATTCCACAAAATCGCGGCTATTAGCTGCGAAATCAATACCGAAGCGGCTGATGTGCTGATTCGGCACCATTTAAGGATCAAAATCAGTGACGGTTTTTCTGCTTACCCTGTTGATAATGCTGATTGTTATTTTGATAGCATCAGAACTTTTTACCAATGCGCTGGAACATCTGGGCGAGAAACTCAATATTTCCGAAGGGGTTACCGGCTCATTATTTGCCGCGATCGGCACCGCTTTGCCGGAAACCATGGTACCGCTGCTGGCTTTGCTGGCCGGCACCGCCGATGCCAATATCAATGAGGAAATCGGCGTAGGCGCGATTCTGGGCGCACCGCTGATGTTATCCACTTTATCGACCTGTTTGATGGCGTTTTCGGTGTTGCGCCAAAGAGGCATAGCCGGACGGATTCGACCGGAACGTAGCGGCTTTGTCAGAGACTTGAATGTTTTTCTGTTTGCCTTTGTGCTGGCCGCTGCCGCCATGTATGTGCCGCAGCAAGAACGCTATATCCGCGGTGCATTGAGCGTGGCGCTGGTATTGACCTATGTGGTTTATATCATACTGACGCTACGGGCTTCGGCGGTTTTAGTGGAAGACGGCCACGCCACCGAAACCGACTCAAAAATGTATATTGCCCGCCTGGGGCTGCCCACCAATCTGCTGACGATTTTGCTGCAACTGGCGCTGGGCCTGGCCTTGCTGGTGTATGGGGCTGAAGGCTTTATCTATGGAGTTGAGGGCGTGGCGCACTTGCTGGGCATTTCGGCCTTGCTGTTATCGCTGCTGATTATTCCGATTGCCACCGAATTACCGGAGAAGGTGAATAGCATTCTCTGGATTCGGCGCGGCAAGGATACCCTGGCGTTTGGCAATATCACCGGGGCGATGGTGTTTCAAGGCACGCTGCTGCCGGCGATTGGTATTATGCTGACCCCCTGGCAACCGCGTATCGAGGTGTTAAGCGGGGTATTGATTACGGTGCTTGCGGCTGCTTGGCTGCGGATGAATTCGCGCAAGCACGGCAACGGCCTGCCGCTGTGGGCTTTGCTGGTTAATGGTTTGTTTTATATTACATTTTTGGGGATGACGTTGTGGTGAGGCGGGCGAATAGATGTTAGGTTTAGTTAACCAGACAAGTTCAGATCAGACCTTTCTAATTGCTGATAGAATTGAAGAATCTTGCTATCAGCTTTGACATCTTTCATTGATATTGGCCTTAAAAGCGTAATACCAGCCATAGTTCGACAACGCGATAACGCGACATAGGTTTGACCACTGCAAAATGCACCACCCCCTAAATCAATTCTAACTTTATCCAAAGTCATCCCTTGCGACTTATGTATCGTGATAGCCCAACCTAAGGTCACAGGAAATTGTTTAAAGCTTCCGACACTTCGACTTATGATATGTTTTTCCCGAGGATTGTACTCATATTGAATTTTTTCCCAGATTTCTCTATTAACAGATACAACATTACCAGTTGCGATTAGTTCTACAGTTAAACTATCTTCAGAAAAAGCAATGATTTTACCTAAAGTGCCATTCATCCAATACGGATGATTGTTTTTAACAAACAATACTTGTGCCGATTCTTTTAATTCCAAACAATCTGGCACAGGAAACTTATCGTGTTGTAAATTTATACGCCCTTCGATTTGAGCATGATATTTTTTTAATTCACCAGATAAACAATCCAGATTTCGCCTATTGATCGACTCTGCCGCTCTTTTAGTGGGCACCAAGTACATTGATGAGTCTTGTTCGCTGACTTTATCTCTAAAACATTCTCTATTAAGCCGAGCGACTGCATCGCGATGATTTTGGTTTAATCTTATTCTATCCAAAATATCAACAAATTCCTGATCCAACTGCCTAAATACCCTGGTTAACTGTATAGAAGTGATGCCTATTTCCTCAAATACTAAAGCAGAAAAGAAATTTGCTGATAGATAACGATCACTGTAAAAAACCGCTAAAACCGGATCAGAAATGACCGGAGGCAATTGTAACAAGTCTCCTACAAATACAACACTGATTCCGCCAAATGCTAATTCATTATTTTTCATTAACTTTAGGCTATTGCTAATGCTATCAATAATATCTGGCGACACCATGGATACTTCATCAATAATCAATACTTGAAGATTAGCAATAACCGGACGCATATGTGTTTTTGGCTGAAAAACTTCATCAGAATTTAACGCTCTTGGTGGGAACCCAAAAAAAGAATGGATCGTTGTCCCTCCAACATTGATAGCCGCCAATGCGGTTGGCGCAACTACTGCACAATTTTGAAAATTTGGCTTCCAACTTAAGCCGGGACAGTTTTCAAAAACAATGGGTTATGAATAGTCCGCTCCCGCCCCTTTCTTGGCAGCGGAAGCTCGCCCATTTCAGCAACCAACCATAAAAACAAATCAGGAAACGTTTGACCAAACAAGCGCATTGCCGCTGTTGTTCCATCAGTCCGTTTGAGTCCGTAGTTATGAATCACTGTCAATGCCCTCAGGCGTTTTTCGGTCAAGCCACGGCCATTGTGATACATCTGCGACAGATAACCATTACGCCCCTCGACGGCGGAAGAACTGCGATGAAAGTTCCGCGCCATCCACTCTGCCCATTCCAACCAGCGTTGCAATTCGCTTTCCGACAGGGTTGCTGTGAAAGCATCAGTCTGTAAATGCTGCGCGGCTTGCTGCCAAGCCTGACGGTATTTTTCCCTTTGCCTGGGGTTTTGGGTTTTGAGCAGTTGCTGATGCCAGTACACCGTTGGTAACAGGGCATGAATCAGCCAGTAGTGCGTTGCCTCATCCACCGAAAGACCGGCTAGAATTTCCATGACCCATAGCCACCAGGTTTCTACATTGGACGCTAAGTCATTCAATTGATTACGAAACTTATTTATGGTCTGTTTTATGTCAGCAATAGATTGCGATTGCGCGATTTTTTCAAACGCCTGAGCGCGTTTTTCCAGACTGAAAGTCACCTGTTCCGCCCGATTGATTTTCTGGGTTTCTAACGAAAACGGATGAACATCTTCGGCAATGCTGGCCAGATTTTCGTGATAATCGGCGCGTGTTTCCTGTATCTGTTTATAGGCTCGTTCTGCATCAACGACCTGCACCAATTCGGCGAGGTTGTTGTCCGGTTTCTTTTTCAATAGCGCCTCAGCCGTTTCCAGTTGAGTTTTCGCTTGTTCGTGCCGCCTTCCCAGCGTTGCACCCAACCATTTGCTGACATCCTGCTGTGCATGAAAAATATCGGCACCTGATTGACAGTCAAACCCGGTAATAGCCAGTTTGATCAAGGCTTTGGCTCGGTCGCTGACGGCGTGGTTGACGTCAATACCCAACTCTTTTAGGCGCGGTATCGCTTTCTCAAACCAAGTATCGAAGCGACGGTCATGGCTGATGTCTTCCAGAATCAAATAACCGGACGACAAGTCCATCAGCACCAGGATGAGAAAATCACCAAAAAATGTTTCATCCATGGCGACTACGGCTGAACGTGTTTGAGCTGAAACGCCGCTTTCACAACGCTGCTGAAATACGGGTAACAGGCTTTCCATCCGGCTCAATTGCTGACGCAATGCCGATGAAGATATGCCCACATGCGTGTCAATGCGAATCAGCTTGAAAAATCGCGACAACTTGTCGGCTCCAACATGGCACTCCATGCCAAAACTGTACAGAACCGCAACCATCAATAGTTTCAACCAGGCTTCGCCTGCTTCGGTTTCCCATAGGGCAGATTCGGGATATTGATGGCGTCGGGCTTGCGCTTTTTGGTGCCGATGGACGCTACTTTTGGATCGATTGACCAGCACCGCCAATTGTCTAAGACTTTTCTTGCCACGGGCTACCAGTTCATTGATAATCGAGCGGTTCGTTGCACGGATTCCTTGTGTCGTTTTGTTTTTTTAGTCATTAACTCATGATACAGGACTGTGCGGCGAACGCTTGATTTTGTCCCGGTTTAAGTGGGTAGCCAAACAGGGCTTCCAACTTAAGCCGGGACAGTTTTCAAAAACAATGGGTTATGAATAGTCCGCTCCCGCCCCTTTCTTGGCAGCGGAAGCTCGCCCATTTCAGCAACCAACCATAAAAACAAATCAGGAAACGTTTGACCAAACAAGCGCATTGCCGCTGTTGTTCCATCAGTCCGTTTGAGTCCGTAGTTATGAATCACTGTCAATGCCCTCAGGCGTTTTTCGGTCAAGCCACGGCCATTGTGATACATCTGCGACAGATAACCATTACGCCCCTCGACGGCGGAAGAACTGCGATGAAAGTTCCGCGCCATCCACTCTGCCCATTCCAACCAGCGTTGCAATTCGCTTTCCGACAGGGTTGCTGTGAAAGCATCAGTCTGTAAATGCTGCGCGGCTTGCTGCCAAGCCTGACGGTATTTTTCCCTTTGCCTGGGGTTTTGGGTTTTGAGCAGTTGCTGATGCCAGTACACCGTTGGTAACAGGGCATGAATCAGCCAGTAGTGCGTTGCCTCATCCACCGAAAGACCGGCTAGAATTTCCATGACCCATAGCCACCAGGTTTCTACATTGGACGCTAAGTCATTCAATTGATTACGAAACTTATTTATGGTCTGTTTTATGTCAGCAATAGATTGCGATTGCGCGATTTTTTCAAACGCCTGAGCGCGTTTTTCCAGACTGAAAGTCACCTGTTCCGCCCGATTGATTTTCTGGGTTTCTAACGAAAACGGATGAACATCTTCGGCAATGCTGGCCAGATTTTCGTGATAATCGGCGCGTGTTTCCTGTATCTGTTTATAGGCTCGTTCTGCATCAACGACCTGCACCAATTCGGCGAGGTTGTTGTCCGGTTTCTTTTTCAATAGCGCCTCAGCCGTTTCCAGTTGAGTTTTCGCTTGTTCGTGCCGCCTTCCCAGCGTTGCACCCAACCATTTGCTGACATCCTGCTGTGCATGAAAAATATCGGCACCTGATTGACAGTCAAACCCGGTAATAGCCAGTTTGATCAAGGCTTTGGCTCGGTCGCTGACGGCGTGGTTGACGTCAATACCCAACTCTTTTAGGCGCGGTATCGCTTTCTCAAACCAAGTATCGAAGCGACGGTCATGGCTGATGTCTTCCAGAATCAAATAACCGGACGACAAGTCCATCAGCACCAGGATGAGAAAATCACCAAAAAATGTTTCATCCATGGCGACTACGGCTGAACGTGTTTGAGCTGAAACGCCGCTTTCACAACGCTGCTGAAATACGGGTAACAGGCTTTCCATCCGGCTCAATTGCTGACGCAATGCCGATGAAGATATGCCCACATGCGTGTCAATGCGAATCAGCTTGAAAAATCGCGACAACTTGTCGGCTCCAACATGGCACTCCATGCCAAAACTGTACAGAACCGCAACCATCAATAGTTTCAACCAGGCTTCGCCTGCTTCGGTTTCCCATAGGGCAGATTCGGGATATTGATGGCGTCGGGCTTGCGCTTTTTGGTGCCGATGGACGCTACTTTTGGATCGATTGACCAGCACCGCCAATTGTCTAAGACTTTTCTTGCCACGGGCTACCAGTTCATTGATAATCGAGCGGTTCGTTGCACGGATTCCTTGTGTCGTTTTGTTTTTTTAGTCATTAACTCATGATACAGGACTGTGCGGCGAACGCTTGATTTTGTCCCGGTTTAAGTGGGTAGCCGAAAATTTTGGGTAAGAAAACGAATTAAAGTGGATTTACCTGTTCCTGCTCGACCAGTAACGAATACAGCAGTATCTTGTCTTTTTACAGCATCAATGACCAATTGATATTCCGGAATAGCAACAATATCACTATCATTCTGATTTGCAAGACTAATCGAGGTAATATCACATACATCCCGTTTTGACCTAATTGCATAAAGTAATTTATTGATTACGGAAAAATCAATGACTTTGGTTTTCACTAGCAGCCTGGATTAATATAATTAATTGATACTGAATCATAATTTAATAGTTTTTATTATTTATACCAACCAATTTTTTACATAAAAACTAGAATTTAACCTCTAGAAAGCAGCATTTCCAATTTTTCACATTGTAGCGCAATTTTTTTTGGATTTCTTTGTTTCAATTTTTGTAAATTCAGTAACTTCCATCGAATGGCTGGTAATTCATAAAGATGATCAAATGGCATCAAGCTCCAATCTGGCTCAGATTTCCCCAAAGAAAATAAAAATTGTTTATGCTTATCAGAAAGTAAGGATGGCAAATCTGCAATTATTTTCTGCTGCGTTTCTATCAAAGCAACAAGACTAACTTCATCTCGTGCCATACCTGAAAACTCATTATCATAAGCCACCTTCAATGACTGGGTATGAGGAAATAACACTTCATGGATCGGTCTATTGTGCCCGGCCAGATATACGACAAAACAATCAATGCATTGCTGTGTCGTTCCAAATTTGTCCAGCATTTTTTGCACGTCCAAAGATGTCTCTAGGGTGTTGTCTGTCCATAGCAGCAACTAATTTGCTGCCATAAAGCTCATCAGTGTTTAATACCGGTAACAAAATATTTTCTGAAAAAAATATTTGCGTTTCTTCCGTTAAGTTTTTTTGCGTTACAGGCAGCGCTGTTCCACGAAAAATAAAGTTCATTTCAACTTTTACACCAACATTACCATTATCTATGAATAACTTTACTTCATCCCCGGAATGTGTAGTCGAGGTGTTAACATTATATCCTCTGTTTTCGAGTTCATATTTAGATTGAGTCAGGCTATCGCGAATTAAATTCAACGCTAAAACTCTATCCAGTTTTCTATCGATAACTACCGCATCAATATCAACGGACAGGCGTGGCATATCTTGAATGAATAAATTAATTGCGGTACCGCCTTTCATGGCGTAATTGCCGGACTTAAATATTGTTGGCGCAACATCTAAAAGCAGTCGTACTGTTTCAACATACTGCTTATCCATTTCGTAAATCCAATCTTTCGCCCGTTTTTGTTTTTGCCACCCATCGCTTACCACCACCTAGCCTCAAACAATGTTTTTTCGCCAATTCTTTCCAGGGCAAATCAAGATCCTCTGCTAACTGATAAGCTAAGCGCGCTACTTTGATACGGTTAACGTGGAAAAACAAAACTTCCAGCTTGTCTTCGCGCAAATTTCGGGTATTTTCCAATAAATTGTTAACCAGTTCTAAAGATGCATTTTTACCAGCATCACTTAATAGTTCAAGCACAGCTCTTTCTTTAGTGGAAACCAGCACTTTATCGGTGTTGTCGTGTAATGGGCTTAACCCGTAATTTAGGGGGAGTGCGTCATCAAAAATCTGCGTCACTTGCGTACGGCATGGGTATTCAGTGGTTAACCAATCCGGTAACTTCAACGGGGAGATGCTCCACAGTTCAATGATCTCTTTAAAGACAAGATTGTGCCGAACCCCGTGCCAATCCAGAGCTGTTTTACCACCAACATGTATATTTGAAGATAAAGAAAAAATGTAATTCAAACATGCTGCTTTGCTTAACTTGTCGCCAGGGAGCATATAAGCCCCTCTACCTAGACGCAGCAACCAACCGTGCTTGGCCAAATAAGAAGCATGCTTGGGCGACAACCCATGATCAGACAAAAAAGCAGTCGTTAGCGGCATGCCTCTTGGAAGAGTGCGCATAAGATTTTTGAATGAAAAATTATAATTAGATCTTGTCATACAGGAATTATAGGATTTTTTTCATTCAATGCAAAAAAATAAAGTCATTAGTCAAAACTTGACAGACTTATCCTACCGATCAGGTTTCAATCGTTTTTCCTACATGTTACAAAAGCTACAGGTTCCGGAGTTTACTGACTATATCGTTGGTTACCATTATTTCAGGGTTTGCAAAAATGTTTCCGCGGTCAATATGGCGAAAAAAATGTCGGCCAGACAGAGTAAATCTTGATCGCTGATGAGCAAAACATTTGCCTTTCCGGCCATCGCCAGTTGCAAAAAGGGTATGTCAGGGGTATAGCCGTCATTATTGCCTACAGGCTGATGTCCGCTTGGTTACCCAGTTTTTGTCTGAAAGACTCGTATGCGTTTGCTGCGGCCTCTCCTAGCGGATTGCCGGGTTTGTGGTGCAGCCAACACGTTTCGATGGATAGCATGATGACGCAGCTTAGGCAAAAAGCAAGGCCCGACCCTACCATGCTTTATCAACAAGTTGCGTTCCTACTAAGCGTGGACTACACTATTGTTTTTGATTACGGTGCCGGTTATGTATGCAACCAATGTACGAAACTTAAAAAAGAATCCGTCAGAAGCGCTGCGACATGCAGAGCAAGAGCCTGTCTTGATCATGAAAGGCAATGAGCCAAATGCAATGATATTCAATTTAAAAACTTCTTTGGCCGACATCAATGAACAGCTAAAACCGGCATTAGCTGCCAGTTTGTTTAAAGATCGCGTGCTGTCCCTAGGGGCTGCTGCGCAAATGAGTGGACTAAGCTTGTCTGAATTTATTGATCACTTAAGCCAACTGGATATAGATGTTGTGCTGGCCGATCGGCAAACCAGTCAGGAATTAGAGATACTGAATTCGTGCTTGTAATCATCGCTGATGCCGGGCCGCTAATTGCTTTGGCGAAAGTAGATCATTTACATTTATTACCAAAGTTGTTTTCACGAATTACCATTACCCAATCCGTAGCGGAAGAATGGCTGGGTAATCATGCAAAAGATGCTTTATTAATTCGGCGGGCGCTTGAAGACGGTTGGTTACAAAGCGTGGCTAACCCTGTTTTTAAGCATCCTTTGTCAAAGAGTCTAGGGCTTGGTGAACAATCCAGCATCGAATTGGCCCTACAGTCGCCTAATAAAACAATATTGATACTGGATGATGGTTTAGCTCGAAAGCAGGCTTTGCGCAAGCAATTGAAAATCATCGGCACCGCAGCCATATTGTTTGCCGCGCAACGTAAAGGATTGGTTGAAGATGCAGAGGGTGTAATAGCACAACTCAATCAAAGCGGTTATCGAATTTCTGCCAACGTGGTGATTCAATTAAAAAATGGCATGCTATGACTGCAAGCTGTGTTGTGGTGATTGATCGGTTTCAGCTTGATTTCAAGCAACATTGTCTTGGCAGCGTTTCATTAAATTCGGCGAACATTATGCAAAAGGAATATGAGTCTTTTGGGCTAGTTTTTCGGTTTGGGCTATGGACAATTTCCCCGCCAAAAAATCAGCTTGTTTGCTTGGCGTACCCAATAAATCCATAAGCGCACAATAGTTAGGCCGCATTGATCAGCAGCCCAACGCAATACACTTGGCGATATTTGCAGGGTTTCCATTTTTTAATTAAAGGTCATTAGTCTTTATAAATCAATTATAGAAGGAATGGTTAAATCTATCAAAGCTATTGTCAATAAATGCCTGAAACCCCTAAACCAACCTGCCCCTCACTTCACCTCCCAAACAAACACCCCGCTCCAATTCGGCGCGGGTGGATGAGTGCGGAAATGGCTGATGCGCTGTCGATACAGGCTATAAAGCTTATCGCCTGGGTTTTGGTTTTGCAGGTTGGTGAAAATTTGTTCGGCGGCAGCCCAGTTTGCTTGGCGGTAATGTTGCAAGGCGGTGTCGAGCTGATTTAGTTGCTGGAGCAGTTGTGGGGTGGCCTGTTCCAGGGAACACAGGGGCTGGTATAGGGTGATGGGGATTTGTTTGCCTTTGACGGTGACGGTGTCCAGTTCCCGGTAGATAAACTCTGGCGCTTGTTGTCTGGTGGCGGCGCTGACGATGATGGCGGCGCCATAGCTGCCGGTCAGGCCTTGCAGGCGGGCAGCCAGGTTGACGGCATCGCCCATCACGGTATAGGCAATCCGAAAATCCGAACCCATATTGCCGACACTCATTTTGCCGGTGTTTAAACCGATGCCGATGTCGATGGCCGGCCAGCCGCGCTGGTTAAATTGGTCGTTGAGTGCCGGCAGCAGCGCGATCATATCCAGCGCAGCGGCGATGGCGTGGCGGGCGTGGTGAGGGTCGGATAGCGGCGCGCCCCAGAAGGCCATGACCGCATCGCCGATGTATTTGTCGATGGTGCCGTGCTGATGGTGGATGGCGCGGGTCAGCGGCGAAAAAATTTGATTGATCAGTTCGCACAGTTCGGCGGGCGGCATGGTTTCGGCGATGCCGGTAAAGCCGCGCACATCGGCAAACAGTACGCTCAGCTCCCTGGATTGACCGCTCAGACTGTATTGCCGGCCGGATTCCTGCATCTGCGCCACCAGTTCCGGCGCCACATATAAGCCAAACCAGCGGCTGAGCCGGTTTTTGCGCTCAGTGGTGCTGATATAGGCACACACCGCTTGGTTGGCGAACAGCAGGGTCAACAGCACTAAGGGGCTGGCCGGCAGGCAGTCCCAGTGCTGGATCTGCCAGAAATACAGATTGCCGCCGATCAGCCCGGCCAACAGCAGCAGCCAGCGTCCGGCATTGGCCAGCGGGCTGGCATCGCGGAACAGCATCAGGCTGAGTAAGCCGATAAGCAGGATTTGCAGGGCTTCCAGACCCGGCAGAAAATCGGGCACATATTTGAGTTGCTGATCCAGTAAGCCGCTGAGAATATTGGCCTGAATTTCCACACCGGGAAATACGTTTTGCACCGGGGTGCTGCGTAAATCCATCAGCCCGGCGGCGGTACTGCCCACCAGCACGATTTTGCCCTTGAGCTGGCTGTCGGCAATCGTCCCGGCCAGCACATCGCTAGCGGCATAATAGGCAAAGCTGGGGTATCTGCCCCGATAAGGCACCAGTACGCTGCTGTCGGCGGCAGTGGGAATGACTTGCTGCTGCAGGCGCAAAGCCGTCAGATTGCTGCCGGCACTGCTGAAAGCCGGTAGTGGCGCACCCAGCAGCCGGCGGTAAATCGCCAGACTCAGCGCCGGGTAGATTTGGCCCTGATAACGGCTGAGCAGCGGAATGCGCCGGAATACGCCATCGCTATCCACCAGCGGATTATTAAAGTAGCCGCCATCAGCTGCCGCCTGCTGCACTAGGGCCAGATTGCCGCCAAAACCGGCGGCGTCCGGCAACTGGCCGGCAAACGCCCAGTCGCGGCTATCGGCCCAGGCCCCTGGTAAGGCTTGCTCGGGATGACGGGTAATTTCGCGGCTGGTAAAAAAACTCAAAATTACCGGCCGGTTTTTCAGGCTGGCGGCAAAGATGGCGTCATAATCCAACTGCGGACGCAGTTTGGTCAGTGCGGTCTGAAACGGCTGATTGGCGGCCAGAGTTTGCCGGGCCAGTTCATCCAGCGCCGCCAGCGGCGAGGTGTTGTCGGCTTCGGCAAACACTACATCAAAGGCTAACAGACGGACTTGGTAGTGATCAAACAGGGTATCGACCAGTTGCGCCAGACGTGGACGCGGCCAGGGCCAATGGCCTAAGGCGCTCAGGCTTTTTTCGTCGATATCGACAATGACGATGCGCGGATCTTGGCTATTCGGCAGGGTGGCGCGTAAGCGCAGATCATAACCCAGTTGATCCAGACGCTGTAACACCGGGATGGGTTGATAATGCAGGGTGTAAGCCAGGCCGATCAGCACCAGCAGGCTGTGCAGGGTATAGCGGAATGCCTGTAAAAAACTTAGCGTTTTCACCGGGCTTCAAGACTGGGCTGGCATTGGCTTAATTACCGCCACGATGATTAAGGGCGATAGCCGGAATTGTTATTCTGGCCAAAAATGAGTTGCTGTCATTCACTGTCTTGCTCCGTGCCGGCAACAGCGGTTAGTCTGGCATTTTGGGTTGAGACTGTAATTTAAGCCTGTGAGTTATTGTACTGCTATTACCTGTGGAATTGTATGCTTGTTTTGGGGGGTAGCTTTAAGTAGTAAAGATCATTGACCGCCAGCACAAAAGTCAAGTCGCGGCCTTTGGTTTATAAAGAAAAATGTGCGGTCTGGTCGCTAGGTGCGCATATAATTGGCTCTAAATAAAGATTGGTGCTTACTTTTTGGAACGTTGGCGGGTTACGATGCGCGAGCAATGCAAAACCAAAACATCGTTATCAACTCGCATCTAACCCGCCGCTACGACACTACCGCTTATCACCAAATCAACTTAAATTAACGCAAACAAGGCCTTGATTAATCGATGTTATCTTGGACTTAGCGGTCTACATCCTCGATTCCGCTTTGCTGCATCGAGGCTACACTTGGTTTTTGTGTTGTTTAGCGGACTATTTTAGAAGGTCCGTAGCCTCGATGCAACGGAGTGGAATCGAGGGATACACCGCGTAGCCATTATCAAAGGAAAGACTGCAGCTTTACATTTTTTGCCCAATACAAGACCGCAGCCTTTATATACGGGATTGATAATGTGATTGCTTTTCAGTCCATTCAGGCTTGCAAAGCCATTTTCAGCATGTCGGCAGCCTGTTCCAGATCGGCGACCACGGCGAGTGCGCCTGGGCCGGTGGTGGTGGTGGTGGCTTGAGAGGGGATGTAGATGCAATCGGCTCCGGCGGCTACAGCGGCGCTAAGGCCGGGTAGTGAGTCTTCCAGTATCAGGCAGTCTTCGATGCTGACGGCCAGTTTGGCGGCTGTGGCTAAAAACACGTCGGGACGGGGTTTGCCGTGCTGGACATCGTCGCGACAGCTGATCACGCTAAACACCTGGCTCAGTCCAGCCAGATCCAGACAATACAGGGCATCGCGGCGTTTGCTGTTGGTAGCCAGACCAAACGGCAATTGATAATTGCGCAGCATCTCCAGCAGGGTGTAAAAGCCTTTTTTCACCGGTATGCCGTGATTTTGCACATGCAGTTGCCAGTAGTGGCGGCTGAGTTGCTTAAATTCCTGGCAATCAAAATCCGCGCCGAACTGTTCCAGCAAATAGCCTTCCAGGCTGTCAAATGCGGCACCGGATATGGCGGCCAGTTCCACGGCGGCGGGGTTGTAGGCCAAGGCCGATAAGGCTTGTTGCCAAGCGTGCAGATAGGTGGTTTCAGTATCCAGTACCAGGCCGTCCATATCAAAAATCACGGCTTTATAGGCTTTGAGCTTCACTGAAGCACCTTGATGTATTCGCCCTGGGCTTCGCGGTTGGAACCGACCACGATGCGTTGCAGGCCTTGTTCGTCTACCTCAAGATTGCCGGCCACTCGGATGCGTTCGCCCAGCCGGGCCTGACCGGTATAGGTGGCGGTAAAGCTGACGACGCTGCTGATTTCTTCATGGTTGATGGTCAATTCTGCCGGATAATCATAGCTGTATTCATCGGCGGTGACTTCGGCTTCCAGAGTGATCAAGCCCAGTTTTTTATACTGTTGCTGACTGACTTTGCCGACCCCTGCCACCAGGGCTAAATCAAATTTGCGCTGGTTGATGATGGCTTTGTTGAATTTGCGCTGTTCATGCCAGATATATTCGTCCAGGGTTAAATCGCAGGCCCGGCGCTGGTAGGCAGTCAGCCAGTCGCTGTTCTGCATGGCCTGGCATTTGTTGCGGGCGATCAGGGCTTGCACCCGGCTGCGCAGTTGCTGGAACAGATTACGGTCATAACAAATCAGATCGATATCCGAGGCGTGGTTTTGCAGACCCAGCAATAGCGAACCGGTGATGCCGATCTGATTTAAATCCACGCCATCATCTTCTAACAGTTTGCACAGCAGGTGCAAATCGCTAAGTACCGAGTCTGTGGCAGGTGCCGCCAGTAATTCCTGGAGTTTGGGCCGCGGTGAATAATGGCGAATGATGTCCGGGCGCGGCACGGCATGCAGCGGGGCATCGAGTTGCGCGGAGTTGAACAGATATTGCGGGTAATGGCTGGCCAGATATTGGTTGGCATCAGCAGTGGCCACCTTGCGCCATTGCCCGTCCAGCAGGGCGTAACGCAGGAAACAGCGGATTTTGCCGTCTTCCACGCCATCTGCCACCACAGCAAAAATTAAACCGGGTTCCGTTTCTATAAAATCTTTTACTCGATATACCATGATGGGAGTCTCTAAAAATGCTAAAACGCCCGCTCCACATTAACAGATTGGGATGATCATCGGCCATGCCCGCATTGTACTGCATGTTGGGCGGGGTGTGGGATGGTGTTAAACGCGATTGATGCGCCTCGCTATCCTATAAGCCATAAAGCTTGCTTTAAACCGATGCGTGCTTGGCTGCGATTCCTGGATTCAGCTGCGCTGCATCCAGGCTACGGCTGGATGGCGGGCAGCAGCTATTTGCTTTATTTTTCGCCGCTGCTATCTAAATCAGTCATATTCTTCGCCTAAATAAAGCCTGTAAATTCCGGGTTTTATTTTAATTGCGGTGTTTTATAGAAAAAATTTGAAAAATATAGACTAATCTCATATTCTCAACGCCAAGTTTTGGATTTGCCCGCCACTGGCGGCTTTAAGCAAATCAGGGCTTATGGTTGGCACATGCGCCGGTCTGTGACTGGTCATGATATGTGACAGTGCTTAGGTTTTGCATCTCAGCCCCCTTCCTACAGGAGAAAACATGAAAATCGGTATACCCAAGGAAAATTATCCCGGCGAAAAACGCGTCGCGACCACGCCGGAGGCAGCAGATAAGCTGCAGAAACTTGGCTTTAGCGTGTATCTGGAAAGCGGTGCCGGTGCGGCTGCCGATATTTCCGATCAAGCTTATCAGCAGGCGGGTGTGACTATCGTTGATTCCGCTGCGGCGCTTTGGCAGGAGGCTGAGATTATTCTGAAAGTGCGGGCGCCGCAAAACTATCCGGAACTGGGCATAGATGAACTGGCGCTGGTACATCCCGGCCAGGTTTTGATCAGTTTTATCTGGCCGGCGCAAAACCCCGAACTGTTACAGGCACTGGCCGCCAAACAAGCCACGGTTCTTGCTATGGACAGCGTGCCGCGCATGTCCAGAGCCCAAAAAATGGATGCCTTGAGTTCGATGGCCAATATCGCCGGTTATCGGGCCATTATTGAAGCCGCGCAACATTTTGGCCGGTTTTTTACCGGGCAGATTACCGCTGCCGGCAAGATTCCCCCCGCCAAGGTGCTGGTGATTGGTGCCGGTGTGGCCGGTCTGGCGGCGATTGGTACCGCCAAAGGCATGGGCGCTATCGTCCGGGCTTTTGATACCCGTCCGGAAGTGAAAGAACAAATCGAAAGTATGGACGCCGAATTTTTGCTGCTGGATTTCAAGGAAGACGGCTCCGGCACTGGCGGCTACGCCAAAACCATGTCCAAGGAGTTTATTGAAGCGGAAATGGCTTTGTTTGCCCGTCAGGCCACCGAAGTGGACATTATTGTCACCACGGCCTTAATCCCCGGCAAACCGGCCCCGGAACTGATCACCGCTGAAATGGTGGCCAGTATGAAACCGGGCAGCGTGATTGTTGACCTGGCCGCTGAACAGGGCGGCAACTGTGCGCTGACCGAAAAAAACCAGGTGGTGGAAAAAAACGGCGTCACCATCATTGGCTACACCAATTTACCCAGCCGGCTGGCCAATCAGTCCAGTCAGTTATATGCCACCAATTTACGTCACCTGCTCACTGATTTGTGCCCGGAGAAAAACGGGGTGCTGGATGTGAATATGGACGATGAAGTGATACGCGGCGCGACCGTGATCAAGGAAGGCGGGATTACCTGGCCGCCGCCACCGCCCAAATTGTCGGCAGCACCCAAGGCCGCCACCTCGGCGGTTGCTGAACAGCCTGCGGCAGAAACCAAAAAATCGGTCATTGCTCAATGGCTGCCCTTGCTGGTTGGGGTGGTGGCTTTATTCAGCGCCGGTGCGGTGGCTCCGGAATCGTTTCTGGCCCATTTCACGGTGTTTGTACTGGCCTGTTTTGTGGGATATCAGGTAATCTGGAATGTATCGCCCTCGCTGCATACGCCTTTGATGAGCGTCACCAACGCCATCAGCGGCATTATTGTGATCGGTGCGCTGGTGCAGGTGTCCGCCCCACTGGAGATTATTGAAATCTTATCCGGTTTGGCCATTTTAATTGCTTCTGTCAACATTGCCGGCGGGTTTTTAGTTACCCGCCGCATGTTGGAAATGTTCAGGAAATAGGGGAATCACATGTCACACGGTTTAGTCACAATGTCTTACATTGCTGCTTCCATTCTCTTCATCCTCAGCCTGAGCGGTTTAAGCAAACAGGATACTTCGCGGCGCGGCAATTATTTCGGCATGGCCGGGATGAGTATCGCCATTATCGCTACGGTGTTGGGCAATAATGTGCATAGTTACGCCATTTTGCTGGTGGCTTTGCTGATCGGCGGCAGTATCGGGGCGCGGGCGGCAGCCAAGGTGGAAATGACCCAAATGCCGGAACTGGTCGCCATCATGCACAGTTTGGTGGGTCTGGCGGCGGTGCTGGTGGGTTATGCCAATTTCATGGACACTACCTCTACCCTGGTGGGTGTGGAAAAAACCATTCATGAGCTGGAAATTTATATCGGTATTTTTATCGGGGCGGTAACCTGCTCCGGCTCGGTGATTGCCTGGGGCAAGCTGTGCGGCAAAATCACCGGTAAACCGGTGTTGCTGCCGGCCCGGCACTGGCTGAATCTGAGTTTGTTTGTCCTGACTTTCTTTTTTGGCCATTTGTTTCTGGTCGGCAGTGAAACCGGCGCAGCGCTGATTCCGTTACTGGTAATGACCGGCATTGCTTTGGTGTTTGGGGTACACATGGTAATGGCGATCGGCGGTGCGGATATGCCGGTGGTGGTATCCATGCTGAACAGTTATTCGGGTTGGGCCGCGGCAGCGACCGGGTTTATGCTGAATAACGACTTGCTGATCGTCACCGGCGCCCTGGTGGGCAGTAGCGGTGCGATTCTGAGTTACATCATGTGCCGGGCGATGAACCGGCATTTTCTCAGCGTGATTGCCGGGGGCTTTGGTACCGCCAGCGGTGCGGCAGCGGCAGAAGTGGAAGGCGAGGTGTTTCCGATTGATGCCGAGGAAACCGCGCAGTTGCTGAAAGAATCTAAAAACATTGTGATCATCCCCGGCTACGGCATGGCGGTGGCGCAAGCTCAGCATACTGTCAATGAAATCACCAAGCTGTTGACCTCGCAGGGCAAGAAAGTGCGGTTTGCCATTCATCCAGTGGCCGGACGCATGCCGGGACACATGAACGTACTGCTGGCGGAAGCCAAAGTACCTTACGATATTGTGTTTGAAATGGAAGAAATCAACGAAGACTTTCCGGATGTGGATGTGTCTATCGTGATTGGCGCTAACGACATCGTCAACCCATCAGCGTTGGATGACCCTAACAGCCCAATTGCCGGCATGCCGGTGCTGGAATGCTGGAAAGGCGCAACCACGATAGTGCTGAAACGCAGTATGGCGTCTGGTTACGCCGGGGTGGGTAATCCATTATTCGTACATGAAAACACCCGGATGCTGTTTGGTGATGCCAATGACCGCTTGCAGGCTTTGTTGAAGGCGTTACAGGCTTGATAGTCCTGGCCTGTGGGGGAAGAGGATTCCACACAGGCTAATCTCGAATAGGGTCAGAGTGGCTAAAATTTACCCCTTTTTTGGTCTTAAAATATAGGATGTGCTGAACGGAGTGAAGCGCATCAATCGCGACAGATGCGCCTCCTTGCGTCGGCACTTCCTATCAATTTAAGCCCTTGTTTTAATTAAAGTCTGCCGGCTTTACCAATTCCCGCATAGCCGGTATCTCAAGTTCAATATCTTCACTACCCGGCAAGGCTAATAAATCGGCAATTTTGCAGCCACGGCCACCAGTGAGTTTTTGGTATTCATCGAACGTCAGTAACACATGGGCAGGACTTTAGCAGCCATGCATATACCCTATTTAGCAATGGTAATAGTGGGGGCACCGACTCTGGGTAGTTCGGCCATGGTCATCTGGAAAATTTGCGCCAGCACCCGGAAGGCAGTTTGATTCCAGGCCGGATTGCTGGCTTGTTGTACGGCATAATATTTATCCCGGTATTGCACTGCCAGATCGGGGCTGGCCGGGGCGTTATCGGATTGGGCGATGGCAATTACCGAAACCGGGTTTTCGGTTGCCTGCGGGGTTCTGGGATCGGCGGCGACAGCTATTTCCGGTTCGGTGGTGATGGTGCGACCGATGAAATACATGATATTGCTGAAACTGCGCAATCGGAATTTGCCATGCAGCGGATATTCACCACCGGGAAAATCGGCACGAATATCCACCAGGATTTCGTTGGGCGCATTTTTTTCGGCTTCTTCATTGAGTTGCACCCGTTCGACATTACTCAACACCGAAGGATCATAATTGGTTAATACGGTGCGGCCGATAACCTGTTTAGTGAGTTTATAGGCACCGGCTTCGGCCGCAGCGCTGATTTCATATTTGGCTTCCAGGGCTGGAAAAGCCGCGGCATCCAGCCCAGCCTGGGGTAAGGTCCAGTGCTGTTCAAAAATCAGTGGTTCGGCATAGAGCTGATCGCGGTTCTGAATTGAGGCCAGATGCAGGGCAATGCGCCGGAAGGTAGCGTAATCCTGCTCATTGCGGGGCCGGTTGTGGTAAACCCCGTCTTTGTTTTGGGTACGGAACTCCAGGGTTATCAGACGCAGCAACAGATTGACATCGATGTTTTGCCGCAACAACAGGGCCAATTTCTGTTCCGATAAGGGGGTGAGCATGCGCTGGGTAAATTCTTCACCTTGCATGGGCACGATGCTGATGGTGGGATTTTCCGAAACGCTGCCGCCGAATAGCGGCATTAACAAACCGCCGCTATTGCCGGCCAGGGCCGGGGTGGCTCCGGCATTGGCCTGAAAATTAAGGGTGGCGGCGATATTGGAGATGCCGGAAAAATAGATGGGCTGATTGAGGCTGGCTCTGGCAATATTCAGCAGTAACTGCTTGGAGACCACATCGGATATCGACTCATTATAGGCCAGCGCCACATGATCCAGCGCCATAGGCGAAAAACAGCCGGACAGTGCGCAGGCGGCAGCACACACCACCGGTAAACTCCAGCGTGACAGCTGGTTTAGCCGGTGGCGGATATAATGCTGTGCGTACCCTATCATGACTATCCTAAAAGAGGCTTAAGCAGCCGTCAGGATAACATCTGCGCTATCCGGCGTGGGCATAAAACCTGCCCACGCCACGGTGTTAACGTTTCAGTTTACCGAGCAAGCCTTTTAATTTGGTGGAGCCGGTTTCAGCCGGCTCAGCTGGAACTGCGCTTGGCTCAGCCACGGGGACGGCAGGTTCTGCTTCCGAGGCTACTTCTTTTGCTGGTTTTGCGGCTTTAGAGCCTAACAGACCTTTAAATTTACCGCCTAGGCCGGGTTTAGCTTCTGCTGCAACCGGCTGGGCAGCGGGTGCTGCTTCAATAACGGTTTCCGGTGCGGCTTGGGCTTCCGGTTCGGCTGGCGCGGCAGCATCGGCGGGCGGGCCTAACAGACTGTCCAGTTTACTGATTTTTTGCCGGGCATTACTGAATATTGCGCCAAATTTACTGGCTTCCGGCTTGGCGGCGGCACTGGCTTTGCTGCTGGGCGCTGCGGCCTGAACCGGGGCGGGTTCCGGCTCGACTACCGGCGCGGCAGGGGTTTCTACTACCGGTGGGGCTGGTGGTTCCGGCTGACGAATGGCGTCATAGTGAGCGGCGGCCTGATTGATTTCTTGATTTTGCGAAGACCGCGAGCCCAGTTTTTGATCCAGCAAGTCGATTTTCTGTCTGGCATTGGCGAACAGGGATTTGAATTTACCGGCGGCGGGAGCTGGGGCTTCCGCTGCTGGGCTTGGCTCGGCGGCCTGGACAATTGCCTGCTCCATCACACTGGCGGCAGGGGTGATCACTTCAAGCGGTTTCACCGGTGACGTCTGTTGTGGAACAGGCGGGGCTGGTTGAACCACTGGTTCGTCAATAACAGCACTAATGGTCGGCTCGGCAGTGGCGGGTTGTGTAACTTCCGGCACTACCGGGGCTGTGGCGACAGCCGGGGTAATTGGCGCAGCCGGTTGTTTACGCCATTCCAGCGCCTGCTGTTCCAGTTCGGCCAAGCGTAGTAAATTGGTTTGGTATTTGGCTTCAATGGCGGCGATACGCTGCTGGGCGCTATCTTGTTGCTGTACCAGAATCTGGTCGTGTTCGGCCAGTACTTCTTCCAGTTTGTTGATCTGTTGTTTTTGGTTATCCACCCGCAGTTGGGCGGCTTGCAGTTGTAATTCCTGTTCGGCCAGTTTGGCGGTTTCGGTTTGCAGCGTCTGTTTTAATTCCCGGTAGGCATCTTTTTCGGCTATCAGGCTTTCCGATAACTGTTTAACGGCAATACTGAAACGCTGCCATAGTTGTTCCAGAGTCAAAGCCGGATTGACGGTTAAGCCTTGCTGCCCCAAAGCCGGCTGTGCGGCCAGTTCCAGGATGTTTTCGCTGAGCAGAGTGCTGAGTTCGGCAATCCGGGTTTGTAAACCACCGGCACGCAGGCTTTCCTGTTCCAGTTGCTGGTTTAGCAGCGCCTGTGCTTCCTGTAATTGCTGAACTTGGGCCTGGACTTCAGTCAGTTCGGTTTGAGTTGTGGTGATAACCTGCAGGCTTTTGCGGTTGCGCCGATTCAGAGAACCGATACGGAAACCGTATAATATGGCGGTGACTAACCAGACACTCAGCGCCAAAGCACCGGCATACAGCGGATTTTCCAGGGTAAATTGGTAGAACTGCAGCCACTGAGCCTGGATCAGGGGCAAATATTCTTCGAATTGCATACAAATTATCCTTGGTGAATAGTTATAGTTATTTTTAAAACTAGGATAGCTTACTTATTGGTAATAGTTGCGGTCAGCCATAACATTTTAACGGTTACAGGGCTATACCAAAATCCAGGTTGGGTGTTTTCACTTCGTGCTCAGGGGAATCGCGACAGCGAAACGCCAAACAGCCGCGAAGTTTTGGTGGATTGCCTGGCGGCGAATCCACCCTACCTGGCTTTGGTTAACATCTATCCACAGCCCAGCGGGCGCAACTCCAGATTAAAATGGGGAATATACACATTGCCAGGCTTATCGTCAAAACATCTGCAGTCTGGCAAGAGAGAGACAGATCCGCCCTGCCCTGCGGCAAGGCGAATCTTTATAGTATGCGCCAATAATATATTGGCAAATTTATAGGTCGCTCCCGTTGTTTTAGCGCGTCGATAATGGGACATGGTTGGTCTATTGTTTATAGGTTTTCACGCGTGGGCACAAAAAGCGTGTGCCCCATACGCATCAACTTTAAAAAACAATCGTTATTTATTAGTATGTTATAAATGCTGATGAATTACATCCTTTCAATCCCGCTATGCGTTTGATCTGTGCTCGTCCCCCTTTATGCATAAGCGCACCTAAGTTCTATCCGTTGACAGGTGTTTAGCGTTTTCTTTCGCTTATTCATTGAACAGCCATGATCGAACCTGTCCGCCAGTTCTTTTAGAAAGTTAGCCAATGTTTCCAGATCATTCATGCATTTGGCTAAACCCGATGATTGCTCCTTAATCATTTGATTGCCTTTGACTAGACTACGATCAGGCTTTTGCCAGAGTCCGGTCAACACAATCCAGTGCTGAAAGATGATCGCTAGTAATTTGGCATAGATTTCACAGAGTATACGCTCCGGTTTTTCACTGCGCGAATGTCCTAGGCCGCTATGGGATTTCCACAATTTAAAAATCAGCTCAATTTGCCAACGAACACCGTACATGACAAAACAGTCTTCATGGTTAAGTTTTTCAGGTTCGACATTGGTGATCAGTATATTCCAATCACACCCGGCAAGGTTCGCTTCGCTAGGCATTCTGCTGTGCTTTCTGCCGTTATTCAGCATTTTTGCCCGTCGCCGACCCGCCTCTTCCGCCGGTAATTTCCAGAATAGCATTCGTACAGTCAATTGTTCCTTGACGCCCACTTTGACCGCGATTTCATTTCGCATCAGTCCTTGTTTGAGTAAGTTTAGACAGTGACTACTCAAGTTTATCGGGTCACCGGCCATTGAAAAAACTTGCGTACCGGGTTGCAGGCGAGAAATCCAATATTCACCTCGTTCAGCCTGTTGTTTCATGCGTCCTAGATTGAAATAGCCCAAATCTTGTATGCGTAGACTCCCTTTTTCGTAAACAGACTCGGCGACAGGGCTACGGCTGTCCGAATGGCGGCCCGGCAACAAGTTAAAATGGATTTGCCCGGTTTTTATTTCCAAGTTCGTATCAACCTTAATGGCAGCTTTGCTCGCATTCTCGGAACCGCCGACCCCGGGCCAAATCGTCTCCAATTCAGTGGGTAAAGCAACGGTGCTGCAATCCGCAAGATAAATGGCCGGAAAGGGTTTTAAAATACCAGCGTCCACTTGCACACTCGCAGTCACAACTTGGGCAAGAGCTGTTTCCAAAACACGTTTCATCAATTCGCAAGCCTCTTGGGTGAAGCGCTTGTCCAACCCCTGAGCGCTGATCTTTAATCCATGAGTATAGCCGGCTCTAGCCAAGCCTTCGACTGACGGTGTGAAGTACTGCATCCAACCAAAGATCAACGTTTTCACAAAATTAGACCCCGTGATTTTACGCTGGCGTTTGATGAATCCCTCTTTGGCGAGTTCGTTAGACTTAGTGGTCAGAACAAACTGCAGGGTTTGCGCCAGCCTAAAAAAATTTCCATTTCGAATATTAGTTTACAAGTAAATAATATCTATTTTATCATATGGTTAAACAGTATATTTCGCCTAATTTATACTAAGTTGATGCGTATGGGGCACAAAAAGCGTGTGCCCACCCTACACCTAGGTATTGGCGAATAACCGTTTTAGTCCATTACCACCCTGTTACTGCCGCCAGCCGCCACCCAGCGCTTTATACAAATCCAAGGTGGCGTTGATTTGCTTTTGTTTGGTTTCAATGATGTCTTTTTTGGCGTCCAAGGCGTCTCTTTGGGTTAATAATACATCCAGGTAGTCGGTGCGCGCGGATTTGAATAACTGGGTGGATACATCGATGGATTGCACCAGTGCGTCCACCTGTTTTCTTTTTAATTGATAGTTTTTGTCGAGATTATCAATGTTGGAAACTTGATTTAATACCTCTGTGTAAGCATTGATGATGCTTTGCTCATATTCGTATGCTGCCTGAATTTGGTGGGCGTTGGCATTCTTATATTCCGCGATAATGGCGTTTTTATTCACCAAAGGCGCGGTCAAATCCCCGGCGATGGAAGCCGCCAAAGATTCCGGTGTGTTAATCAGATACTTAAGAGCAAACGCATCAAATCCTATCCCAGCTCTTATGCCGAAGGAAGGATAAAAATTAGCCCGCGCCACATCTATGTTTAATTTCGCCGCCGCCAGCTCCAGCTCGGCTTGTCTGATATCCGGTCTGTTTTTGAGTAATTGCGAGGGAATACCGACATTGAGAAATTTCGGTTTCATTTCCATGAAGCCCTTGGAGGCGCGCTGGATAGGCTCCGGGGTTCGACCAAGTAAAAAGTTGAGGCGGTTTTCCACCACGGTAATCTGCTGTTTTATTTCAAAGCGTTTACTTTGGTTTTTTGCCACTTCCGCTTCATAACGTTTGATGGCTAAGGTGCTTGATCGAGCAAAAAACTGCAGTTGCTTGACGATCTCCAGCCCATTTTGTTGAATGGTGATGTTTTGCTCCAGGTTCTCAAGCTGATTGTCCAGGGTAACCAGTTCGTAGTAAGCATGTGCTACTTCGGAAACCAGATTGGTCAACACGAAGTTTTTACCCTCTGTGGTAGCCATGTACTCAAAGACCGCCACCTGGGTGGCGTTTCTGAGTTTTTTCCAGACGTCGATTTCCCAACTGGAAAACAGGCCGAACTGATAATCGCCGACCAAAGTTGGGAAGCCCTGATTGGCCAGCGGCAGGCTGTCTTCCACTGCACCGTTGCGGGTGTATTTGCCGACTTTATCCCCTCCCGCTGAGGTACCAACGTTGACAAACGGCAAATAGGCCCCGCGCCGGGCTTGAATTTCGTTTTGCGCGGCATTGATGCGCTGCATAACGATATTGATTTCCTTGTTGTTTACCAGCGCTATATCGATCAGGCTGGACAAGTAGGGATCGTCGAAAAACTCCTTCCATTTCACTTCGGAGGTATTGGCCTGCTCTGCCAATTCCGGCTTAAACTGATCGGGCAGGCTGACCTGTTCTTTTCTGGGGGTCAAGTCGGGAATGCCGCAAGCTTGCACGATCAGCCCCATCAGTCCCAGCATCATAAGATGTAAAGTTTTAGTCTTTTTCATCGTCTGCACCATAGTGATAGGTTTCAGTTAACGGATCCAGTTCTTCGTCTTTAATTAATGATTTTCCTTCGATCATTTTGGCAAAGATGTAATAAAGTCCCGGAATAAGAATCACCCCAAATACGGTGCCGAACAACATGCCGCCCAGCGAGGAAGTACCGATGGTGCGGTTGCCGACTGCGCCCGCGCCGGTCGCCACCACTAAAGGTATCAAGCCTGCGATAAATGCGAATGAAGTCATCAAAATCGGCCTGAACCGGGCTTTAGCGCCCTCAATCGCCGCATCTTTAACCGACATGCCCTGGGCCTGCTTCTGCACGGCAAATTCAATAATCAATACCGCGTTTTTGCCGAGCAAGCCGATTAACATCACCATCCCCACCTGGGAATAAACATCATTGGCCAGGCCCAAGGTTTTTAACAGCAGGAACGAACCAAAAATACCGGCGGGTAACGAAAATAACACGGCTAAGGGCAACAGAAAGCTTTCGTACTGGGCGGCTAACACCAGGTATACGAACACTAACACTATCACGAAGATCACCATGGCTTCATTGCCGCGGGCTGCTTCGTCAAACGACAGACCTTCCCAGCCTATGTCAAAACCGCGCGGCAAAGTGGCGGCGGCAACTTCCTGAATGGCTTTGATCGCGTCACCAGAGGTATAGCCCTTGGCCGGCACGGCACGGATAACCGCTGAATTGTAGAGGTTGTAACGGGTAATTTCGTTGGGGCCTTGGGTTTTCCGCATGGTCATGAAGGATGAGTAAGGCACCATTTTGCCCTCATCATTTTTCACATAGTAGTTCAACACGTCCGAAGGGAAGCGCCGGAATTCAGGCGAAGCCTGGGCGTAGACTTTGAAAAAGTTGTTGAAGCGAATAAAGCCTTGTTCATAGGTACTGCCTATCATGATATCCAGGTTATTCATGGCTTTGTTGATGGAAACCCCTTTTTGCATGGCCAGCTTATTGTCGATCACCAATTCGTATTGCGGGAAATTGGCCGCATAAAAGGTAAACAATCCGCTTAACTCCTTGCGCTTGCGCAGTTCTGCCATAAAGGCCTGGTTAATTTTGTCAAACGCCTGATAGTCGGTGTCGGTGGTCTTATCCAATAAACGCAAAGCCATACCGGATGCCGCACCGTAACCTGGCACTGCCGGGGGTTCAAAAAATTCTATGATGGCGCCAAAGTCATGGACTTTTCCCTCCAATTCCCGGATCACATCCTGCACGGAGTTTTTACGCTCAGTCCAGTCTTTCAGGTTGATAATACAGGTACCGGCATTGGACCCGCGTCCCTCGGTCAGCACTTCATAGCCGGCTAAAGAAGAAACTGATTGCACACCTTCAATATTGCTGGCTACTTTTTCCAGTTCCTGAGCGACTTTATAGGTTACCTCTATGGTTGAACCGGGTGGCGTCTGAATAATGGCATAAATCATGCCCTGGTCTTCACCCGGAATAAAACCGGAAGGCAAGGTTAAATTGACCGAATAGATGCCGAAGCAAAACCCACCCAACACCAAAATGGTCAGGATACGCCGGGTGACCACCACATCCAGCAATTTCACGTAACGCCCGGTGACTTTTTCAAACAATCGGTTAAAGGCGTCAATAAAAATACTGATCGGCGTTCTGCGCTTTGGTTGGCCGTGGGTATTTTTAAGGATCATGGCGCACAAAACCGGGGCCAATGATAAAGCGACAATGGCGGAAATGATGATGGACGATGCCATCGCTATCGAGAACTGCCGATAAAATACCCCAACCGGCCCGCTCATGAAGGCAATGGGGACAAACACCGAGGTCATGACCAGGGTGATGGCAATAATGGCACCGCCGATTTCACCCAATACTTTTCTGGAAGCCACATAAGGGCTGCAATGTTCGGCTTCCATCTTGGCATGTACCGCTTCGACCACCACAATCGCATCATCGACCACGATCCCGATGGCTAACACTAAGGCAAACAGGGTAATCAGATTAATGGACAGCCCGAACGCCGACATCACCGCAAATGCCCCAACCAGCGAAACCGGTACTGCCAAGATTGGGATCAAGGTAGAACGCCAGTCACCCAGGAAAATAAACACTACCAACGATACCAGCACGAAGGCTTCTGCCAGGGTATGCAGAACTTTTTCGATGGAAGCTTCCACGAATCTGGATACATCGTAGTTGATTTCGTAGTCCATACCCTCCGGGAAGGATTTTTTTAAGGATTTCAATTTTTCCTTAACGTCCTCGATCACCTTTTGGGCATTACTGCCATAGTTTTGCTTAAGCACGATGGACGCAGAAGGCAAGGAATCCTTATCCGAGTAAATGTTATAAAACTCGCTATTCAGATCGACCCTGGCGATATCTTTAAGCCGCAATATCTCGCCTTTGGAATTGGCCCGGATGATAATGTCTTCATACTGTTCGGGTTTGTTGTAACGGCCTTGATAGATCAGCACATATTCTTTGGATTGCGCGGCAATCCCGGTACTTTGGCCTAATCGGCCCGGCCGGCCAATAATACTTTGAGTTGATACGGCTTCCATTACTTCGTCTATCGAGACGCTATAAGCCCGCATCCGATCCGGATTCAACCAAATTCGCATCGCATATTGGCGACTGCCCAATATTTGGGCTTGGGCAATACCAAACACCCGCTGAACTTCCGGAATGACATTGGCGTAGGCATAGTTAAATAAAAATTTTTCGTCGGCGTTTTTGTCTTTGCTGTAAAGGTTGACGTACATGAGCATGCTGGGCTGCACCCGATTGACGATTACCCCTTCCAATTGCACCAAAGTGGGTAGCCGACTCATGACCTGATCCAAGCGCGTCTTGACGTTAACCATGGCAATATTGGGATCAACCCCCAAGTCGAACAGCACTTGAATAGTGGATTCACCGGCGCTGGTCGCAGCAGACACCATATATTTCATGCCGGGCACGCCGTTGATGGCCCGCTCGATGGTGATCAGCGACGACTGCACCAGTACATCGGCGCTAGCACCCGGAAACGATAAGGAAATCGTGACACGGGGCGGAGCAATATCCGGAAACTGGGAAATGGGCAAGGACATGATCGACAATGCCCCCATGAATAAAAACAATAGCGATAACACGATCGCCATTACCGGTCTTTTGATAAAAATATTAAACATAATTATTCACTAATGAAGGATTACTCTGTATATAAATGCAACTCTGAGCGAACTTTATCGGAGGGCTTTAAATCAATTTTGACCTCTTCTCCGGAATGCACTTTGCGCAAACCTTCCAGCAAGATCTTGTCGTCGTCCTTCAATCCATCGGTAATGATAAACAGCTGAGGTAAATCGGCCTCTATTTTGATCAGTCTTTGCTCCAGTTTTCCTTCATTATTGATAATGTAGACATAGGTTTTATCCATGATTTCGAATACTGCTTTTTGGGGGATAATCAAAGCGTTTTTGTAAGGCTTGGTCATTAAAATCGTTCCGGTTTCCCCGTGCCTGAGCAGTTTGTCCGGATTAAGGAAGGTGGCGCGAAATTCGATATTTCCGGCAGTATTATCAAAATCAGCCTCTATGGTTTCGATGATACCGGGTTGATTAAAAATCTCGCCGTTGGCCATTTTTAACTTTACTTTGGTGCGGGTATCGTTATTGTGATGCTTTTTATAATCCAGATATTCCGATTCCGGCACATTGAAATAAACCCATAATTTGCTGATGTCCGATAGCGTGGTCAACAAGGCCCCTTCATCCAGCAGGCTGCCGTTTCTGACCAGCAGATGATCCATAATCCCTTCAAAAGGCGCTTTGATGTCGGTAAACCCAAGATGAGTTTCCGCTAATGTCACCTCGGCTTCCGCCTTGTCCAGCTTGGCTTTTGCCAAAGCCAATTCATTGGCCGATACAATATTTTGATCTGCCAGGCCTTTGGTATTGAGGTATTCGATACGCATATTATTGGCTTCGGCTTTTGCTGCCTGCAGCTCTGCCTGATAGATATTGGGCATGATTTTGAACATGGGCTGCCCCTGGTGCACCAATTGCCCTTCATCGACAAAAATATTCTGTAAGTAACCTCTTTCCAAAGCCCGCACTTCAATATGTCTAATGCCATGTATCTGACAGACATATTCTTTTTGGATGGCAGTGTCTTCACGAAAAGGTGTGGTTGCCTCATAGATAGGCGGTTCTTCATGGCTCTCGCTATCGGTTTTGTGGCAACCACTCAATAGCATGCTGACCAGGATTATTAACATCAGTGTTTTATTAATCATCGTATTAGAGCTTTAAATTTAATGAAGAATGTTGATTTAGGGGTGGATGGCTTTCAATTTATCAAGCATTGGATCAATTAGGTGCCGGCGCATAAATTTGCTTAACAACCC
Source organism: Methylomonas paludis (assembly GCF_018734325.1). Lineage (NCBI taxonomy): Bacteria > Pseudomonadati > Pseudomonadota > Gammaproteobacteria > Methylococcales > Methylococcaceae > Methylomonas > Methylomonas paludis. Next base: position 1,170,238 of record NZ_CP073754.1, on the reverse strand, counting down.
GGTAGATTTTGCAAAAACCATTACAGTCTTACGGCATTAGTATTTAAGCTACGCCCATGAGTTATAAAATAAATTCTATTACCCCGAAACAGCGTTTAAATCAGCGCAGCTTCAGGCCGATTAATTATCCCGGCAATAAAACAATATTTGTAATGTTGCTGATCCAGTCTTGGGGCGCCTCAGTAAAAAAACCAGCAATATAATTAAGTGCCCTCCATAACAACTAAAAAAACGACACAATTACATTAGCATAGACCATGCCATTTTTATAATGCCGCTGATAATAAAAAAACCAGCTAAATCAGGCATATTATTAACCGCATCACTAGAAGTGGTTTATATGAGCCAGCACTGTGGTTGGTATAAACCGTACAGTTGAAATCCATCGGTTTAAACACCGCCTATTACCGTTAAATAAAATCCGGCATACAAATTGTTAGTATTTTGCATAACCGGCTTGATGTATATCTCGGCTTCCAACTTAAGCCGGGACAGTTTTCAAAAACAATGGGTTATGAATAGTCCGCTCCCGCCCCTTTCTTGGCAGCGGAAGCTCGCCCATTTCAGCAACCAACCATAAAAACAAATCAGGAAACGTTTGACCAAACAAGCGCATTGCCGCTGTTGTTCCATCAGTCCGTTTGAGTCCGTAGTTATGAATCACTGTCAATGCCCTCAGGCGTTTTTCGGTCAAGCCACGGCCATTGTGATACATCTGCGACAGATAACCATTACGCCCCTCGACGGCGGAAGAACTGCGATGAAAGTTCCGCGCCATCCACTCTGCCCATTCCAACCAGCGTTGCAATTCGCTTTCCGACAGGGTTGCTGTGAAAGCATCAGTCTGTAAATGCTGCGCGGCTTGCTGCCAAGCCTGACGGTATTTTTCCCTTTGCCTGGGGTTTTGGGTTTTGAGCAGTTGCTGATGCCAGTACACCGTTGGTAACAGGGCATGAATCAGCCAGTAGTGCGTTGCCTCATCCACCGAAAGACCGGCTAGAATTTCCATGACCCATAGCCACCAGGTTTCTACATTGGACGCTAAGTCATTCAATTGATTACGAAACTTATTTATGGTCTGTTTTATGTCAGCAATAGATTGCGATTGCGCGATTTTTTCAAACGCCTGAGCGCGTTTTTCCAGACTGAAAGTCACCTGTTCCGCCCGATTGATTTTCTGGGTTTCTAACGAAAACGGATGAACATCTTCGGCAATGCTGGCCAGATTTTCGTGATAATCGGCGCGTGTTTCCTGTATCTGTTTATAGGCTCGTTCTGCATCAACGACCTGCACCAATTCGGCGAGGTTGTTGTCCGGTTTCTTTTTCAATAGCGCCTCAGCCGTTTCCAGTTGAGTTTTCGCTTGTTCGTGCCGCCTTCCCAGCGTTGCACCCAACCATTTGCTGACATCCTGCTGTGCATGAAAAATATCGGCACCTGATTGACAGTCAAACCCGGTAATAGCCAGTTTGATCAAGGCTTTGGCTCGGTCGCTGACGGCGTGGTTGACGTCAATACCCAACTCTTTTAGGCGCGGTATCGCTTTCTCAAACCAAGTATCGAAGCGACGGTCATGGCTGATGTCTTCCAGAATCAAATAACCGGACGACAAGTCCATCAGCACCAGGATGAGAAAATCACCAAAAAATGTTTCATCCATGGCGACTACGGCTGAACGTGTTTGAGCTGAAACGCCGCTTTCACAACGCTGCTGAAATACGGGTAACAGGCTTTCCATCCGGCTCAATTGCTGACGCAATGCCGATGAAGATATGCCCACATGCGTGTCAATGCGAATCAGCTTGAAAAATCGCGACAACTTGTCGGCTCCAACATGGCACTCCATGCCAAAACTGTACAGAACCGCAACCATCAATAGTTTCAACCAGGCTTCGCCTGCTTCGGTTTCCCATAGGGCAGATTCGGGATATTGATGGCGTCGGGCTTGCGCTTTTTGGTGCCGATGGACGCTACTTTTGGATCGATTGACCAGCACCGCCAATTGTCTAAGACTTTTCTTGCCACGGGCTACCAGTTCATTGATAATCGAGCGGTTCGTTGCACGGATTCCTTGTGTCGTTTTGTTTTTTTAGTCATTAACTCATGATACAGGACTGTGCGGCGAACGCTTGATTTTGTCCCGGTTTAAGTGGGTAGCCTATATCTCATTGCGCTGCTGCGGCCATGATGGATCTGTAAATCGTATTTTATTATCACAGCTCATTATTCGCGGCACTTACAATCCATTGGTAATTTCATGGGATTTTATATTGCCATAGAAAATATGGAATCATTAAGATTTTCCGGTATTGGCCGAAATCAATGCTGAGCCAAATAAACAGGTATTTATCGCTTGCTATGCTAATCAACACTTAATAGAATGAACTATATATTTTTATAGTAAATTTGAATTTATCTAACCTTAATATCGTTTTTAACGATGCAAAAACCTATGGAACGATTGAACTATCAGCATTTATATTATTTTTGGAATGTCGCCAAAGAAGGCAGTATTACCCTGGCCAGTGAAAAACTGCATCTGGCCCAGCCCACCATCAGTGGTCAGTTGACGGTTTTTGAACAGGCCATCGGTGAAAAACTGTTTTACAAAGAAGGTAGAAAACTGGCGCTGACCGATACCGGCCGAGCCGTGTTTCATTATGCTGAAGATATTTTTGCCCTGGGCCGGGAGTTGACCAACACCCTGAAAGGCCGGGTCAGTGGTCGCGGCTTGCGGATTAGTGTGGGGGTGGCCGATGCCTTACCCAAGCTGATGGCTTATCGTTTGCTGGAGCCGGCACTAAATTTGGCCGAACCCTTGCAGTTGGTCTGTATTGAAGACAAGGCTGAACGGCTGATGAATGAAATTATGCTGCACGGCATTGATCTGGTGCTGTCGGATATGCCGGCCACTCCAAGCGCAGGCGGCACACATTTGTTTAATCATCTGTTGGGCGAATGCAGCGTGGCGGTGTTTGCCATCCCGGAATTAGCCGTGCGTTATCGGGACAATTTTCCGTATTCACTTAATGCCGCCCCTTTGCTGCTGCCCACCACCAATATTGCTTTGCGCCGCTCGCTGGATCAATGGTTTGATACTGAAAATATTTGCCCGGATATCAAAGCCGAAATTGAAGACAGCGCTTTGCTGAAAACCTTTGCCGCCGCCGGGGCCGGCATGTTTGTGGCGCCTATCGCGGTGGCCAACCAGATTCAGCGCCAGTATGGTACGCAACTGGTGGGCCGGATTGATAATGTCTCCGAACGCTTTTATGCGATTACTGCGCAACGCAAAATCAAACATCCGGCGGTGATGGCAATATTGGCCCAGGCGCAAAGCCGCTTGTTTGATTTACTGAGCACGCCATTGACTATGCCTAATATCCAGACTACGCACAAATTTCCGGATCAGGCTTAACGCTTGTTTTTTATTTTAAACTCGGCGCTAAGCATGCCGATAATGTTGCTTAAATTTCTGCCGAAATCAGTTTATGTTCCGGGACGGCGACTAAGGTGCATTTTTCGGTTAGCACTTCAAATTGAAAACTTTGCGGATCGTAGCCGTAAACTTCGCCGGTTTCGATTTTATATACCCAGCCGTGCAGCTTGAGTTTGCCCCTGGATAAGCCGGAAGCAACCACCGGATGGGTGCGCAGGTTTTCCATCTGGGCCAACACATTCTCCTGAGTGGTGATACTGATTAAAGATGATGATTCTTTATCGGCATATTTGTCCTGGATGATGCGCCGGGTTGATTCGGCATGAGCCAGCCAACTGGTCAGCGCCGGAAATTGGCTGCTGGACGGCGGATTCAGCAGCGCATTCATGGCGCCACAGTGGGTGTGGCCGCAAATGATGATATCTTTAATCCCCAGCCCGGCTACCGCAAATTCTATGGTGGCTGCTTCGCCGCCATAGACTGCACCATAAGGCGGCACCAGATTGCCGGCGTTACGCAGGATAAACAGTTCGCCGGGTTCGGTTTGAGTCAGCAGATTAGGGTTGATACGCGAATCCGAACAGGTGATAAATAATGCATCAGGCGATTGGCCCTGTTTAAGCCGCTCGAACAGCTCACGCTGCGAACCAAACACTTTGGTTTGATATTGCTGCAGCCCTTTTATGAGTTTTTGCATGATTGTGCCCTATTTTGGTTTGCTCTGGTGAGTGATAGGGTACTGCAGATTTTGATATTGTTAATTAGAAAGATTAGAAGCTAGGCATAGGATTTCACGATGGTAGTTAGGGCGTTCATCAAGGTCTGCTAAATAGGGGTTCCGTTGTGGCTTACCCCATTTTTCCGTCGTATAACGACCAATGTTCTTCAAGTCACTAACTGCCCTCGGTGTAATCCGTTGCCGTCATGCCTCGTTATCCAACTCCTGAATAACAGCTGCAAATGAATAATTCTGTACAAATTCTCCTCTACTGGCTTGGGCGGCACCCTCAGCAAGATGTATCCGTAACGCTGCTAGTTTATGCTTGCGTTCCTCAAGCTCTCGCAAAGCATCCCTCACAACCTCACTTGCCGAGCCGTAACAACTTATGGGGTCAGGTCTTGTTATTTGCAGAATGCAAATAACAAGACCTGACCCCACTCAGAACACGCTTGCAGTCGAAAAACGCCTACTGATGAACGCGACTCTTTTTCTTCAATTTTGGCACTGGTTTAGCCTCTGAATAGGCTAGGGCATGTTGTATTAATTCGCGGCAATCGCTGTCTTTACCCAGCCCAAGTTCAATGAAAGGGATGATGGCAGCCACCGGGCTAAGCAATACACCCAGTGCTACTGCGCTGGAACTGCGCAAGGCCAGCGCTTCTGGATCCAGCCCGATTGCTGGTTTTTTCAAAGTACCGCTGACAATAATAGGGGTACGGGCACTGAGCAGGCTAAAATCTTTGGGATGCGCTTCGACCTTGGCAGCCAGGACTTCGTCTTTTAGATTGATGTGCATGGCGCCTGCTATATTAGAATCTGTGGTATCCAGTACAAACACGTCCGAATTCAACAATCCGTTCTTAACCTGGAAATCAGCGATTGCGCAGCGGATATCGGTGGATTGGTCTTTCCCCAGTAATAAAGGAATCGCTTGACCAAGGTTAAGCCCGGCCGCATCTACGATCAGTAAACTAATGCTGCCGCCAGACATCAGCAAAATAATCCGGCCATTACTGATCGCCAGCACCTCAGCCAGTGATTTGCCGCTACCTTTTAGCTGCAGCCGGCCGCCAAAATAACCGGATGATAAAGACTCGAATTGAGTTTTTGCAAAAAACTGCTTAAAACTTAAGCGCTTAATCAACAAATCCGATTCTATGCTGGCAATATCTGTTTGGCCATCCAATATTAGACTCCCGCTGATGCTTCCATAAGCAACGCCGAAATTGAATGGGTTCATTTTCAACACGCCATGTTCTATATTGAAACCGATATCCAGATCGTTTATCGGCAAATCCGGGGCTTTAATTTGATTGGCTTTAAGGCGTACAGTCATATCAGCGGCACGCAAGCGGATTAAATTGATCGGGATGTCAGGCAACAAATGCGGACTGGACTTTTCCCGTTCGGCCTGAGCTATTTGGGCAGGCGACAATATGCCTGTGGTTGGTGTGACGCCGATAAAACCGGCCAGGTCTTTCATATCAAGCAATTTTGAAACCAGCTCAGCTTTCACCAACCCTTGCGGTTTGCTGGTATCGTACGTTAATTCCCCGGATAAATCGCTGTCGCCCACCTGCCCCTGGAAGTGGTGAAATGCCCAAATCCCATCCTGCTTTTGTAAATGACCGTTTAATTTATAAGGCGGCGTCGGCGGCAAAGGAATACCGGTTAAATAGAACAGATCAGCCAGATTATCCCCGCGCAAATCAAGCTGCGCATTGACACCAGTCATCTGCACAGGATCAGCAAACGTGCCCTCCAGGCTGACACGGGTACTCCCCATATTGATATTGAGCTGGAGCGGATAAGGTTGGCTATTATTGCGCAGCATGGACAGTGAGCCACCCTTAGCCTGAATAGAAAACGGCTTATTCTGCAATGTCCCTTGGCCGGTGACACGATACACAGCCTGCTCCTGGCCTTCACCACCTTTGGCCAGCACGATAGTCAATTGGGTAGCCAATTGCTTGGGCACATCACGATACGTTAACTGACCATCGCTTATTAATAGACTGCCGATAATAGGAAAACTATTACGTTCATTAGGTAACGCCGCTTTGCCGGCAAGATTGGCTTTTGACATCAGCGGAAAATCCCAGTTGTTTTTAGTCGGGGTAAATTTTTCCAATATAAGTTTGGGTTTTACCAAACTGAGACTGGGTAAATTCAGTTCTGCCAATAACAATTTCCAGATCTTAATTTCGAAACTAAGCGTTTCAATCACCAACATATTTTTATCCTTGCTTTCGGATAGGTTAGCAATCCGCAACTTATGCAGTGACACTTTGGGCTGAGTCCAGTCCCAATCGATATCAATATCACCATCAACAGCAAATTCGCGATCGAGCAAGGCACTGCCTTTATTAGCCGCCACCCCCCGTACCCAACTGTTTGGCATCAGTATTATGCCAACAAAACCTATCACAAATAAAAACGCCAAGGCCAGACTAAGTCGGCGCAAAACTTTACTGACGCGGGTCGAACCTGAGTAAATACTGAGCATTTCAAATAGCCGGAAATAGTAAATAATTGAGAGCGCGACAGGCAAAGAACCGGCGTTATTAATTAACTCATGGTGTTTCTAAATTTTTAGCGCTGGTTTGAACCAGACTGAGCATAGGCTGCTGATCAGCGTAATCGCAATAAATTGCCGTGTCAGTACGGCAAGAGACATAACAGCCGATTTAGCGGGAGCCAAAATATGCCAGATAAGTAAGAGCCGCTGATTTATGCCCAGGTCGTTTGTTAGTCCGGATTCAGGCATTACGCAATGTACGATACCGTACCGACTGATACGAATATTGCGGCTAAATTACTTTTATATTTTGGACTCGGCCACTCCTGTACAGACCATTCAATTTGATCTCGGTACCTTGGCCGCTCGCAACCTGCAACCGGAATCGGGTTATATGCTTATGTACCCAAGATACTTCTTGTTATTCGCCTTGGTCGGCTTAGTTGTATCGGCCTGCGGCGAAGTCGCGCAATTACCGGTCTCTGCCGGCGTTGGCCCCCACCCCCAACTGCCGCCGCCTGACAATACCTTGATTCCGACTGTGAATATTGCTGCAGCAAAAGGTTGGCCCATGCAAGGCAAACCCTCGCCGGCAGCCGGATTGACAGTCAACAGATTTGCCGATGGGCTAGCTCACCCGCGCTGGCTTTATGTACTACCCAACGGCGATGTATTGGTTGCTGAAACCAATGCCCCGCCGAAGCCGGAGGATGGAACCGGTATTAAGGGCTGGATCATGCAGCAGATTATGAACAAAGCAGGTGCCGGTGTGGCTAGCGCTAATCGTATTACACTGCTGCGCGATATCGATGGCGATGGAGTCGCCGAAACCAGGTCTGTATTTATCCAAGGGCTTAATTCGCCGTTTGGCATGGCATTGATAGGCAATGATTTCTATGTGGCTAACACGGATGCAGTTATCAAGTTTCCCTATACCCAAGGTCTAACCCATATTGAAGCACCCGGAACCAAGGTGCTGGATTTACCGGCCGGGCTTATTAATCATCACTGGACTAAAAATCTGCTGGCCAGCAAGGATGGCTCACGGCTGTATATAACAGTCGGATCGAATAGTAACGCTGCCGAAAACGGCATAGCCCAAGAGGACGGTCGAGCCGCTATTTGGGAGTTTGATTTAAACCAAAAAAGTCAGCGTATTTACGCCTCCGGTTTACGTAATCCCAATGGCTTGGCTTGGGGGCCGAATGGCGATACGCTTTGGACTGTGGTCAACGAACGCGATGAACTGGGTAGTGATCTGGTGCCCGATTATCTGACTTCTGTGATTCACGGTGGATTTTATGGTTGGCCTTACAGCTATTTCGGCCAACATCTGGACGAGCGCATCCAGGCTCAGCGCCCCGATTTGGTCGCCAAAGCCCTTATGCCAGATTATGCGCTTGGACCGCACACCGCCTCACTCGGACTGGCTTTTAGCCTGAATAAGGCTTGGCAGACACCTTTTGACAACGGCGCTTTCATTGGCCAGCATGGCTCGTGGAACCGAAAGCCGCGTAGCGGCTATCGGGTTATTTTTATCCCTTTTAAGGATGGTAAGCCCTGTGGCGATCCACTGGATGTACTGACCGGTTTTGTGAGTGCCGATGACGAGGCATACGGCAGACCGGTGGGCGTTGCCATGCTGGACCGGCAAACCGCATTGCTGGTTGCCGATGATGTCGGTAACACCGTCTGGCGTGTCACGCCATCGAATCTTTCTGAGCTAACAGCCATGCCGCATATAGCAGACGCCAGTATCGGCGGTAACCCGTCCAATGAGGTTAGCAAATGTCCACAGCAATAAATTTTTCGGCAACGAATAGCGATGCAGACAGCCGGCTAACGGATTTTGATATCGCTTTGTTTAAACAGGGCGACCATTTTCGCCTGTATGAAAAGCTCGGCTCACATCTGGTTACTATTGATGGCGTTAGTGGTTGCCATTTTGCCGTTTGGGCGCCTAATGCCTGTACTGTAGCGATTATCGGCGACTTTAATGCTTGGCATGCCGAGTCTAACCCACTCCAGTTGCGCAATGACGACTCGGGAATTTGGGAAGGTTATATAGCTGGGGTAACCACTGCAGCGCGCTATAAATACCGGATCGTTTCCCACGACGGCAAAATAGCCGACAAGGCCGATCCGTTCGGGTTCAGTTGCGAAGCGCCGCCGTTAACCGCATCCCGGGTTTGGGATCTTGATTACACCTGGCAGGACCAGACCTGGATGGCGCAACGTCACCAAAAAAATCAGCTTAATGCGGCCTGTGCCATTTATGAAGTCCATTTGGGTTCCTGGCGCAGGATTCCGGAACAAGGCAATCGGTTCCTGACTTACCGCGAGATGGCTGAATGGCTGCCGCCTTATCTTAATGAGCTGGGTTTTACCCATATCGAGTTCTTGCCCTTGACCGAGCATCCTTTTTACGGCTCCTGGGGCTATGAGACCACCGGTTATTTTGCCGCCACGGCGCGTTATGGCAGCCCGCAGGATTTGATGTTTTTGGTGGATACCTTGCATCAGCACGGCATCGGCGTAATCATGGATTGGGCGCCGGCGCATTTTCCTGTCGATGCCCATGGTCTAGGTCACTTCGATGGTACCTATCTCTACGAACACGCCGATGTGCGGCAGGGCTATCAACCGGAGTGGCATAGTTCGCTTTTTAATTACGGTCGCTACGAGGTACGGGCATTTTTGACCAGCAGCGCCTTATTCTGGCTGGATAAATATCATATCGACGGTTTGCGTCTGGATGCGGTATCTTCGATGCTATATCTGGATTATGGTCGCAAGGAAGGCGAATGGATTCCAAATCGTCTGGGCGGCCGGGAGAATCTGGATGCAGTCAGTTTCCTGCGTAATCTGAATCAGGCGGTTTATCGTGATTACCCGGATACTCAAACTTTCGCCGAAGAATCAACGGCCTGGCCAATGGTTTCCCGACCGGTCTCAGCCGGTGGCCTGGGCTTTGGCTTGAAGTGGAATATGGGCTGGATGCACGATACTTTGTGCTATTTTGCCGAGGATCCGCTTAACCGCAAATATCACCACGCGCAGTTGCTTTTCAGTATCTGGTACGCCTATTCCGAGAACTTCGTACTACCATTTTCACACGATGAAGTGGTGCAGGGCAAAGGTTCGCTGATCGGCAAAATGCCGGGTGACGAATGGCAACAGTTTGCCAATTTACGTTTATTGTATGGCTATATGTGGGGGCATCCTGGTAAGAAACTATTATTCATGGGCTGCGAATTCGGACAGAAACGCGAGTGGCAGCACGATGAAAGCCTGGAATGGCACGTATTACAATATCCGCTTCACCATGGACTGCAGCGTTGGGTTGCCGATCTGAATCATTTTTACCGCAGTCAACCTGCTCTGTATCAGCAAGACTTCAGCCGCGACGGCTTTCAATGGATGGATTGCAACTACGCGGAAAAGAGCGTGATTAGCTTCATCCGCCGCAGCACCAACCCAGACGATACGCTATTAGTGGTCTGCAACTTTACCCCTGTGGTTCGCGAAAATTATCTGATCGGCGCGCCTAGCGGCGGGGTCTGGCAGGAAGTGCTGAACAGCAATGCCGAGCTGTATGGCGGCAGCGGCAGCGGTAATTTTGGCGGTGTCGAAGCCGCCCCAATATCCAGCGGTGAAATGTATCACGCGCTGATGCTGTGCTTACCGCCGTTGGCAGTGCTTTTCTTCAGGCAAGGCCGTGCTTTATGACCAGCATTTCAACGATTGACGGCAGACGCAGAGTAGTGATCGAAAATGTGCAGCCGGTCATTGATGGCGGGCGGTTTCCAATCAAGCGCGTTATTGGTCAGCGCGTCACAGTGGAAGCTGATGCTTACACCGACAGCCAGGATACCTTGATCTGTCTATTGCGCTACCGGCACGAAGCGGAAACAGACTGGCATGAGCTTGCCATGTCGCCGCTGGCCAGTGACAGATGGCGCGCCTCATTTGAGGTAAGCAAACTTGGCCGGTATTTCTATACCCTGACGGCCTGGGGTGATGGTTTTTTTTCCTGGCGGCAGGCATTTGCGCGACGCAATGCGGCAGATGATATCGGCTTGGCACTGCTGGCGGGTGCGTTATTGGTCGCTGAGGCGGCGCTGCGCGCCGTTGGTCATGATAAGTTGCAGCTTGAAGACTTTGCTGCGGGATTGCGTACGGTTAAACCCGAGGCCGGCAATGAACTGGCGCTATCCGAAGCCTTGGCAAACCTGATGCGGACTTATCCTGAGCGCAGTCTGGCTACAGATTATGCTGTTACTTTATGTGCATGGGCAGAGCCTGTAACAGCCCAATACAGCACATGGTACGAATTTTTTCCGCGTTCCTGCAGTGGTGACGCCATGCGGCACGGCACCTTTGCCGACTGCGAAAAGCACCTGACTTATGTGGCGGCCATGGGTTTTGATGTGGTGTATTTGCCGCCTATCCATCCGATAGGTCAGAGTAAACGCAAGGGCGCGAATAATACGCCGTCAACTAACCCGGCGGATGTCGGCAGCCCCTGGGCTATCGGCGCCGCGGACGGCGGCCATAAAGCAATACATGGGCAATTGGGTAACCTGGAAGACTTCCAGCGCCTGATACAGAAAGCCCAGACCCTAGGGATAGCTATCGCCTTGGATATTGCCTTTCAGTGTGCTTTGGATCATCCCTATGTACAAGAGCATCCGGAATGGTTCAGCCAGCGAGCTGACGGCAGTATCCAGTATGCCGAAAATCCGCCCAAGAAATACGAAGACATTTATCCGTTTAATTTTGCAACCGCAGCCTGGCGCGAGCTATGGCAGGAACTGCTGGATGTGATTTTGTTTTGGGTCGGGCAAGGTGTGAGTATTTTTCGGGTCGATAATCCGCACACCAAGCCATTCCAGCTTTGGGAATGGCTGATAGCCGAAGTGAAGCACGACCATCCTGAGACAATTTTTCTTGCTGAAGCCTTTACCCGGCCTAAAGTCATGTATCGACTCTCGAAGCTGGGTTTCAGTCAATCCTACAATTATTTTCCGTGGCGCAATACCAAAAGCGAAATCGAGACCTATTTCACTGAGCTTAGCAGCTTGGCAGTGCAGGAATATTTTCGGCCTAATCTATGGCCGAATACGCCGGATATCCTTGCCGAGTATTTGCAATTCGGCGGTCGCCCGGCGTTTATGTTGCGTTTGGTGTTGGCGGCTACGCTGGGTGCCAGTTACGGTATCTACGGCCCGGCTTATGAGTTGATGGAGGCCTCTCCCAGAGCAGCAGGCGAAGAAGAATACCTCGACTCCGAGAAATACCAACTGCGCCGCTGGGATATTGCCCGTGCTGACAGCCTGAAAGACTTTATCGCGCGAGTGAACCGAATTCGCCGGGAAAACCCGGCATTACAGCAAAATCAGCGCCTGCATTTTTTGACTGTGGACAATGAGAGTCTGCTGTGCTTTGCCAAAATTGCCGGGGATGAGACCGATATCATTCTGGTGGTGGCCAATCTCGACCCTCATCATACCCAGTCCGGCTGGGTAACCTTGAACCTGGAACTGCTCGGTCTGGATGAAACACCTTTCCAGATGCACGATTTATTAAGCAACGCCCGTTTTTTGTGGAACGGTAGCCGAAACTACGTTGAACTGAATCCGCTAGTTGCACCAGTGCACATTTTTAAACTGCGGCGCCGGGTACGCACAGAACATGATTTCGACTATTTTCTCTAGCCGAGTTCCTAATCGCGAATAGCAGCCAAATCAGGATGAAGGAACGATGACAATAACTAACGCCCAGGCTATAAAAACCGCGCCGGCGGATCGTGCCGAATGGATGAAAGATCCACTTTGGTATAAAGATGCGGTTATTTACGAAGTACACGTCAAGGCTTTTTTCGACAGCGATAATAACGGCGTCGGCGATTTTTCCGGCTTGATGCAGAAGCTGGATTATCTGCATGATTTAGGCGTGAACACACTCTGGCTGTTACCTTTTTACCCTTCGCCGATGCGTGACGATGGTTATGATATCTCCGATTACCGGAAGATTTATCCCGAATACGGCGATATGGCTGATTTCCGGCTATTCGTAAAAGAAGCCCACCGTCGCAATCTCAAGGTTATCAGTGAACTGGTGATCAATCACACCTCCGACCAGCACCCCTGGTTTCAGGCGGCGCGGCGGGCGCCGCCCGGCTCCAGCAAACGTAATTATTATGTTTGGAGCGATAATGACCATAAGTTTCCCGAAACCCGGATTATCTTCAACGATACCGAAAAATCGAACTGGACCTGGGACGAAGTAGCCAAAGCCTATTATTGGCATCGCTTCTTCAGCCATCAACCGGACCTCAATTTCAACCATCCGCAAGTCGTGAAGGCAGTAATCAGAATCATGCGCTTCTGGTTTGATCATGGCGTTGACGGCGTACGTTTGGACGCGATTCCCTATCTGTGCGTACGCGAAGGCACCAAAAACGAAAACTTGCCGGAAACTCATGCCGTCATCAAGCAAATGCGTGCGGTACTGGATAAGTATTACCAAAATCGGGTGTTTCTCGCCGAAGTCAATCAATGGCCGGAGGATGTGCGCGACTATTTCAGCTCGGGTGATGAATGTCACATGGCTTACAACTTTCCGCTGATGCCGCGGATGTATATGGCGATTGCTCAGGAAGACCGCCATCCCATAATCGACATCATCCGTCAGACGCCGGATATCCCTGAATCCTGTCAATGGGCGATTTTTCTGCGTAATCACGATGAGCTTACCTTGGAGATGGTCACTGATAAAGAACGTGATTATATGTATCAGACCTATGCCGGCGATAAGCGGGCGCGGCTGAACTTCGGCATTTGCCGGCGACTGGCGCCGCTGATGGACAATGAAAGCAATAAAATCCGGCTGATGAACAGCTTATTGCTGTCCTTACCCGGTTCGCCGATTATCTATTACGGCGATGAAATCGGCATGGGCGATAATTTATTTCTGGGCGACCGCAACGGGGTGCGTACCCCTATGCAGTGGAGCCCGGACCGTAATGCCGGCTTCTCGCGCGCCGATCCGCAAAATTTGTATCTCCCGCCGGTCATGGATGCCGTCTACGGTTACGGCGCGGTGAATGTGGAGGCTCAGCAACGCGAACATGCTTCGCTGTTGAACTGGATGCAAAATGTGTTGGCAGTGCGTAAAAAACATCAGGCCTTCGGACGCGGAAAAACGGTTTTTTTGCATCCGGGTAATCGCAAGATACTCGCCTATTTCAGAATTTACCAACAAGACATCATTCTGTGCGTGAGCAATTTGTCGCGTGCCGCACAGGCAGTCGAGCTCGATCTTTCGGCTTATAAGGGCTATGTCCCCGTGGAGTTGATGGGCAACTCGGCTTTCCCGCGCATAGGCGAATTGTCTTATTTACTGACCTTGCCCGGTCATAACTTCTATTGGTTTCGTTTGTCCAGCGGCAATGAGGTGCCAGACTGGCACCAGGAACAGTTAGCGGCGGAAGAATTGCCGATTCTGGTACTGTTCGACGGTTGGCGCAGTTTGTTTAAGGAAAAAGTTGAGCCTTGGCGTAGCGCTATGGCGGATCTGGTGCGTAGTCAACTCGAATCCGAGGCATTGCCGCGTTTTGTCTCGGCGCAGCGCTGGTATGGCGCCAAGGGCCGGCCGGTGCGGCGAGTTGTGATTAGCGATTACGCCGAGTGGGGGAACCAGTCGTATAAATGGCTGATGGCTCTGGTCAGTATTCAAACAGATCAGGCGGAACCGCTCAGCTATTTTATGCCGCTGGGATTGGCATGGGAGACCAGCGATGCGGAGCGCCTGCACACCATGCTGCCAAGCTGCGTGGCTAGAGTACGGCAACAGGCGCATATCGGCATTCTGGCTGACGCCTTTGCCGACGCGGCGTTTTGCCGGGCGCTGGTGATGTCGATAGGCGCGAGCGAAACATTCGCCAGTCAACAAGGTGTGATCCGTTTCACGCCTACCAGTGCTTACCAAGCGCTGGCAGGCGCGGCGGTTGCCGATCTGCCGGTTCACCCAGTCGCCATACAGGGTAGCAACACCGCGATTTTGCTGGGTGAACGGCTATTTCTGAAAGGCTATCGGCATCTGCAAAGTGGGATAAACCCGGAGTTTGAGATCGGACGTTTTCTAACCGAAGGCGGCAAATTTCCGCATCTGGCACTGGTGGCCGGCTCTATCGAGTATCAAGCCGCCGATGGCGGCTGTATGACCTTGGCCTTATTGCAAGCTCAGGTGGAAAACCAGGGTGATTTCTGGCGTTACACCTTGGATTACCTGAAACGTTTCCTGGAAGAAAGCCGGATAACTGTGCTGCCGTCAGTAACCCCGGCACCGGCTCATGAGGTTTATCTATTGTTGATAAAGACCCTGGGGCAACGTACTGGTGAATTACACAATGCCCTGAGCGCAGCCAGCAGCGATGCCGCCTTCGCGCCTGAGCCGATCACCGATGCCGATCTTTCCGCCTGGGTGGCACATGTGCAGGCCGAGGCCGTTACTACCTTGGATCAGCTTGAACATAGGTTGGCTGGACTCAACACAACAGATCGGGCGCTAGCGCAAAACCTGCTCAGCCAACGCGGCGCGCTTGCCGATCAGCTTCAGCACTGTGTTACCGGGCCGGTCAACGCCGTCAAGACTCGCTACCACGGCGATTACCATCTTGGGCAGGTATTACTCACCCGCAATGACTTTGTGATTATCGATTTTGAAGGTGAGCCGACCCGGCCTCTGGCCGAACGTCGCCGTAAACACTCGGTATTGCGGGATGTAGCCGGCATGCTGCTGTCATTTAACTATGCCGCCTACACGGCGATCGCTAAACAGCTTGAGGAACGTCCAGAAGATGTGCCGAAGTTAGAACCCATGCTGCGCAATTGGGAAGCTGAGGTGGGACGGGTTTTCCTGGCCGCCTACGCTGAAACCGTGCCGGATTCAGGATTAATTGCCGCACCGATGCCGCTACGCGGCTTACTGGACCTGTTTCTGCTGGAAAAATTACTCTATGAAGTGCGTTATGAACTTGATAATCGCCCCGCATGGGTAGTCATTCCGCTGCGGGGTATTTTGGAAATAATGCATAAATTAATCACGGAAATACCTGCGGCTCAGCAAACCAATTAGCGGTAAATGGCGCTTACGGTTTTCGATAAGGCCTAAAAACTGACTATCATTCAGACGGGGGATGCAATATGGCGACGACAATTACGGCGGTATGGCCTGGGCGACCCTATCCACGCGGCGCCTACTGGGATGGTGAAGGGGTAAATTTCGCTGTTTTTTCCGAATATGCCGAGAAAGTTGAATTGTGCCTATTCGATGCCAAGGGGCGTAACGAAATTCAGCGTATCGAATTGAAAGAACGTACCAATCTGGTCTGGCACTGTTATTTGCCCGAGGCTCGTCCCGACCTGCTTTATGGTCTTAGAGTACACGGCCCCTATCGTCCCCAGGATGGACATCGTTTCAATCCGCATAAATTGCTAATAGAGCCTTATGCAAAGGATATTGTGGGCACGCCGCGCTGGAGCGATGCCCATTTCGGATATAGCATAGGCAGCAAGAATGCCGATCTGTCCTTTAGTCGGCGCGATAATGCCGCCGACATGCCGAAGTGCCGGGTTATCGATCAGACCTTTAATTGGGAAAATGATCGTTCGCCCGATATTCACTGGCAAGATATGGTGATCTATGAGATGCATGTTAAAGGCTTTACCATGCAACATCCGGAAATAACCCCACAATTTCGCGGTACCTACGCCGGATTGGCGATGGATCCTGCCATCGAACATCTCAAACGGCTGGGCGTAACCACAGTTGAACTGATGCCGGTGCATGCTTTCCTTGATGATCGTCACTTGATGGAGCGTGGTTTGCGCAATTATTGGGGGTATAACTCGATAGGCTTTTTCGCACCCGATTCCCGTTATTCAGCCAGCGGCCAGATCAGCGAGTTTAAAACCATGGTCAAAACCCTGCATAAGGCGGGCATAGAGGTAATTCTGGATGTGGTTTACAACCACACCGCCGAGGGCAATCAACTGGGACCAACTTTGTCCTTTCGTGGCCTGGATAATGCCTCCTATTATCGATTGGCCGATGAGGATAAGCGATATTACAAGGATTACACCGGCTGCGGCAACACCCTGGATATGCAACATTCCTGTGTCTTGCAGTTAATCATGGACAGCCTACGCTATTGGGTGCTGGATATGCATGTGGACGGCTTCCGTTTCGATCTGGCTTCGGCGCTGGCGCGCGAATTACATGAAGTCAATCAACTGGGTGTGTTTTTCGATACCATTCATCAAGATCCGGTGTTGAGCGCTATCAAGCTGATTGCCGAACCCTGGGATTTTGGTGAAGGCGGTTATCAAGTAGGGAATTTCCCGCTAGGCTGGGCGGAATGGAATGATAAATACCGCGATAGTATCCGCGCCTATTGGAAGGGTGATGGCTGCTTGCTCGGCGAAATGGCGCAACGTTTGACGGGTTCCAGCGACCTCTATGAACGCACCGGGCGTAAGCCGCATTCCAGCATTAATTTTATCTGCGCCCACGATGGCTTTACCCTGCATGATTTGGTCACTTACGATGGTAAGCATAATGAGGCTAATCAGGAAGAAAACCGAGACGGCAACGATAATAATTTATCCTGGAATTGCGGCGTCGAGGGCGAAACCGAAGATGCTGCTATTAACGCCTTGCGCGCCCGTCAGAAACGTAATCTGCTGGCAACCCTACTTTTATCCCAGGGAGCGCCCATGCTGGTGGCCGGGGATGAGATGGGGCGTAGCCAGCAGGGTAATAATAACGCCTATTGTCATGACAACGCCACTAGCTGGCTGAATTGGGAACTCCGCCAACAGGATAGCGAGTTGCTGGAGTTTACCGAGCTTATCATCAGTTTGCGCAAAGCCCATCCATTGTTCCGGCGCAATTATTTCTTTCAGGGACGTCCGATCCGCGGCGGCCTAGTCAAAGATATTATTTGGCTTAATCCGGATGGTGCTGAAATTAGCGATGAGGTCTGGAATCAGCCGTTTTCCCGTTGTCTGGGCGTTTATTTTGCCGGCGGCAAAATGATCGAAACCGACGAACGAGGCAAGCGCTTAAAGGATGATAATCTGTTATTGCTGCTCAACGCTCATTATGAGGATATCGCTTTTATGCTGCCGTCATTCGAGAAACATCATACCTGGGAAGTGCTGCTAGACACCAAAGATGCCATTGGCACCCCGGAAATTCCACGCTATCAGGCGGCGCAAACTTATCCGCTGATCGGGCGGAGTCTGGTGCTGCTAAAACAGACACAGCCGATATGAAACGCGGATATGACATGCCATTCGGCGCCTGCGTACTGCCTGACGGTAGGGTACGTTTCCGGCTGTGGGCGCCGGCGGCGACTAGCGTCGAACTCTGTCTGGAAAATCAGGCCGGAGCAGACATTTTGTTACCGATGCATCGACTTAGCGATGGCTGGTTTCAGCTCGAAACTGCTCAGGCAACATCGGGCACACTTTATCGCTATTGCATAGACCGAAGCTTACTTGTCCCCGATCCGGCCTCGCGGGCTAACCCTGATGATGTGCAAGGCCCCAGTCAAGTAATCGATCCCGCGTCATTTAATTGGCTGGATGCCGACTGGCTGGGTCGCCCCTGGAGCGAAGCGGTCATCTATGAGCTGCATTTGGGCACCTTCACTGCCGAGGGTAGTTGCACAGCCGCTATACAGCGTCTCGATTACCTGGTCGACTTAGGCGTCACGGCGATTGAACTGATGCCATTAGCGGATTTTCCGGGTACCCGCAACTGGGGCTACGATGGCGTACTGCTGTTTGCCCCGGATCACAGTTACGGTACTCCGGATGAACTGAAGACGCTGGTGCAGGCTGCACATGTGCGCGGCCTGATGGTGCTGTTGGATGTGGTGTACAACCATTTCGGGCCGGAAGGCAATTATCTGCATCACTATGCGCCGCAATTTTTTAACGAGCATCATCATACCCCGTGGGGGGCGGCCATTAACTTTGATGGCGACGGCAATGGTTGCGTGCGTGATTTTTACCGACACAATGCCCTGTATTGGCTGGAAGAATATCATTTCGATGGGCTGCGCTTCGATGCCGTGCACGCCATAATTGACGATAGTCTTCCAAATATTCTCGAAGAATTGGCGGCCACGATACAGGCCGGGCCGGGCCGTAACCGGCACATACATTTGATACTGGAGAACGACGGCAACCAGGTCAATTATTTACAGCCGGGCGGTTTTACCGCCCAGTGGAACGACGATCTTCACCATGCCTTGCATCTGCTGCTGACCGGCGAAGCCGATGGCTATTATGCCGATTATGCCGATCAGCCAGTTCTGCACCTGGCGCGTTGTCTGGCCGAAGGCTTTGCTTATCAGGGCCAAGCCTCTGGCTTTCGCAATGGCCGCTCACGCGGCCAACCCAGCCGAAATCTAAGCTCGGGCGCTTTCATCAGTTATTGCCAGACCCACGATCAGATAGGCAATCGGGCTTACGGTGAACGCATCGGTATGCTGGCACCGCAACAGCGGCTGCAGGCCGGACTGGCGGTGCTGCTGTTAGCACCTTCACCGCCTATGCTGTTTATGGGCGAGGAATTTGCCGCGGTAACGCCCTTCCAGTTTTTTTGTGATTTTCAAGGCGAGCTGGCCGCTGCCGTCACTCAAGGGCGACGCCGCGAATTCGCCGGTTTCACGGCCTTTGCAGACCCGGTTGCGCGCGCCAGGATTCCCGACCCCAATAATCCGGCTACTTTTTTATGCAGCAAGTTGCATTGGGCTTGCCTGGAATTGCCCCAGCACCAGGATAGTCTGGATTATTACCGGCGTTTGCTGGCGTTACGCCGCACCTTTATTGTGCCCCGCTTGCCGGGGCAAAGCGGGAGCGGCGAATTTGAATTACTGGGAGCAACCGGGATGCGGGTGTGCTGGCGCTTAACCGGCGGTTCCCGGCTGAGCTTGCTGGCAAATTTGGGGAACGATCCGGTCGCTGCCGATTTGCAGATGACCGGCAGTGCATTTTATATTAGCCAGGCGGATCTGCCGGAAGCGTTTGCCGCCGGTTACGCGCCGGCTTGGTGTGTGGCCTGGTATCTTGACGAGGCCCCAATATGAAGCAGATAGCTGAACCACACATTCCTTTGTGCACTTATCGTCTGCAATTCAACAGCGATTTTACTTTTAATCAGGCCCGTGAAATTGTGCCCTACCTGAATGCTCTGGGCATTTCTCATTTGTATGCTTCACCTTATCTTAAGGCGCGGCCAGGTAGTCGGCACGGCTATGACATTATTGATCACAATACCTTGAATCCCGAGATCGGCACAAACCAGGATTTCGAGTTGATGTGCGAAACTTTAACCCAGCACGGCATGGGCCAAGTGCTGGATATAGTGCCTAATCATATGGGGGTACAGGCCGGCGATAATGCCTGGTGGCTGGATGTGCTGGAAAATGGTCAAACCGCGGTACATGCGGAATTTTTCGATATCGATTGGGCACCGATTAAGCCAAAATTGTTTGGCAAGGTGTTGTTACCGGTATTGGCTAAACATTATGGGACTGTCCTGGAAAATGCCGAATTGCAATTGCGCTTTAATGCGGAGCGCGGAGAATTTGCCGTCTATTATTATGAGCACCACTTCCCGGTGGATCCGCGTGAATACCCGCAAATTTTGGGCGATCGCATGGCTGACTTAGGTTTGCGCCTGGGTGAGGACAATCCCTTATTGATGGAATATCAGAGTCTGGTGACTGGCTTCCAAAATCTGCCGTGCCGCGATGATGTATCGCCTGAGCATCAGATGGAGCGGCGGCGCGACAAGGAAGTGCACAAGCGGCATCTGGCCGGTCTGGCCGCCAATTCTGTCGAAATAGCCGGGTTTATTAATCAGAACCTGGCCGGCTTTAATGGACAGGTCGGTAAATCGGCCAGTTTTGATCAGTTACATCATTTAATTGAGACTCAAGCCTACCGGCTGGCGTTCTGGCGGGTTGCCTCGGATGAGATTAATTACCGGCGGTTTTTCGATATCAACGATCTGGCTGGACTGCGGATGGAGAACGATGCCGTTTTCGATGCCACCCATCAGTTAGTGCTGCGACTGGTTAAAGAAGGCAAACTGGATGGCCTGCGCCTGGATCACCCGGATGGTTTGTACGATCCGGAAGCGTATTTTTGCCGGCTGGTCGAACAATGCCGGCTGGTGGAACGCACACCCTATCTGGTGGTCGAAAAAATCTTAGGTTTACACGAAGAGTTACGCAGCAGTTGGCCGGTGCAGGGGACCACGGGTTACGAATTCACTAATTTACTCAATGGCCTGTTTGTGGATACCAGCACTGCCAAGCATATGCAGCGGCTTTATTTTAGTTTTATCGGTGAGCATATCGATTTTGACGATCTGCTCTACCGTTCCAAGAAACTGATCATGAAGACCGCCCTGTCGGCAGAACTCAATGTATTGGCAAACCAGCTGTCCAGAATCGCCGAAGCCGACCGCAATACCTGCGATTACACGCTTAACGGCTTACGCTCCGCCTTGGCGGAAATAGTCGCCTGCTTTCCGGTCTATCGCGGCTACATTAGTGGCCGCGAAATAGCTGCGGAAGACCGCAGCAATATCAAACAGGCGGTGACGGCGGCTAAACGCCGCAGCACCACGGCGGATACCAGTATTTTCGATTTTCTGGCTGAGGTGCTGACGCTGGCTGCTGCAGATAAGCAAGCACCCGCTTATGCTGCGCAGGTGCAGATGTTTGCCATGAAATTTCAACAATTCACCAGTCCGGTGATGGCGAAAGGTCTGGAGGACACCAGCGCCTATATCTACCACCGCTTGCTGTCTCTGAATGAAGTGGGTGGCGATCCGCGCCGCTTCGGCGTGATCCGCCGCACATTTCATCGCGCCAATCAGCTGCGTGCAGCGCTTAGCCCGCATTCCATGTTGTCTAGTTCTACGCATGACAGCAAACGCAGCGAAGATGTCCGCGCCCGTCTCAATGTATTATCGGAACTTCCCGCCGCCTGGCGTCTGGCGCTCCGTCATTGGCACCGCGCTAATGATAGTCTTAAACAAAATGTGGATGGCTTGCTGGTACCCACCCGTAACGATGAATATTTCATCTATCAGACCTTATTGGGTATATGGCCGCTGGATGTGTTGGACAGCCAGGCAATGGCCGAGCTTAGCGCCAGAGTTCAGGAATATCTGATCAAAGCGCTACGCGAAGCCAAGGTTCATACCAGTTGGATCAACCCCAATATCGCTTATGAAGAGGCCGTTACCAATTTCAGTCTGGCCCTGATCAATGCGCCGAGCGAAAGTGCTTTTATGACGGATTTTCGCCCCTTTCAGCGCCGGATTGCCTGGCTGGGGCTGTTCAACAGCTTGTCGCAGACTTTAATTAAACTGACTGCACCGGGCGTACCGGATATTTATCAAGGCTGCGAACTCTGGAATTTCAGCTTGGTGGACCCGGATAACCGGCGTGCGGTCGATTTTGATCAGCGGCGCGACATGCTGACGGCATTACAGGCACTTGCCGTGCAGGACCCGGCAAAGCGCCTGGCCGGCATCAGTGCCCTATGCGATACGCTGGAGGACGGTCGGGCGAAAATGCTGGTGGTAAGTTCGGCCTTGGCCTTACGGAAAATTTGGCCGGAGGTGTTTCAGCAAGGCAAATATTTACCTTTGATCGTCAAAGGCCAACAGG
The DNA here is from genome assembly GCF_018734325.1 of Methylomonas paludis. Taxonomy (NCBI): domain Bacteria; kingdom Pseudomonadati; phylum Pseudomonadota; class Gammaproteobacteria; order Methylococcales; family Methylococcaceae; genus Methylomonas; species Methylomonas paludis. The sequence continues at coordinate 1,147,794 of NZ_CP073754.1, read as the reverse complement.
CCGCGCATGTCTGCGCTTATGCCCGTATGGTCGGTAAGCACATTGTTATTACTGTTGCACCGCGCTTTTTCGCCGGATTGCTGGGAAAAACCGCACTTTTGCCGCTGGGAGCACAGGTCTGGGGTAATACCGTATTGGAGTTGCCTTTTTACCGGCTCGATCAGCAATACCACTGTGTATTCAGCGGAAAAGTGTTGACGCCAAATCAACAGGCCTCAGGTGGGCAACTGCCCATTTCCCAAGTGCTGGCGGAATTTCCGGTGGGCTTGATTAAAGTATGCTAGCGCACAGTAATGATTTGCGGTAATCGGTATTGTATGGTTTAACTGTTAAACCGGCATGCAGATATTAGTCATGTCGCCAATAACACCACTCTCCCCTAGTGCCAGGCGCGACGGGAATCCTCTCCCACAAACAAGGAGACTCATGATGCAAATCGGTATGATAGGCCTCGGACGAATGGGCAGCAATATGGTGCGGCGACTCATGCAGGGCGGACATGAATGCGTGGTCTATAACCGTCATGTTGCAGCCATCCAGCAACTCCAGGACGAAGGTGCTGTCGGGACAGCTTCTCTTCAGGATCTTATCGCCCGCATGACCAAGCCGCGCGCAATTTGGTTGATGGTACCGGCGGCGATAGTCGATGCAATGCTGACGCAATTGGCGCCGCTGCTTGAGGAAGGCGATATCGTTATTGATGGCGGCAATTCCTACTACCGCGATGATATCAGGCGGGCAGCGGAATTGCAGCAAAAAGGCCTGCATTATGTGGATGTGGGTACTAGCGGCGGCGTAGCCGGTCTGGAACGCGGCTATTGTTTGATGATCGGCGGCGAGCCGGACATAGTCAAACACCTGAACCCGATCTTTGCCACACTAGCGCCCGGTTCGGGGACTGCACCACGCACTCCTGGCCGGAACAAAGTCGACGCTACCGCCGAGCAGGGCTATTTGCATTGCGGCCCGCACGGAGCCGGACACTTCGTCAAGATGGTGCATAATGGCATCGAATACGGACTGATGGCGGCCTATGCCGAAGGCATGAATATTCTCCGCCATGCCAATATCGGCAAACATGCGCACGATAGCGATGCTGAGACATCGCCTATGGACAATCCGGAGTTTTACCAGTATGAGCTGGATCTGCCCGAAATCGCTGAACTCTGGCGGCGCGGTAGTGTGGTGGCCTCCTGGCTGCTTGATCTAACAGCGGCGGCCTTGGCCGAGGATGCCGATTTAGCCGGATTTTCGGGCCGGGTGTCGGATTCGGGCGAGGGCCGCTGGACAGTACTGGCGAGTATTGAAGAGGGCGTACCGACTCCAGTGATTAGCGCAGCGCTATTCGAGCGTTTTGCCTCGCGCGGCGATGCCGACTATGCCAACCGGTTGCAGTCTGCGATGAGAAAGCAGTTTGGTGGTCATGATGAGAAGAAATCAGCAGCTGTCTCAAACCAAAATTAACACACAAACCCTGCGGCTTAACTTACATTTAAGCCATGAGCGTAGACTACCACAGCAGTTATAACCCTGAAAAAGCAGTTAAAAATTCACAAAGCTAGCGGTACCAAGAAGTCCAATATATTTATAAGTATCGAGTTGGCCACGGTTCAGCTCTGGAATAACCGAGAATTTATGCTGGGTGGTAATGGCTTGGGTCCTGATACTGGCTTCCAGCGTTGAGTCAAGGTTTATCCGTGGAATCAAAACCGTAAATGAGGTTGAACCGGTATCGACGGTGATCCCAGTCGTCACGGTCACCAGTGTACCAATTTCGGTTCCGACTGCTCTGATTTCGTCGCCACTGAAGTTGAGCGTATTCTGCCCATCCTGATAATTAAAGTGTGGTTTACCATCAATTCCTGTCGTGGAATAAGTCACATGTAACTTGCCGTTGTGCAATACATATTGATTAGGAGCTGGTGTAACGGGGTTGGCCATAGCCAGCGATGTGGCTGCAAGAAACACTGTAAAAATTTGAACCAGGCTTTTGAATCTGAAATTACTCATTATCTTTCTCCTTATATTAGGATAACTGGGTGTTTAATTAACGGTTTGTTTGATGCGCACAAATTCATATAGACATAAACCGGGTAACATAAATTGAGAAGACAGAATAATTGGTACACAAAACCCTGCACGCTATTATCAGCATTTGATTTTATGAGCTGCGTATTATTCCTTGGAGGCAATTTTTGTAGCTATTTATACACTACCACAGAGTAGCTAACGTTTAAAGTATGATGTAAATTTAAAGCCGATTGTAAGACAGCCACTTGCCGTTGTTTTGCAATCCCCTCCCCTTAAGTTCTACCAGCCATGAGCATAGACCACGACAGCAGCTATAAAGCCTTGTTTTCTGCACCGGAACTGGTGCGAGACCTGATATTGGGATTTATTCCTGATGAGTGGCTACATTCCCTGGATTATTCAACGCTGGAAAAAGTCCCCGGCAGTTATGTCTCTGAAGACTTTAAACAGCGCGAAGACGATGTGGTGTGGAAAATCAAAGTCGGCGGCCAATGGCTGTACTTGTATTTGCTGATCGAATTTCAAAGCAGCGTTGATAAATATATGAGCCTGCGCATGATGGTTTATCAGGGCTTGCTTTACCAGGATTTGATCAAAAGCGGGGAAGTGCTGAGTGACGGCTTATTACCACCCATCCTGCCGATTGTGTTGTATAACGGCCAACCACGCTGGACAGCCGCTACCGATATTTTTGACTTAATCCCACCGGTTCCCGGTCTGGTTGAACAATTTAAACCCAAAGCCAAATACCTGCTGATAGACGAAAACGCCTATAATGACAGCGACTTGGCGTCTTTAAAAAATCTGGTGGCGGCAGTATTTCGTATCGAACATCCCGGCAGCCCGCAGGCCATGCAGCAGCTGATCACCATGCTCACCGACTGGCTTAGTGACCGTCCCGATTTGCGCCGCATGTTTGCGCTATGGATCAGAGCCACCTTGATGCGCAAACCGGAATACGCTATCTTACTTCCCCAAGTACATGATTTACAGGAGCTGAATACTATGCTGGCACAAAAACTGGAAGAATGGGCTTTGGCCTATAAAGCTGAAGGCATGGAACAAGGTTTGGAACAAGGTTTGGAGCAAGGTATAGAAAAAGGCATACAAACGGGTATGCAGAAAGGCTTGCAAAAAGGTGAAACATTATCCCTGCAAAAACTGCTAGCCAAACGCTTTAGTCCTATCCCGGCAGAAATCACCGCCAAAATAGCAACGGCTTCATTAGCCGATATTGAATGCTGGTTTGACAAAGCTCTAGATGCCGACCAGCTGTCTGATATATTTGATGCCGAATAGGCCGTTTGGGGTTTTGCTATTGCGAAAACGCCCTACGCGACCTGATTGGGAATCAACGCCAGCAAATCTGTTACGCCAACATCAATACCCAGCTGAAACAGCAAGGTAGTGGCTTGACCACGATGATGGGTTTGATGATTGAAAAAATGCATGAGCAAACTGAAAAAGACTTTGTCCGCCGGAATGCCCTTGGTGTTGGTGTAGGGTAAGATGTGATCGAGGTCGGTTTCTGTCAGGGACTGAGTCCAGGTGGTGATGATAGCATCCAGCCAATATCGGCGTTCCGCAAGCGATGAGATGTCGGTACATAATAACTGGTCAAGGCTTACCGGAGCCGGCAACTGCCGTATCGGTTCAAGCGCAAAATGCTGGCCGGGGTGTGCGGCAAAACGTTTGAGCCAGATGGTGTCGGCAACCACAATGTGGTTGAGTGTACCCAGAATTGAACCGAAGAATGCGCCCCGATCTGCCAACAATTCTTCCGTGGCTAATTGTCCGGCTGCGGAATACAGTTTGGCATTCATCCAGCTGTTATAGTTAGCCATCAGGCTGATATGCTCAATACAACTCATAACTGGGTATCTTCCGATGTAATTAAGTCAACATTGGGGGATTAGTGCTAAGTCGGGCAATCCGCCAAAACTTCGCAAGGTGTTTGACATTTTGCTATCCCCCCGGCCTGAACCTTAGGATGATAATTTCATCCATCCGCTTTAAAAACCCCAATTTTGTGCCATGATTAATGTTTGGCCAGATGCTTTGCATGGGCTTTATTTAATTGTAGCGCTGTTATGACTTTGTTTACTGCCCTTTCTAAATACTCACCGCCCTTACCACCGGCCTTGCAGGGCCTGGCGGTGGATTTTTGTCAGCGCCTGGCTGAAAAAATCCCTACTGAACGCTTGATTTCACTACTGGATGATCAGCCATTATTTGCCGGATCAATTCTGAAAGTTTGCTGCAGCAGCCGGTTTGTGGCTGATACCTGGCTGCGCCAGCCGGATTTACTGGTGGAGCTGCTTACTTCCGGAGATTTATATGCCGAGCAACGCCGGGATACGTATGCGGCTGATTGGCAACTATCCAGCCAACACTGTAATAGTGAAGCGGAATTGGCCAAAACCTTGCGCCTGTTTCGGCGCCGGGAAATGGTGCGCATTGCCTGGCGTGACCTGGCCGGTTGGGCCGACCTTGATGAAACCCTGGCCGATTTGACCCGATTGGCGGAAATTTGCATTGATAGTGCTTTGAACTTTGCTTATCAGCAGGCCTGTTTACGCTGGGGTACGCCGCGTCTGGCTGATGGCCGGCCGTTTAATCTGGTGGTACTGGGCATGGGAAAACTGGGTGCCTGGGAGCTGAATTTTTCTTCGGATATCGATCTGATTCTGGCTTACGCCGAGGATGGGGTACTGACCGAGAAAAAGGAAATCAGTTACTGCGAGTTTTTTACCCGGATTTGCCGGAGCATGGTGAAAATGCTGGACGCAATAACCGAAGACGGCTTTGTGTTCCGCACCGATTTGCGCCTGCGACCCTTTGGTGACAGCGGCCCGCTGGTGATGAGTTTTGAGGGCATGGAACACTATTACCTGACTCAGGCGCGTGAGTGGGAACGTTATGCCATGATAAAAGCCCGTCAGGTGGCCGGGGACTTTGTCAGCGGCAAACAATTGGCAACGCTGATTAAGCCGTTTGTTTACCGGCGCTATCTGGATTACGGCGCTTTTGAAGAATTGCGCGGTTTAAAGTTTCAGATCATGCAGGAGTTAAAGCGCAAGGACCGGCTGGAAAATGTCAAGCTGGGGCCGGGCGGCATCCGCGAGGTGGAATTTATCGGCCAGGCTTTTCAGTTGATACGCGGCGGCCAGGATGTGGCTTTACAGCAGCGCGAGATTCAAACAGTACTGACGGTGCTGGCTGAACTGGCGTTAATGGCGGAAGATGAAGTAGCCAAACTGAAATTCGCCTATCGCTTCCTGCGCCGGGTGGAAAATCACATCCAGGCCTATCAGGATAAACAAGCTCACGATTTGCCTACCACTGATCTGGCCCAACAGATTTTGGCATTTTCGCTGGATTTTAGCGACTGGGACAGTTTTAAAGCCGAACTGGATTGCGTGAGACATACCGTACATGGGATTTTTGATCAGGTATTTTCCTTAACCGATCAGGACAGCAAACAGCACACTGCCCAGTTGTTATGGGCCAGCAGCACAGATGATCCGCAAGCGATGGAATTGTTGGCCGACTACGGTTTTGCCAATCCGGACTGGTTATTAGCCGAGCTGGTGGCATTTAAAGACTCAACCGCCATCAAGCGCATGTCCAGCAAGGGCTTGGCGGCTCTGCAGCGCCTACTGCCCGCTTTGCTGGGCGAACTGGTGAAACTGGATAATCAGCAGGTCACCCTAAACCGGATATTGACTTTGTTTGAGGCCATAGCCGGACGCAATGTGTATCTGGCTTTATTGGCGGAAAATCCGGATTCGCTGACCCAGTTATTAAAGCTGTGCTCGGCCAGCGTCTGGATTTGCGAATATTTGGCTCATTACCCCATCCTGTTTGATGAGCTGCTGGATGCCAGGACTTTGTACGAGCCTTTGCATAAAGAGGATTTACGCCGGGACTTACAACGCGAACTGGATAAACTGGAGCAACCGGACAGCGAGCAATTGATGATCGTGTTACGCCAGTTCAAGCACCTGAATGTGTTGCGGGTGGCGGCAGCCGATATTATGGGGGTGATTCCAGTCATGGTGGTGAGTGATTACCTGACCTGGATCGCCGAAGTGATACTGGAACAAGTGGTGAACAGTGCCTGGCGGCTGTTGGGCCGGCAATACGGATTTCCAGCCGGCAGCGGTGAAGATCCGGAAAATTTTGCCGTGATTGCCTATGGCAAATTCGGCGGCATTGAGCTGGGTTACGGTTCTGACCTGGATTTGGTGTTTTTGCATGATATTGGCGACGAAAATGCCCCGACTCAGGCCGAAAAACCGATTAGCAGCAGCCTGTTTTATTTACGGCTGGCTCAGAAAATCCGGCATATTCTTGATACCAAAATGTTGTCCGGGATATTGTACGAAGTGGATTTACGCTTACGGCCTAACGGTGATTCCGGATTGCTGGTGATGCCGGTAGCGGCTTACGCCGATTACCTGCTGCATCAAGCCTGGACCTGGGAACATCAGGCCCTGGTCAGAGCCCGGTTTATCTGCGGCGATACCAGACTGGCCGAGCGCTTTAACACTGTCCGCACTCAGGTTTTGACCTTAAATCGCGATTATCAGACCCTGAAAACCGAGGTGCATGACATGCGCCTTAAAATGCGCCAAAATAAATTAAAAAGCCCGTCTAAATACTTTGATTTAAAACAGAGTCCGGGTGGTATAGCCGATATTGAGTTTATAGTACAGTTCGGCATTCTGGCCCAAAGCGCCCACCAGCCGGAACTGACCACTTATTCCGATGTGGTGCGTTTGCTGGCAGCGCTAAGCGGCCAGGGTTTTATCCCGGCAGCCGACGCGGCACTATTGAAACAGGCTTACTGCAGTTACCGGGATTATGGCCATCATCAAGTATTACAGGGTTTACCGGCCAGTGCCGATAATACCGAATTTAGTCAGCAGCGCGCCGAGGTAACCCGGCTTTGGCAAACGTATCTGGAGTGATTATGCCAGCAATCAAGCATGGATTTAAGCGCTATGAGCTATGGCTGGCAACAGCATTACTGCTGAATGCCTGTAGTGAAGCGCCGAAAAAACCGGAATTACCCACCACCACTGCTACCGCCAGCAGCCCTTACCGGCTGGGCGCACCTATCCGGCTGAAAAACGACAGCACAGTGCTGGCCTATCCTGCCGAATTTCATAACCTGCCCGGCTGGCATAATAATGATCATGCCAGTGCTTATGCCTCGTTCAAACGCTCTTGCCAAGTCTGGCGCAAACAGGCGGATGAGAAAAAATTGGGCGGTATTTTTGAAATAGGCCGAGTGGGCGACTGGAAAAACCTGTGTCAAATCCCGGTAGCCAGCGGCAGCGAACGGCATTTTTTTGAACATTGGTTCCGGCCTTATGCGCTGGCCAATAGCGGTAGCTTTGAGGGTTTATTCACCGGTTATTATTTGCCGGAATTGCACGGCTCTTACCGGAAAACGGCGCGTTTTAATGTGCCGGTTTACGGCATACCTAACGACCTGGTGAAACAGGGGCCGCAAATTGGCCGCTATGCCCAGGGTAATTTGGTGCCTTATTATGATCGTGCCGAAATTACCGCCGGTGCACTGGCCGGTAAACATGCCGAGTTATTGTGGGTGGATAATGAGGTGGATGCGTTTTTTATGGAAGTACAAGGCTCGGGCCGGGTGATTATGGAAGACGGTCATATACAAGGCGTGGGCTATGCCGGCAAAAATGGCCGCAGCTATTACGCCATCGGCAAATGGCTGGTGGATAACGGTTATATCCCGCGGGAACAGATTTCCATGCAAAGCATCCGCAGCTGGATAGCACAAAATCCGGAACAGGGTCGGCAGTTGCTGTTAAAAAATCCTTCCGTAGTGTTTTTTAAACTGACCAACGCCGATCCGGGTGAAGGCCCGGTGGGCACCATGAATACGCCATTAACCGCCGGTTATAGCCTGGCCGTGGACAAGAATTATCTGCCCTTAGGCGTGCCCTTATGGCTGGACGCCGAGCATCCGGCCGGCAATCAGCGCCTGCAACGCCTGGTCATGGCACAGGATACCGGCGGCGCCATCAAAGGTGCGATTCGGGGGGATGTGTACTGGGGTCAAGGCCCCAATGCCGGGGAAATGGCCGGGATTATGAAATCGACGGGGCGGCTGTTTATTTTGGCACCCAAGCATATTGGCGTGGGGTGAGCGGGTATTTTGCCAATTAAAATTATGGACGGAATAACGCGATTGATGCGCCTAACGGCAGCATCCTATGGTTTTTAATTAAAACTTGCGGGTTATTTATTCCGGCCAGAAATCCAAATTGACGACTTCTTGATACCCCCACGGACATTGTTCCGGAAAAGTATCAAAATCAAATCCCGTTTCTTTTGTGGCAATGGTTAAGGTATCGGCCCAGATTTTTTCCCACCATTCCGGGTTGATAACATCCACTTTGAGACTGGATGTATCAGCAATACAATCGGCAATCTCTTTGCGTTGGGTTTTGATGGTTCGTTGCCAGCTTTTCCAGCGTCTTTCCGGCTGAAACTGCCATTTCAACAAATGGGCCAACAAAACTGCCATACGATTTCTTAACTCTCGCCGCTCGCTTTTACCCACATCTTCAATCTCATCTGCAATATGTTCAAGGTCGAGCAAATCAAACCTGCCAGAACGAAGCAAGGCCGCTTGTTCATTTGCCCAGGCTATTACGTCAGTTTCGTAGCTTTGCATTAATCATGTCCTCGTTTCTCAACAGAATTTAGACGATTGAAGAATACTACTTGCTTGTCAATAAAACAACTTTGTTGCGACTGGGCTGAGGTGAGGTGAGGTGAGGTGAATTTACCGATGCAGATGACAGCGCATGATGTGCCAATCAACGGAGGCGCGTGGGCATGATTGCATGCCCACACCAGCATACATTTATTTCTTGGCGATGGTTTCGTCGTCCTGTTCCTTGAAGTCGCGGTAGTCGATGGCTATTTTCAGGCCGGCGAAACGGCCGGACATTTTCACCAGCTCGTTATCGGCTTTGTCGAAGGTCAGGCGAACTTCGCTGATGGCGCGATCTTCGTAGCCTTCTTCGATATCGTGGGTTTCCAGGATAAATTTGTAAAAATACACTTCCTGCTTGTCTTCCACGGTAATTTCCAGCGGTTCACCCAGTTGTTTGACCACTTTGGCTTTTTTGGGTAACTCGGCGCTGACTTTTTCAGCAAACTCGGCTTTGGCTTTGAGTTGCTGTTTGGCTTCGTTGATTTCCGCGCCACCCAGAGAGCGGAACGAGGCTTCCAGAAATTCCGGCGGGGCAATTTGCAGAAATAAGGGCGAAAAAGTCCAGTCGCTGATTTTGTCGTATTTATTGAAGCGCAGATCAAAATAAAAGGATATTTCCGGTTTAATCAGCCTATTGTCTTTATCGACCTTGCGGAACACATAATGCCAGAGCTTGCCGTCGGGGATTGTTTGTTCACTGCTGGCATGCAGTTTGGCCAGCGAGACAAAATCCTCGCTCAGCAGTTTTGGATCTTTAAAATGTACAGTAAAGTCCTCTGCCGCATAGATAGCGAAATACCGGTCAAATTCGTCCATTTGCAAATAGGTTTGATAGGCACGCATCCAGTACAGGCAGCCGGTCATAGTGCTGAGTAAACCAAAAATGAATAATAGCCGCGAGTAACGGCTTAATTTTGTTTGCATATTGCCCCTCAGTGCAAGGTGGACTTATTGTTGATTTCGACATCGCCGCCAGGATTGGCCAACAAGGCTTCCACATCGATTTTGTCAAAGCGATACTGGGCGCCACAAAACTGGCAATCCACTTCTATATTGTCCAGCTCGATTAAAATGGATTCTAATTCCTTACGCCCCAGTGCCGCCAGCGTGGTGCTGATTTTAGCTCTGGAACAGCTGCATTTAAATTCTACCGGTTCCGGATCATACAGGCGGACTTTTTCCTGATGAAACAGGCGGTGTAATAATGTTTCGCAATCCAGATTCAGCATTTCCTCGGCGGTAATACTGGAGGCCAGGATTTCAATGCGCTCCCAATCGGTTTGGTCATGATTATCGCTGGGAAGTTCCTGCAGGAATAAGCCGGCGGCGTGAGTACTGGTGGCAAACAGCCATAAGCGGGTATCCAGTTGCTCGGACTGGCGAAAATATCCCCGCAACACCTCAGCCAGACTATTTGCCAGTACCGCGACGATGCCTTGATAGGGTTCAGCATTTTCCGACTCTACGGTAATCACCAACCGGCCGGCCTCACCTATCATTTCCTGCAGATTATTCCCGCTGACTTGCTCATCACTGCGTACCAGACCTCTGATTTTCCGGTCATGGCTGGACTGGGCGACCAGGGCTTTTAATTCGCCGCTGCCCTGAATTTGCATAATCAGAGAGCCGTTAAATTTGATAGTGGCGGAGAGTAATACCGCTGCGACCAGGGCCTGACCCAACTGAGACTCGACCGCGGCACTGGCCAAGACCTGATGTTGCTTGGCTTGCTGAAAGCTGTCCTGCAAGCGCACCCATTCGCCACGTACGGCAAAATCTTCGAATAAAAACCTGCGGAGACAATCTTGTTGTTTCATAGAGTTAAAGCTTGTTAAAGTATTGTGAAAATTGTTCGGCCTGCTGAGTGCAAGCGAAACGGAATTTGCTGCAATTTAACCGGCAAGCGGGTATGCTGCTTGCTGATTAGGGCTGAACGATTTCAGTTTAGGCAGATTATAATCCCTTGCCACCCATCATTCGACTCTGGAGCCGTGTTTATGAGTTTTCTCTTTAAAAAAACCCGCTTACCCACTGCCGAGGAAGCGCTACCGGGCCGGAATCATTCGATTCTAACGGTAACTAAACATTTTGTTTCGGGCCGGACTATAGTGCCGCCCTTCCCTGCTCATCTGGATCAGGCGGTGTTTGGCTTGGGCTGTTTTTGGGGTGCTGAGCGCAAATTCTGGCAACTGCCGGGCGTGTATAGTACCGCCGTGGGCTATGCCGGCGGGTTTACCCCCAACCCCACTTATGACGAAGTTTGTACCGGCCTGACCGGCCATACCGAGGCGGTGCTGGTGATTTTTGATCCGGTGCAGATTTCTTACCAGGAATTATTGGCGGTGTTCTGGGAATCACATAATCCCACTCAAGGTATGCGCCAGGGTAATGATATCGGCAGCCAATACCGTTCTGCCATTTACACCGATAACGATGCTCAGCAGCAAGGTGCGGATCTGAGCAAGCAGCAATATCAAAGCCGTTTGGATACTGCCGGGTTTGGCGAAATCACCACAGAAATCCTGGAAGCGATGCCGTTTTACTATGCAGAGGATGAACATCAGCAATATCTGGCCAAAAATCCGCAGGGATATTGCGGCTTGGGTGGGCTAGGTGTCTGTTTTAGCAGCTAAATAACATAAATCCATAATTTTTATACGAAAAACATTGACAATGCAGCTGATGAGCCTACAATGGGTTCCAGCTAGAAAATACGATTTACCACTGTTTATCATTTCGACGTCTCGTCTTTAGTTCTTCGTCCTGTGTTTTTCATTAAGTAATTTCCACATTTACCAGCTCTACCCGCCTTAGCTTTTTAAGGCTTTTATATCTAAAATTTTTACAGGACTTATCTCATGTCTACTACAATGGTAACCGGCACCGTCAAATGGTTTAACTCTGACAAAGGCTTCGGCTTTATCGAACAAAAACAAGGTCCAGATGTATTCGTACATTTCAAAAACATTCTGAACCCTAACAACAGCTACCGCACTTTGGATGAAGGTCAACGCGTACAGTTTAAACTGGGTCGCGGTCCTAAAGGCCCACAAGCTGAAGAAGTAACCATTATCTAAAGCTGTTTGACCGGTCGCGACCTTATTAGGTGGCCGCCTGGATCAGCTTCTGATGGCTAAAAAAGCCGCGGCACCGTGTGTCGCGGCTTTTTTTTGTATTACTGAACTTTGATACCCAGGTTAACCGCTAGATGTGCCAATTCTGTAGTGGTTTCCACCTGCAATTTCTTTTTAACCTGAGTGGCGTAATTGGCAACCGTTTTCTGGCCCAAACACAGTTGGTCGGCAATTTTGTGTACGGTTAAGCCTTGCGCCAGCAGGCTGAACACATCAAACTCCCGTGGGGTAAACTGGGCAATAACGGCGTTATAGTCGCTGTGCGGCATATCATCCGGCCTGGGTTTGATCAAACCCGGTTCAACATAAGATTTGCCCAGCATAATCTGCTGGATGGCTTTGGACAGCGTATCCGGCGCGGTGTTTTTGGTAATATAACCACGGGCGCCGGCCTGCAGCGCGCGCTGCACATACACCTGTTCATGATGCACACTAAAAACCAGAATCCGGGCCTGAGCATGGCGCTGAATGACACGGCGGATGGTTTCCAGGCCGCCGATACCGGGCATGGATAAATCCATCACCAGGATGTCCGGCTGCAATTCCTGATACAGCTGGATGGCCTGTTCACCGCGACCGGCCTCGCCCACCACCTGCATTTGCTCATCAGTCGCCAGTAACATGCGGAAGCCGGCCCGCACCACCACGTGATCATCAACCAGCAAAATTTTAATCGGCATACTCATGACAGCGGTATTTGGGCAATAACACTGAAACCGGCGGCCGGTTGCGATTCCAGCCGGAAGTTGCCATCCAGCGATTTGATGCGCTCTTTCATGCCCAGCAGGCCAAAACCTTTGCTGAGAGCGGATAAATCGCAACCCATACCATTGTCCTGCACTTTAAGCTGCAGTTTATGCTGCAAAAGCTGCAAATCAATCTGCACCCGGCTGGCCTGAGCATGACGAATCACATTGGTCAGGCATTCCTGAATAACGCGGAACACCTGAATACTCATGGTTTTATCCAGTTTATCCACGCTATCACTGCAATTAAGCTGTAAATGAAGACCGGGATGACGTTCCGACCAGTGGCTGATCATGTCCTCCAGTGCGGCTTTCAGCCCCAGATCGGTTAACACCAGCGGGTGCAGCTGCTGCATCAGAGCCCGCACTTCAGCCAACAAATGATCACAAATATCGCTGATAGCCGGGCCGATTTTGGTAATATCGGCGTTTTGGTGCTGGGCAGTCACAGCCATGACTTTAATCGCGGTAAGGGACTGGCCAAATTCATCATGCAACTCCTGCGACAGGCGCAGGCGTTCCTCTTCCTGAATCGCCAAAGAATGCTGGGCCAGCTCCCGGTTTTCCTGGCGGGCTTTTTCCAATTCGGCCATCAAATGATTGACGGCTTTGGCGATACTGTCAAACTCCTGGGTGATAAAGCGCGGCAATTGCTGCTGGTATTGGCCGGTTTCGATGGCGCGTAAGGCCGCCACGATACCGCTGATGGCGGTTAAGGATTTGTTGAGCACCAGATTAACCGCCAGAAAAGTCAGCAGGGTCAATAAAGTGATGGAACCGAAAAAGCCCAGACTCTCTTCCCAGACTTCGGTAATCTCATCCAGCGGCTGCGGCTCAATAATCAGGCTGAGCATTTGGCCGTCACGGGTTTTAAGCTGATGAGTCACTTGCGGATAATCGCCGCTAACCCAGCGCACAAACCAGGCCGGCGGCATTTTTTCCGGGTGGCTGGGCTGGCTTTCACCGGGAAAATGCAGACTTTCCCCATCCGGTTTTTGTAAATGAATACTAAGATGGCGGGTTTGTTGCAACGCACTTAAACGGGCTAAATCATCCAGTTGATACGCCCCGGCCTGATCGGCCAGACTCAGGCTGATCAGCTGCAAGGCCAGATGCACCGAAGAATCAACTTCTTTCTGCACAGCCTGACGCGCCTGCCAGATGCCTATCGCCCCACCCAGCAGCAAAATGCACAGGGCGGACAGCAAAATGCGAACAATAATCTGGTAACGAAGACTCATGGCGGTTTTTACGCAACGAAATCGAGATATTATGGACTTGGCGGGGGCTTAGAGCTATAGGAAAAAGTCATTTTTTGACTGGAATACACACTTTAGAGCCTTCTATGCTCTACCCTGTATTGCAAGAAAAGTTCACTTGTGACAAAAACAACGCATCTCCAGCATATTGAGCAGTTGCGATTTGGTCAAATTAAAAAGCCCAAAGGCATATCAGCTAAAGGTGGATTTGCCGTTAGGCAATCCACCAAAACTTCGAGCAACTGATATCAAAGACCGTCATTTACCTTAGGCTAAATTACCGCATTTAGAACCACCACATAATTCCCATCACCAGCCGTGGTATTACGGCAATGTGGTGCTGGAGGAAAACGGAGGTTTTACAATACCGACGATTTTTGTAACCACCAAATCATTGTCGGCGTTGGTGTCTCTGTAAACACCAATCTCGGCATATTTTCCGGCAGGCAAATTGGCAACCTGATTAAGATACCCGGAAATCAGGTTACCGCCGGATTTGTTTATCTCCGCCCCCTGAGGCACACGATCGGCCCACGCACATTGGCCAGGGCCTGGAGCTACCGCGTGGGCGCTCCTGCTTGACCATTTGAACGGTGTCAAAGGTGTCGGTGCCGTACTGGTAATAAGTCGACCCTGGCAGTATAGCGGATAGGAAGTCTCACCCGGCTCAATGCTGAAATTGGTCTGGGCGGCTGAGCCAAGAGTAACGACAATGTGAGTCGTGGTCTTGGTGAAGTCGGTCAATAAAGAGACCGTAGAATCATTATTGACCGTTTGTGAATATTTATTGGTCTGCGAGCTATAGGCTGAACCGGTCATAGTCACTTGTGGGGTAAAATCCGTGAATGCCGTTGACGTACTTGATACTTGAGGACTTTGGTTCTCAATCACAAATTCCGCGGCACGACCTATTGTCATGCAATTGGCCGTTTTGGGGCTGGCCGAGCAGAGGGGGAGCGCCTTTACCGACCAACAGGGCTTGCCGGCAGCTAAAGTACAACTCAGGATCGCACCGGAAGTCAGATCATGAAGGTAGGTGCAGCCATAGCCTCCGTTGAGATTGAGGTTGCCCTTCGCATCACAATACCACTCTTGCGAAAATATCTCATCACCGGGCTTGGGTACAAAAGCGCCACCGTAGCCATTGCTGTCAGCGTTGCCGCAACAATATTCCCGCCAGCTGCCGTAGCTGGCAGCGGTGGGGGTTGTATATAGGTTCACTCCGCCCTGAATCAGCCCGGAACCCGTGCCGAATCCGCCCAAACCATTCCAAATGGCGATTTCCGTTTTGGTAGTCTGGTCTCCGCCGGGGTGCGCGGTGGGAACATTAAAGTTTGCATCGGTAGAAATGTAGTTTGGTTTGCCGGTCAGTACGCTGCCGACCCAGGCTGGCGCCTGACTTGAGGTGACTGTGTAATCATGCAGACTGGGACGTTTGGCCTCCAACATGCGCCCTGATTTGGTAGCGGATGCCAACCAACGGGCATAGGCTGCGGTATCTCCCGGATCTGGCCTAAGGCCGTAACCGGACTCGATCAGTTCGGACTGAGTATAACTGAGCGGGTCATCTTGCAATGCCGGACGGTCAGTGCCGCGCTCTTTGGCGAGATTGACCGGGCGCGGCGCAAAGGTATTTTCAGCGGTTAAGTCAACAGAATATGTGCTTGGTTTACCGGCCGGGTCTGTGCAATCCAAAATCAAGGACCGCACCGCGCCGCTGGTAGTCGCCCGCACCGCATAAAACCTGGCATAACCATCATCATCAGTATATACAGGGACGCCTTCAGAAGCTGGATCGCCCCCGGTCGGATACAGTTTGCACTGCAATTCCGGCAGAGCAAGGATCGAAGCGGGCTGATAGCTGTTCTTGACTGCAGAAGAGTCGGCAGCCACGGTGTCCGATGCAGCTTCAGCATATGCGTTTGGTTGGTACAAAATACCCAGACACAACAACAAGACTAAGGGAATCCCCCAGTCACTGCTTAGCCGCCTAGCGCGGCCTTCTGCAATAACGGTCTTCATGCAAGGCTTTTTTTGCCCGCCTTTTAGGCCAATAGCGCAAATGCCGCCTATACCCGTGGCCATAAAAGCGGCAAAGCATACACCCAAGCCACCGGGCTGATTTATATCTAAACATCTTGGGTTCATGATCAATTCTCCGTTACTTATGGTTCATTGATAGATATATCCGCAATTATTAAATATCCTATAAAAAACAATAGCCTTAGAGATAATATCAGATAAGAATGATATTTAGTGTAAATTTTTCATAGCTGCATATAAAGACAAGCCCCCAAGTTTTGCTCATTGGCTTGTTGTAACCATGTATCATACTTCGCTGCTTCATTAAGTTGCTTGAGCGTTTTGGCTCGGTTTGGCCGCTTGTCCAGGGTCTTTGATAGTATACTTCTGAGTCTCGACTACCTTGAAAGAACTGAAATCCAGTTCTACACGCGTAACAGATATTTGGTAATTAGGTGGTAAGTTACTCTTAATCACTTCATCCGTTAGGTGGCAATTATAACCAATGACTATACCAACGAGAGTCATATTCGCCCCGAAAGATTCGTACCATAGATCATCTACTTTTTGGCACTCATTAAAAGGACAGAAAACTCTGACCTCATTTTCGTACTGCCATTGCTCCCACTTCGTAGTTGCCAATTCCAATAATATATCCCCGTAATCTTTATCTAAAAACCCCCCATCCTGACGCCCTTTTTTAAGATCAATTCGTACCGGCTCGCACGAGTATTTCACTTCACAAACGTTGTCGTCATTAACGCAAAACTCTAACGCTACGCCTTGATGACTATCACCATAATGAGCCCATTGCACAGGATTATCCGACTTCCTAGAGAAGCAAAGTATCCCAGTTCGTTCACTAACCCATTGTTTAAATCTATTGAACATATCTATTTCATTTTCATCTGGATGTAGATATGGGCGAAACTCAAACGGATCGTTAAGCTTATCAATCTGCGCAACCTTAAGCCGCTGATCACGTATCGCCAAGAGCGCAAACTCTTTTTTAGTAAAGTGAAATAACTTCATAATGCTATAGGTATGGCTGTAGCCCGGTAGGATGTGGTGAGGAACGAACCGCATCATAAAGCCTTATTCGTCAACACCAAGCTCAAAATTCCGGTTAAATTTACAGCAAAATGTGTGCATAAAATCCAACTTAAAAAAAGCGCTGTACCTGGGCTTTCAAAAAAGGCAAAAAAAGGGGACAGACCCAATGCTGTTCACTTTACGATTTCAATTTTCCAGTTATAACATTGATTAAGAGCTTCATTTCTCTGTCGAGGCAGATGTTGTTTGGTTCGTCGTTTAACACAACGAGGATTTGATCGCCCTCTGCAACTTGTAATCAGACCTGATGCCACCTGCTCAATCATTTTCGACCACCAATCCTGGAATTGATTAGGGGGGAATGCCCCGCTATGGGGCAGTTTCCTTCGGATAATGGATAAGCTATTTTTAAAACTCAGGTAATCAGGTTCTTGCTCATGTACTAATGCGGTTTCCAATATTACTTTGCGTACGATGTGATGCGCGAGAAGCAATCCCCAAAACTCTTGTTTGACTAATTCAGGCGTTTTGCTGCGTAACACTCTATCAGCACCTTTCAGGGTTGTTTTCATTTCGTTGAAAGTGGTTTCAATTTGCCATCTTGATTGATACAGACTGGCCAGTTCCTCTGCTGGATATTCGATGGGGTCAAGTAAATTTGTGATGAGCCGGTAAACTGATTCTGAATCTGGAACACCAGCCCCCCGCGTCAGACTAGTTGTCGTCTCAAATTTTTAAAGCCAATAAAATTTGAGATTAGAGATGAAAACATATACAAGGTATTCTGAAGACTTCAAAGAGCAAGCTCTGAGAAAAGTTTACAACCGTGGAAACGACCAATCGATTCAGGATATTGCGAAGGACTTGAACGTTTGCTGGCAAACCCTAAAAACATGGATGAAAAAAGCTAAATTGCATAACTCCCGAGATCTACCGTCGAAATCGAAACGCCCTGATGATTGGCGTCCTGAAGAACGTCTCTCAGCGTTACAGAAATCTTATGGCTTGAACGGGGAAGACTTGAATGCCTGGTGCCGTGAACAAGGGTTATTCGTTCATCAGCTTGAGCAGTGGAAAGCTGAATTCTGTCGTCAGGGTGGCGTATCTGAAAAAGGTGAAGTGCATACCCTAAAAGCGGAAATTCATACCCTGGAGCGAGAGTTGTTACGCAAAGACAAAGCCTTAGCAGAAGCCGCCGCGCTGTTGGTTCTGCAAAAAAAGTTCCGAGCGCTCTTGGGGGGAGAGGTCGAATGACTGCCCACGAAGAGCGCAAGCAAGTAATTGTTTTACTGAATGAATCGATAATAGCGGGTGCGCGGCAAGCCCAAGCTTGTGAAGTGCTGGGTTTAAGCGAACGCACCTTGCAGCGCTGGCAGACCGGTGAGACCGTTCATTGTGATCAACGTCCATTACGTGAATATCAACCGCCGCATAAGCTTACCGTCATGGAGCGAGCCGAGGTGTTGGCTGTTGCCAATTCCGATGAATTTGGGCATCTGCCGCCGAGTCAGATCGTACCTCGGCTGGCCGATCAAGGCCGCTATCTGGCTTCTGAATCGACATTCTATCGCGTACTGCGAGCAGAAAACCAATTGGCACACCGTCGCAGTGAACGCCCTGCTCAATCCCGCACTAAACCGCGTGCCCTCTGTGCCACCGTACCTAACCAACTTTATAGCTGGGATATTACCTATCTGCCATCAGCAATCCGTGGACAGTTTTTCTATCTTTACCTGTTTGTGGATATTTTCAGCCGAAAGATCGTGGGTTGGCAGGTGTTTGAAGAGGAAAGCAGTACCTTGGCAGGCGAATTGTTACGTGACCTGTGCCATCGTGAGGGGATACAGCCCAAACAGCTGATACTGCACTCTGATAACGGTAGCCCCATGAAAGGCGCTACCATGCTGGCAACCTTGCAACAACTCGGTGTCATGCCCTCGTTAAGTCGGCCTTCGGTTAGCAACGACAATCCTTACTCAGAATCGCTCTTTAAGACCTTAAAATACCGGCCAAACTATCCGTTAAAGCCGTTTGCAAAGGTGACGGATGCTCGTGACTGGGTAACGAGACTGGTGGAATGGTACAACCACGAGCATCGCCACAGCGCCATCCGGTTTGTCACGCCAGCGCAACGCCATGAAGGCTTAGATCAAGGCCTACTGGTTAAGCGTAAAGCCGTTTATGAGGCTGCCCGTGATCGAAACCCGAAGCGATGGACTGGTAACACGCGGAATTGGGATTGCATCCAAGCAGTCCACCTTAATCCTGATAAGCCAGTGACTAACAGTAAACCTAATACAGAGGAGACAACTCAGAACAAAAATGCCGCTTAAGATTTAAACGTCGAGGCGACAACTACATTGACAATTTCCGCCAGGGAGTCGGTAATCAATCACTCGAACGGTCATGGCTGCATCGGGTAGCTCCGTATGTTTCTTTTTCGTTTGTGGTGAGGCTTGTATTTGCGACAGAGTTCGATAAGGCTTCCGTTGCTAAGGGCTTTAATGCTTGGTCGGCTAGGGTTTGCATGACCTCAGCACCCAATCGTGTTCGAGCGGCGCTAATCACCGATTTGCCCACTTCACGACGGATATATTTTGCTCCCATATATTCCATACCTTCTGTGACCACACGCAGAACTTCCTCAATGTTGATTCCATGATACAGGGGGAGCGCTACAACATAATAAGCGACTGCATGCGCCGGTAAATCCCGCTGGCGGCGACTCTGTTTGCCATGCTGAATTAAGGCATCCTCTACCATAGATGGCGGAACTAAGCGCGCTAACAGCCCCAAACTTAGATAATCCGCAATTCGAACGGGATCGGCTAACGCCATTAATTTGCCTGCCATGTTGCTTACCTATTTCAGGATGAAATTGATAAGCTTATTCGATTTTATTCAAAAAATCTCTTAAGTGAACAGCGTTGGGTCTGTTCCCTATTTACGATTTACGCCTATTTACGCGTGGGCACAAAAAGCGTGTGCCCCATACGCATCAACTTTAAAAAACAATCGTTATTTATTAGTATGTTATAAATGCTGATGAATTACATCCTTTCAATCCCGCTATGCGTTTGATCTGTGCTCGTCCCCCTTTATGCATAAGCGCACCTAAGTTCTATCCGTTGACAGGTGTTTAGCGTTTTCTTTCGCTTATTCATTGAACAGCCATGATCGAACCTGTCCGCCAGTTCTTTTAGAAAGTTAGCCAATGTTTCCAGATCATTCATGCATTTGGCTAAACCCGATGATTGCTCCTTAATCATTTGATTGCCTTTGACTAGACTACGATCAGGCTTTTGCCAGAGTCCGGTCAACACAATCCAGTGCTGAAAGATGATCGCTAGTAATTTGGCATAGATTTCACAGAGTATACGCTCCGGTTTTTCACTGCGCGAATGTCCTAGGCCGCTATGGGATTTCCACAATTTAAAAATCAGCTCAATTTGCCAACGAACACCGTACATGACAAAACAGTCTTCATGGTTAAGTTTTTCAGGTTCGACATTGGTGATCAGTATATTCCAATCACACCCGGCAAGGTTCGCTTCGCTAGGCATTCTGCTGTGCTTTCTGCCGTTATTCAGCATTTTTGCCCGTCGCCGACCCGCCTCTTCCGCCGGTAATTTCCAGAATAGCATTCGTACAGTCAATTGTTCCTTGACGCCCACTTTGACCGCGATTTCATTTCGCATCAGTCCTTGTTTGAGTAAGTTTAGACAGTGACTACTCAAGTTTATCGGGTCACCGGCCATTGAAAAAACTTGCGTACCGGGTTGCAGGCGAGAAATCCAATATTCACCTCGTTCAGCCTGTTGTTTCATGCGTCCTAGATTGAAATAGCCCAAATCTTGTATGCGTAGACTCCCTTTTTCGTAAACAGACTCGGCGACAGGGCTACGGCTGTCCGAATGGCGGCCCGGCAACAAGTTAAAATGGATTTGCCCGGTTTTTATTTCCAAGTTCGTATCAACCTTAATGGCAGCTTTGCTCGCATTCTCGGAACCGCCGACCCCGGGCCAAATCGTCTCCAATTCAGTGGGTAAAGCAACGGTGCTGCAATCCGCAAGATAAATGGCCGGAAAGGGTTTTAAAATACCAGCGTCCACTTGCACACTCGCAGTCACAACTTGGGCAAGAGCTGTTTCCAAAACACGTTTCATCAATTCGCAAGCCTCTTGGGTGAAGCGCTTGTCCAACCCCTGAGCGCTGATCTTTAATCCATGAGTATAGCCGGCTCTAGCCAAGCCTTCGACTGACGGTGTGAAGTACTGCATCCAACCAAAGATCAACGTTTTCACAAAATTAGACCCCGTGATTTTACGCTGGCGTTTGATGAATCCCTCTTTGGCGAGTTCGTTAGACTTAGTGGTCAGAACAAACTGCAGGGTTTGCGCCAGCCTAAAAAAATTTCCATTTCGAATATTAGTTTACAAGTAAATAATATCTATTTTATCATATGGTTAAACAGTATATTTCGCCTAATTTATACTAAGTTGATGCGTATGGGGCACAAAAAGCGTGTGCCCACCCTACAGCTTTTTGCGGCATCAATGATCGGAATAGGATCTAAAGCAGCCCGGTAGGATGTGGTGAGGAACGAACCGCATCATAAAGCCTTATTCGTCAACACCAAACCCAAAATTTTGGTTACACTTGCACCAATTTTGTGGCTAAAAAACTTGACCACTAGAGTATCAACTATTAACGCAAATATAGCCTCATGAATTAGGCTTTAGGCGATAGATGAATGCCCCCGCCCGGTTGTCACCACCTATGGCCTTACAAATCCCAATATTTCAATCTAAATGGCATGGGTAAAATACCCAGGAGAAACTTCTTGAAACCATCCTTTTATGACTTAAATTATGCTGATTTAGCAACGATCATAAATGAAAATAATTTAAATCATTCTGCCGCGACCGTGCTGTTTAACTGGCATTATAAGAAAAAAGCAGATACTCAATGTGTGGATAAACTTGCCAAAGGCTCTTTGGCCTTTTTTGCCGAAAATTTCGACTTTTCTCTGCCGGAAATTGATACGGTTTATGAGTCCACAAAAGATCGCACCGTAAAATTTGTTTTTAAGTTTAAAGACCAGCATAAAGTTGAAACGGTGCTTATTCCGTTTAACAATAAATATTCTATTTGTCTTTCATCACAGGTTGGCTGTGCCATGAATTGTTCTTTTTGTTTTACCGGAGAACAAGGCCTAAAAAGAAATTTGACCACCAGTGAAATTGTCGGCCAGTTTCTGCAGGCCTGGCGCTGGTTAGCCAGCAATCGGCCTGGAGAAGAGCGGATTTTAAATATTGTGTTTATGGGGCAAGGCGAACCTTTACATAATTTTGATGCCGTTAAAAAAGCCTGTGAGATTTTTTTATCCCAACACGGCACGTCAGTTGGCGTGCAAAAAATTACTATTTCCACAGCTGGTTATATTCCGGGGCTTAAAAGATGGAGCCAGGAAATTCCTGGCGTGAACCTGGCCTTATCGCTGCATTCACCTTTTACAGAAAAGCGCAATGAACTGATACCCATTAATAAAAAATATCCGCTAGCGGAGGTATTAAGCTATATCGACCAGATACCTTTAAATAAAAAGCAATTTATTACTTATGAATATATTCTGATAAAAGATTTTAATGATTCTGCCGATGATGCCCAAAAATTGGGTGCGCTACTGGCGGGTAAAAGTGCTTATATCAACTTGATTCCTTTTAACTCATTCCCTGGATCACATTACCAGTGTCCGGATTTGGCTAAAATTGAAACGTTTAAAGCCATTTTAGATACTTTTAAAATCCCCACTTTAATCAGAACGGCTAAAGGCGATGATGTATTAGCCGCATGTGGGCAACTTAATTCAAAAAACTGAGAACTATTCAGCGTAGCGGAATCGTGGGGCTCTGTTAAGTGATTTGAGCGGACCGCTTCGAAGCATCATATCGCGTTATTTGGTGAATCTGCTGCGATGTTCCTCGATTCCGCTAGGCTGCATCGAGGCTACGGCACCTATTTTTCAATAGGGTGAGTTTACGAATCGCACCATTCGCGATTGATGCGGTGCACGTTGTTTACCCCATCCTACTCTGCTGGGGCGTTGGTTAGACCTGAGATTTAAGCATCTCTTCAACGGTTAAACCAATATCTTTAGCGATTTGGCGAAGTAAAATTGGTGAAATGAGGGTCCAGCATGAAACGGTACCGTTGTACACCTACCGTCAGGATGACGAAATTGTTTATGCGACCCCCGCTGACGGATTTCTATAAATCCCAGCATTTCAAGCAAAGCGACAACTTCGCGGGGCTTAAGAACAGGTATATTTCCCATGCTTAAGCTACGATGACATTTTGGGTTCCAACAAACTCAGCTTCCAGTATTGGCTCACCATCCTCAAGTAACATCTCAATGACTTCTCGAAGATTTTGATTAAGCTCATCCAATGATTCAGCCTGGCTATGAGCCCCGGTAAATCCAGGAATGAAGCCCACATATAAGCCAGTATCGTGACATTTTTCAATAATCGCCGTGTAAACTCTCATATTTATCCAACCTATTCAAGTGCTTATTGAAAACCAAATCCTATTTTTTCCTTGCTGCGACTTTTTATGAAAAGAATTTCATCAAGTAATCGACCGGATTTATATCATTATTGCTGTTTTCAAATTGTCTGGTACAAAATATTCTCAATCTCGTGAACCAATAGACCTAAATACGAAGTGCTCAATGCCACAGTTATGCATGTCAACCTCCGATAGTTTGAGGCTCCTCCCAGAGGATGACCTCGGTTAATGATTTACATTCGGAGGTTGACACTTTTTCTTACGCTGTCCATGGGACTTTGATTAGCGCCAGTTCTTGGACACTTTATGACATCTACGGCGCCTATTTTTCAATAGGGTGAGTTTACGAATCGCACCATTCCCGATTGATGCGGTGCACGTTGTCTACCGCATCCTACTATGCTATCGCGAAAACACCCTACCCTACCCAAACCCTGGCGTTTCTGAACATGCGCAGCCAGGCGGCATCTTCCTGCCAGTCGGCGGGGTGCCAGGCGTTTTGCACGGTTCTAAAGCAGCGTTCCGGGTGCGGCATCATGATGGTGAAGCGGCCATCCGGGGTGGTGAGGCCGGTGATGCCTTGCGGAGAGCCGTTGGGGTTGGCCGGGAAGGCGATACTGGTTTCGCCGTAGTTGTCGACATAGCTGACAGCCACCTGACTGGCGGCGGGATCGCTGCTGAATACGGCGCGGCCTTCGCCATGCGCAACCACTACCGGTAACAGCGAACCGGCCATGCCGGTAAAGAAAATCGACGGCGATGCCTGGATTTTAACTCTGGCCACCCGCGCTTCAAACTGTTCAGACAAATTGCGTTTAAACTGCGGCCAGTGTTCGGCACCGGGGATAATATCTTTAAGCCCGGACATCATTTGACAACCGTTGCAGACGCCCAGCGCAAAAGTGTCGGGCCGGGCAAAAAAGCCGGCAAATTCGGCACGGGCCTGGGGGTTGAACAGGATAGACTTGGCCCAACCGCCACCGGCACCCAATACATCACCATAAGAAAAACCGCCGCAGGCAGCCAAGCCGGTAAAGTTCTGCAGACTGACCCGACCGGCTATGATATCGGTCATATGCACGTCGATGGCCTGAAAACCGGCCCGGTCGAACGCCGCCGCCATTTCCACATGGCCGTTGACGCCCTGCTCTCTCAGGATAGCCACTTTGGGACGGGCACTGCCGGCAAAGCGGGCGGTGATATTATCGTTCACGTCAAAGCTTAACACTGCAGACAGGCCGGGGTCTTGATCGTCGCTGATCCGGGCAAACTGTTGGGCAGCGCAATCCGGATTGTCGCGTAGCGCCTGCATACGGTAGCTAAGTTCCGACCAGATTTGTTGCAGTTCGGCGCGTTCTGCGCGGTAAATAATTTGCTGCCGGGCGCTGATGGTCAATTGCTGATTGCTGCTGACGGCACCAATTTTATAGAAACCATCGGCCAGTTTTGAACCGGATAAACTCTGCTTGATTTTCAGCGCATTCTGCGGGCTAAGCTGCAATACAGCACCCAATTCTTCATTAAATAAAGCCGCCAGATAGTCATCACCCCAGCCGTCCAGTTGCAAGTCCACACCCTGACGACCGGCGAACAGCATTTCTGTCACCGCCGCCAATACGCCGCCATCGGAGCGATCGTGATAAGCCAGAATATCGCCCTGGGCATTGTGTTTTTGGACAACCGCGAAAAATGCTGATAAAAGTTCGGCATCGTCCAGATCCGGCGCCACCGAGCCCAATTGCCGGTATACCTGGGCCAACACCGAACCGCCCAACCGATTTTTACCCAGCCCCAAATCCAATAACCATAATTCACTGGCTACCGGTTGTAATTGCGGGGTAAGGGTTTTGCGGATGTCCAGCACCGGGGCAAAGCCGGTGATAATCAGAGAAAGCGGCGCGGTCATGGTTTTTTCGATGCCTTGGTCCTGCCAAACGGTACGCATGGACAGCGAATCTTTGCCCACCGGGATGGCCAAGCCCAATGCCGGACAGAGTTCCATACCCACCGCTTTGACGGTATCAAACAATACCGCATCTTCACCGGGACTACCGGCGGCTGCCATCCAGTTGGCAGACAGTTTAATATCTTTGATATCGGCAATACTGGCGGCAGCCAGATTGGTCAGGGCTTCACCTATGGCCATGCGTCCGGAAGCCGGGCCGTCAATCAGCGCCAGCGGGGTACGCTCACCCAAGGCCATGGCTTCACCGGTATAGGCCTGAAAACCGGAAGCCGTGACAGCGACATCAGCCACCGGGATTTGCCAGGGGCCGACCATTTGGTCGCGAGCCACCAAACCGGTGACGGAGCGGTCGCCGATGTGGATCAAAAAGCTTTTATCGGCCACGGCCGGGAAAGCCAATACCCGTTTCACCGCTTCGGCCAGTTCTATGCCGTCTAACTGCAGATCGGGCAGGGTTTTGCTGAGCCGCTGCACATCGCGGTGCATTTTAGGTGGTTTGCCAAACAGTACGTTCATGGGTAAATCCACCGGTGCGCCGCCCAGCCAGGCATCGCTAAGGCTGAGATGCTCAGCATCGGTGGCTTCGCCGATCACGGCAAACAGGCAGTGTTCGCGCTCGCAGAACGCTTGGAACAAGGGTAATGATTCCGGTTTAATGGCCAGCACATAGCGTTCCTGGGCTTCGTTACACCAAATCTGCATAGGCGACAGACTGGTATCGGCGTTTTGCACCTTGCGCAGTTCAAATTTGCCGCCGCGATTGCAATCGTGAATGATTTCCGGCACGGCATTGGATAAACCACCCGCCCCGACATCGTGGATGGAAATAATCGGGGTGTTCTCGCCCAGAGCGTTGCAATGGTTGATAACCTCCTGGCAACGCCGCTCCATTTCCGGGTTTTCGCGCTGTACCGAGGCAAAGTCCAGCTCTGCCGAGCTTTCCCCGGAGGTTTGCGAAGAAGCAGCACCACCACCCAGGCCAATCAGCATGGCCGGGCCACCCAGCACGATAATTAAGGAACCACTGGGGATAGGGTGTTTTTCCACCAGCATGGGCCGAATATTCCCCATACCGCCGGCAATCATGATGGGTTTGTGATAACCGCGATACTGCTGGGCGGCACCGGTTTCGGCAGGCTGTTCAAAGCTGCGGAAATAACCGGCGATATTGGGGCGGCCAAATTCGTTATTAAACGCCGCGCCGCCGATAGGGCCTTCCAGCATGATGTCCAGCGCCGAGGCGATACGCTCGGGCTTGCCGTTATCGTTTTCCCAAGGCTGGGCATAGCCGGGGATTTTTAAATGCGATACGCTAAAACCGGTTAAGCCGGCTTTGGTAGCCGAACCGCGCCCGGTGGCGCCTTCGTCGCGGATTTCGCCGCCGGAACCGGTCGCCGCACCGGGATGCGGGGAAATGGCGGTGGGATGGTTATGGGTTTCCACCTTCATTAAAATATGCGCGGCTTCTTCCACATAGCTGTAACTGTGTTCGTTGATTGCATCACGGATAAACACCTGGGCCTTGGCTCCACTGATTACCGAGGCGTTATCGCAATAGGCCGACAGGATCTGCTGCGGGTTTTGCTGGTAAGTATTGCGGATCATGCCGAACAGGGATTTGCCCTGCTCCACGCCGTCTATAGTCCAGCTGGCATTAAAGATTTTATGCCGGCAATGTTCAGAATTGGCCTGGGCAAACATCATTAATTCCACATCGGTGGGATTACGGCCCAAATTAACAAAGCTGGTAGCCAGATAGTCAATTTCGTCGGCAGATAAGGCCAAACCCAATTCGCGGTTGGCCTGGGTCAGCGCGGCACAGGCAAATTCCTGATCCTGACCAATGATGTTGACGCTTTGCAGAGGCCGGGCGGCGTGTTCGGCAAACAATTCCAGCTGATCCAGATCGGTGACCACTTGCTGGGTCATGCGGTCATGCAATAAAGCGGCGATGGCGGAGCGGGTTTGCTCGTTCGGCGTGCCGTTCAGGACAAGCTGAAATTCAATTCCGCGCTCAATGCGCTGCACCTGGCTTAAACCGCAACGTTGGGCAATTTCGCTGGCTTTGCTGGACCACGGTGAGATAGAACCAAGACGCGGCACTACCCAAAGTTTCTCGCCGTCAATATCGGCTGCAACAGCCGCTTCGCCGTAGTTGAGCAAACTTTCCAGCATGGTGGTTTGCTCAGGCTGTAAGGCTGTTTCAAGTTGCACAAAATGCAGGAAGCGGGCGCTGATTGCGCTAATGCCGGGGGCAATGGCCTGCAGTTCAGTCAGTAATTTTTCCAGACGAAAACGGGATAAAGCGGCTGTTCCGGGGATTTTTAACATGGTGGTTTTTTTCGATTGCGCAAATGGAGGGACTAAACAGGCAAAACCGGCAATTATGGGGCAGCCGGTTTATCCTGAGTTGACGGAGCCGCATCCTGATTTATCCCATCGGTGATTAATTTAAGCAGATGGGTGGCATTAACATCGGACAAGGTATTACCCTGAACATCCTGGACAGTGACTTCGGTGGATTGCGGCGCGATTTCCAGCAAGCTGATCCGGTATTCCTGTTCGTGACTTTCGTCGTTGGCAAATACGTCCTTCACTTCATCCCACATGGATTTTTCCTGGGGCTTTTGCTGATCCGGATCGTATTTGATATAAAAATAGCCCTTGTCGATATTTCGCTCCACAATTTCCAGGTTTTGCCGGCCCAAAGCTCTGGCTACCATCCGCCAGGCCTGATTTTGGGACTGATCGATCTGCAGGCTGCTGATATCACCGTGACTGACGGTGGTGATTGGGGCTTCTGCTACCACAGCAGCGGCGACTGGTGCTGGCGCAGGTGCCGGACGAGTGGCTTCCGGTTGTTTGGCAGCAGACTTGGCCTGTTTGTCGTTAGTCTTCGACTTTTTGCTGACCGGCGCTTCGACCACCGGTGCTACCGGCTCACGGGCTGCCACAACGGTCGGCGCAGGCGGCGCTGCTTTTGGCGCAGATTTATCCAGAAAGCTGCGGGTTTTTAAATCCACAGGGATAACCAGATCGGGTATTTCTGCTCTAAACTGATAATCCCGTTCTTTGTCGGGAAATAAGCTTTTGACGTAAGTGCAAGCCGGCAAAATCTGCATAACCAGCAGTACGACCAGACCACGGCTGAGCTTGGTGATAATCATGATGTTAATACGCCTGCCTGACGCATGGCCTTGCGCACCGGTTCGTAGCAGTCGGGCGTCAGCCAGGTCAGCGGTAAACGGATACCTGTGCCGATTAAGCCCATTTCTGCCACAGCCCATTTTACCGGGATGGGGTTGGACTGAATAAACAGTTGCTGGTGTAAAGCGCTGAGCTTGGCATCCAGAACGGCAGCGGTCTGGCGGTCGCCTTGCAGCGCGGCACTGAGCATGTCGTGCAGCAGTTTAGGCGCGACATTACCGGTGACAGTAATACTACCGTTACCGCCCAACAGGCAAAACTCCAGACTGCTGGCATCATCCCCGGTATAAATGGCAAAATCATCACCGCTTAAATGACGGATTTGCCGAATCCGCTCCAGTTTGCCGGTGGCTTCTTTGACACCGATAATATTAGGAATTTTTGCCAGCCGGCCTACTGTTTCCGGCAGCATATCGCAGGCGGTGCGGCCCGGCACATTATAAAGAATAATAGGAATATCAACCGCCTGAGCAATGGCTTGATAGTGCAGAAACAAGCCTTCCTGAGTGGGTTTATTGTAATAAGGGGTAACCAGCAGACTGGCATCCGCGCCCAGGGCTTTGGCTTTGCCGGTAAGGTGTATGGCTTCGCGGGTGCAATTGGCGCCGGTACCGGCAATAACCGGAATCCGCCCGGCTACGGTATCCACCACCAGTTTGATGACATGGCAATGTTCTTCTTCCGCCAGAGTAGCTGATTCACCTGTGGTGCCGACTGCAACCAGGGCATCAGTGCCTTGATCGATATGAAACTCAACCAGTCTGATCAGACTGTCATCATCGACCGCACCAGCTTCGGTCATAGGAGTTACCAGCGCAACGATACTGCCTTGAATCATGCAATTCTCTCATCCGGGGGATACAAAAGTTGCTTATTATATCAAGAAGCCGCTAAAAACTCAGCTTGTAAAATGAGGACTCGGCTAGGGGTGATTGTGAGCAGGCTCAGCTATTTGAGTCGTTAACTTCAGCTTGATGCAGTTCCCGCGCCAACGCCAACGCTGAGCGGAACCATTGCGTCAGTTAACCTGCGCTATCGATTGTGCTTATCTGTCGGTGTCCATACCAAGCCATTCTAAAACTTAGCTCACCTTAGGAACAGCACTTAATTAATATAATTTATTAAATAACAACAAGTTAAATTTATAGGATGTGCCGACACCAGAAGGCGCATCAATCGCGTTAGACCTACATTACCTTGAGAACCTCATCAAATTTAACACCAATGGTTTTGTCACATATTGGTCTAGTAGTCCACCAAATCTTATTTCGACGGATACGGGTAGGATGTGCTGAACGCAGTGATGCGCATCAATCGCGCACGATACGCTTCCAGAATTGGCGCTTAATAAGATTGGGTGGCCAATCGGGTAAAGTTCATCTGTCAATATAAAATTGGCGTACCACTAGTATTATGTTTCTTAACTAAGTGCCATTCTAGTCGGCCTTTATTTTCCATAGACTTGTACAAATCCAAGCAATTGATAGAATGACAAAAAAGCAGTGGCATCATTTAACTACTTGATAGCAAAACCAGGCGAAAATCTGACTATCAGCAGCCGATTGGAAAAAATAGCCAAGCGGCGGGTGCTACGTTTGGTAAAACTTATCCGGCTATCTTTGTAACTATTCACTGTATTGAAAACGAAATGCCGTAGCCTTGATGAAACCGAATAGCGTCGAGAACCGTCACCTAAAAACGCGATATGATGCTACAAAGCCGTTTGGTTAAATAACTTAAAAGCCTACACTTCGATTCCGCTATGCTGTATTGAGACTACGCCGAATAGTTACCGATCTTTTAATAAACCAAAATCAGGAATATATCATGCAACTAGCTATAGAAATACCGGATGAATTGGGACAACGGGTTTTACAACATGATAATGTGCAACTATTTGTGCAAACTGCAATCGAGAAGCTATTGCAGGAAGAACAGCAAGCATCGTTCATGAAAGTTCCACCATTAACAAAATCGTTGATTGGTATTATGGAAAATTCCAATATTAATGAACTTGATTATAAAAGACATTTAGAGGAAAAATATCTTTGAAAATCATGTTTGATACCAACATTATCCTTGATGTATTATTAAATCGTACGCCTTATGCCGATACAGCAATTGATTTATTCAGTGCAGCCGAAGATAAAATTATTCAAGGTTATTTATGTGCAACCACTATAACAACAATAGACTATTTGATTACTCGAGTAAATGACAAACACTTTTCAAAAAAAGCGCTTATATCATTGCTAAAAATATTTAAAATTGCAGAAGTTAATCAAAATATAGTGCAACAAGCGATACAATCAAACTTTTCTGATTTTGAAGATGCTGTTTTATATTATTCTGGCTACTACACGGGCATTCAAGGCATTGTAACTCGCAATGTTAAAGACTTTAAAACCTCGGAATTAATAATTTTTAGCCCCATCGAGCTATTGGATATTATTCAAAAACCTTAATAAAATAAACAACATAGTCTCTGTCATCGCAGTATCAGCAGCCTCCCCTGCCCCCCTCGATTCTGCATTAAAACATCCAGGCTACCCTACTCGATTTCATCCCGCCTAGTCTCGCCCCGGCAATACCAGCCATAATAAAGCAGATAAGCCACCAGAAACACCAGATAACCGGACCAGAGCACATCGGAGAAGAAGTGGCCGCCGGCGGCCATGCGGCTGTAGCCCATCATGCCGGCCAGAAACAAGGTGATGCCCAGATAGAGCAGTTTGTAATGCTGGGCCAAAAAGTACAGGACGATGACGCTGTAACCGACCGAGCAATGGCCGCAGACGAAGGATTTGTCCGGGGTATGGCCCAGTTGCAACGGCGGGATGTATTGGTATTCACCACCAAATTCATGGATGTGGGTAGGCCTGGGCCGGCCCCAATGGTCTTTGAATACCAGATTGACCACCAGACCAGGCCCTATGGCAATAACCAGCAGGACATACACGCATTGCCTGCGCCAGCGCTGCAATTTGGGCTGAAAATAACTCACCACCACCACCAGTACGGCCAGCACAGCGGCTGAGACAATGACCGGCGATGCGCCGTCGAAAAATATTTCCCATAACCACCAGTGCCGGGATGGCCAGGCGTTGACCTTATCTTCGGGATGATAAAATCTGGCCGCGGTATCGATATCCAGATCAGTCAACCAAAATACGGCGGTTGTACCCAGCATCAGCAGCACTAAAATCAATAATTCCTTGGCGCTTCTGGGCCATTGTGAAAATTTCATGCTTATTCCTCTTGATTTGCTTTGCCGCCGGCTGCCACAGGCCAGTGTTGCAGGTTTTCGCCCCAAAACAGATAGTATGGCATCTGCGGGTTTTTAGGATTGGCGATTTCGGCAATAAAGCGGACATGGCCAAAGGCGGTATTGACCGGTTCCGGCACTTGCTTAAGGCCATAACTTAAAATCATGCCGTTGGCACCATTAAATTGCTGCGGGCCAGGCCAGAGGTCGTATTGGGACATGGCGCCGTCATTACCGTAACGATACATTTTAGGATGATCCGGCAAATAAAAAGCCAGCTCACTGGCCAGATTACGGTGGCCAACCACAACCATAAAACGCTGCTCCAAACCCGGCACCGCTAATCTGGCCTGTTGGACATTTTCGGCCAGTTGCGGCCAGTATTTAAAGCGTTTAGTGGGGTCTAGTTTGGTGTTTTGCAAATCAAATGCCGCCAATATCCCCGGCAATAAGTAGGTGGCAGCCACCATCAGATAGGCACTGAGCAAGGCGTAATGAAACAGTTTTTGCCGATGGCCTTGCTGCCAGTATCCGGCCAGTAAAATCAAAGCCGAAAAGTAAAACGGCATGGGCCAATTACCCTGGACTTTTTGGATAAAGCTTAATACCAATACCCCCAATAACAGTACCGGCCCCATTAGCGTTAAAAACTGTTCCTGGGCGGCCAGATGCCGATAGGCTGTCAGGTTTTTTAAACTGACGGCGATAACCAGCCCAAATATCAATGGGGAGATTAGCAGTATCTGGTAAACAAAAAAGTCTCTGGTATATTTCCAGATGCTGGTGCCGGCCCCGGCCGGCTTCCCGGTAAAATGGCTTTTGCTGTGGGCAAACATGATCCAGTCATGCAGGTGGTTCCAGATCAGGATAGGCAACAGGGCTAGAATAATGGGGGCCAGATACAGCCAGAATTCACGCTTTAAATAGTGGTAACGCTGCCGATCCAGGCCAATAAACAGCAACAGCATGATCGGCAAGGCGATGGCAACCTGTTTACTCAGCAAGGCCAAACCGGCGGCGCAGCCCGCCCACAGCCAGGCTCTGGTTTGGCGCTGAAACAGGGCTTTATGCAAATAATACAGGCTGATTATCCAGAAACAGTACAGCGGCGGATCGATGGTCATCACCAGATTGGCGACCACATTATCCGGGGTGGCCAGCATTAGCAACAGCGCGAATGCGGCGGCCCGTTTGCCGTAACAGGCCTGGGCAAGCGCCTGAAAATAAGCCAGGAATACCGTACCCAGTACCACTGCCGGCAAGCGCACGGCTACGGTATTGTCGCCAAACAGCCAGGTGGACAGGCCGATCAGCCAGGCCACCATCGGCGGTTTACTGTAATAACACCAGTCCGGCTGCCGGGACCAATCCCAGTAATAGCTTTCATCACCAATCAAGCCCAAGCCGTTACCAAACAGAAAACCAATCCGCAACAGCATCAGGCCGCTTAATACCAAGACGATATTTTCATTCAGCCAACGCAGCAGTTTTTCAAGCATGGCTTAGCGGCTCCATTTTTCCAGATATTGCAGCTGTAATTGCAAGCTGCGTTGGCCTCGGTAAATATTGATATCAAGTTTATAAACGGCGGTTATTTTCCGGCTGTCCAGCCAGCTTTCCGGCTGATCGGCAAAAAAAGCAATAGCATCCAGTAATAGCCCGTTAAACGGTAAACGCAGCACAAATTTAAGATGCTGGCGACCGACGATACGGCATTGAATCACATCAAATACGCCGTTAAACAATGGCTCCGGAAAGGCCTGACCCCAAATGGCAGCTTGCTGGATTTGCTCGGCAAACGCCAGACTCAGATGCTGTTCATCCAGCTCGCCGTCCGAGCAGATTTTTTGCTCCAGTTCCACTTGTTCCAGATGGGCGGCAACGGTTTCGGCAAACAGGATGGCAAAATGCGGATAATCATGCATTTTAATGGTTAAGCCGGCGGCCATGGCATGACCACCGAATTTGCTGAGCAATTGCGGATGACCGGCGGCGATTTCGCTTAATACATCACGGATATGCACGCCGTTGATAGAGCGGGCCGAGCCTTTGATGTCACCGTTATCAGCCGGCGCAAACACGATCACCGGCCGATGCAGCCGGTCTTTGATGCGTGAGGCCAGAATACCGATCACGCCCTGATGCCAGCTGGCATCGTACAGGCAAACCCCGGGCAGAGCATGTTTCTCGTCCAGTTGTTTCATTTCGGCCAGCAGCAGCATGGCTTCGGTTTTCATCTGGCCTTCGACTTCCTTTCTATCCTGATTCAGGCCATCCAGCTGTTGGGCGATATGGCGGGCCACTGTTTCGTCATCGCTAAGCAGGCATTGAATGCCTAAACTCATATCATTCATGCGCCCGGCTGCGTTCAAACGCGGTGCCAGGGCAAAGCCCAGATCGGCGGCATACAGATTGGCTAAATTGCGGCCGGCAATTTCGGTCAACATTTTGATGCCGGTATGGCATTTGCCGGCCCGGATTCTCAACAAACCCTGATGCACCAGTATCCGATTAACATGATCCAGCGCCACTACATCGGCAACCGTACCCAGGGCCACATAATCCAGCAATTGGCCGAGATTGGGTTCAGCAACACGGTTTTTTTCAAACCATTGCAATTCGCGCAGGCGGATTCTTAAGGCCATCAGTACATAAAACATCACCCCCACCCCGGCGATATTGCGGCTGGGAAATTTATCACCGTCCAGATTGGGATTAACAATGGCATCCGCTGCCGGCAATTCCGGGCCGGGCAAATGATGATCGGTGATTAATACCTGGATACCGGCGGCTTTGGCGGCTTTAACACCGTCCAGACTGGAAATGCCGTTATCGACGGTAATGATGATATCCGGGTTTTGCTGTTTGACCAGCTCGACAATTTCCGGAGTCAGGCCGTAACCATATTCAAACCGGTTAGGTACTACAAACTGCGGCGGCTTTGCCCCAAGCAGGCTGAGGCCTTTGATGGCCAGCGCGCAACTGGTGGCGCCATCGGCATCAAAATCGGCGACAATGCTGATGGCTTTTTGCTGTTTTATGGCACTGACCAGCAGTTCCACCATTTCGCGCATCCCGCTTAACAGCCACGGCGACGGCAAATGGCTTAAGGCGATGTCCAGTTCGGCGGCAGTCAGGACTCCGCGGCTGCGGAAAATGGCTTGTAATACCGGATCCATATCGCCGAGTAGGGCTTTACCGCCGGGTACGCTACGCTGGACTATCTGTTTTTTTACGCCTTGCAGATACATATCAACCTAAAAGCCTTGAATGTGCCGGGCAATACCGGCCCCAATTCTCACCGGCCAGCCTGCGGGAGTGTTGCCTGGTATAAAAAAGCCGGCGCAGTGCCGGCTTATAGAT
Source organism: Methylomonas paludis (assembly GCF_018734325.1). Classification (NCBI taxonomy): domain Bacteria; kingdom Pseudomonadati; phylum Pseudomonadota; class Gammaproteobacteria; order Methylococcales; family Methylococcaceae; genus Methylomonas; species Methylomonas paludis. The sequence continues at coordinate 1,112,415 of NZ_CP073754.1, read as the reverse complement.
GGTCGTGTGCCGCGGCGGTTTACATGGCATCGAGTATGGCTTTTTTCACGGCATCCAGACTGGCGTCTATGGTGACCGGCTGGCTGTCCCGGCATTGGCTGATGGCGGTATCCGGGTCTTTTAAGCCGTTACCGGTCAGGGTGCAGACGATGCTGCTGCCTTCCGGAATTTTACCGCTATTTAAATCTTTTAACAGACCGGCCAGTGAAGCTGCAGAAGCCGGTTCACAGAAAACCCCTTCGTGTACCGATAATAATTTTTGGGCATGCAGAATTTCTGCATCGGTCAGAGCATCAAACCAGCCGCCGGATTCTTTTTGCACGTTCCAGGCCAGATCCCAGGATTGCGGATGGCCGATACGGATGGCAGTGGCAATGGTTTCCGGATTATCCACCATGCCGCCGCGCACAAACGGTGCCGCGCCGCTGGCCTGATAACCGCACATGACCGGGCGTTTGTTGGTAACCGCTTTATGAGTGGCGCTATCGGTGGCGTATTCGCTATAGCCTTTCCAGTACGCGGTGATATTACCGGCGTTGCCAACCGGCAGACAGTGGTAGTCCGGCGCCGTGCCTAATTCATCGACAATCTCAAACGCGGCGGTTTTTTGGCCTTCCAGACGAAATGGATTGATGGAATTAACAATGGTCACTGGGGCATGATCGGCCACCTGTTTCACCAAAGCCATGCCGGCATCGAAATTGCCGTTGATTTGAATGATTTGCGCACCGTACATCAGGGTTTGCGCCAATTTGCCCAGGGCGATTTTGCCTTCCGGGATTAACACAAAAGCTTTAATACCGGCTCTGACCGCATAAGCAGCAGCAGCGGCAGACGTATTACCGGTAGAGGCGCAGATAATGGCCTGACTGCCGGCTTCCACGGCTTTGGTGACAGCCATAGTCATGCCGCGATCTTTAAAAGAACCGGTAGGATTCAGACCTTCGTATTTAACGTAAATATCGACTTGCTTACCGATCACCCGGGGAATATTTTGCAGTTGTATCAAAGGCGTGTTGCCTTCACCCAGGCTGATCAAGCGGGTGCTGTCCGATACCGGCAGCCGGTCGCGGTAATGTGCAATTAATCCGGTATAACGTGTATGAGTTGCCATTGTTTATCCTAAAGTTTCCAGGCGAATGCGATTGATTTTACCGCTGACGGTAGGCAGGGCCTCGATTTCTGCAATCGCCGCATTCATTTCTTTTTCAAGTGTCAGTTGCGTGAGCATGATCACCGGCACCGAAGATTCGCCGGAACGCGGCTCCTTCTGGATCAAGGCTTCTATGCTGATATTATGGGCGGCCAGTATCCGGGTGACATCGGCCAGTACGCCGGGCCGGTCTTCTGCGGTCAGGCGCAAATAATAGGCGGTTTTAAAACTGTCTGCGCTCAATACCGGTATATCGCTGATGGCATTGGCCTGAAAAGCCAGATGCGGCACCCGGTTTTCCGGATCGCTGGTCATGGCCCGCACCACATCAACCAAATCGGCCACCACAGCAGAGGCCGTGGGTTCGGCACCGGCACCGGCACCATAATATAAAGTGGGGCCAACGGCATCGCCGCACACCAGCACGGCGTTCATCACCCCATCGACATTGGCGATCAGGCGGCGTTTGGGAATCAAAGTGGGATGCACCCGCAATTCGATACCGGCATCGGTATTACGGGCAATGCCCAGTAATTTGATGCGGTAACCCAGCGCTTCGGCATATTCAACATCGGCACGGGTGATTTGGGTAATACCTTCGGTAAACACCTTGTCAAATTGCAAAGGGATACCAAAAGCAATAGAAGCCAGAATGGTGAGCTTATGGCCGGCATCAATGCCTTCCACATCAAAAGTCGGATCGGCTTCGGCATAACCCAAGGCTTGGGCTTCGGTTAATACATCGGCAAAATCCCGGCCTTTGTCGCGCATTTCGCTGAGGATGAAATTGCTGGTACCGTTGATTATGCCGGCCAGCCATTTGATGCGGTTGCCGCTCAAGCCTTCGCGGATGGCTTTGATAATGGGGATGCCACCGGCTACCGCCGCTTCAAACAACACCATCACACCATTTTTACTGGCTTCGGCAAAAATTTCGTTGCCGTGCAGGGCAATCAGGGCTTTATTGGCAGTGACCACATGTTTGCCGTTGGCAATGGCCAGCAAGACCAGGCGCTTGGCCAGATCGTAACCACCGATCAATTCCACCACCACATCGATATCCGGGTCGTTGACGATCTCGAACGGATCGGTAGTCAGGGCGATGCCTTCGGTACTGCATATTCTGGCCCGGCTCAGATCCCGCGCCGAGGCACGGCTGACCACGATTTCGCGACCGGCACGACGCGCGATTTCCTCAGCGTTACGTTGTAACACATTCAGGGTACCGCCACCGACGGTTCCCAACCCTAACACTCCCACTTTTACCGGCTTCAAACCCGACTCCTAGCGTTTAAGCAAATTGCGTTGATTATACAACGTTGTCCTTTTTCAGCATATTACGAATGCTGCGTAAAGCCTGACGAGTACGATGCTCGTTTTCGATCAGACTGAAGCGAATATGATCGTCACCATGCTGGCCAAAGCCTATTCCAGGCGATACGGCCACTTTGGCATCGATAATCAGTTTTTTAGCAAATTCAATGGAACCCATGTGTCGGTAGGCTTCCGGGATCGGCGCCCAGACAAACATGGTGGCTTTGGGTTTTTCCACTGTCCAGCCCATGGCATTCAGGCCATCGCACAATACATCGCGCCGCACCCGGTACATTTCGCAGATTTCTTTGACGCAATCCTGCGGCCCTTCCAGTGCGGTAATCGCTGCCACCTGAATTGGGGTAAAGGTACCGTAATCCATATAGGATTTGATGCGGGTCAAAGCCGAAACCAGGGTCGGGTTGCCACACATGAACCCCACCCGCCAGCCAGGCATATTATAGCTTTTTGACAGCGAGAAAAATTCTACTGCAATATCTTTGGCACCCGGCACCTGCAGGATAGACGGCGCCACATAACCTTCAAACACGATGTCGGCATAAGCAATATCATGCACGATCCAGATATTATGCTGTTTACAAATCGCCACCACTTTTTCAAAAAAATCCAGCTCCACACATTGGCAGGTGGGATTACCGGGGAAATTAAGAATCAGCATTTTCGGCTTGGGCCAGCATTCGGCGATGGCTTTGCGCAATTCTTCAAAAAAATCGGTACCTGGGGTCAGCGGCACATGACGTAAATCAGCACCGGCTATCACCACCCCATAAGGGTGGATGGGATAGGCAGGATTGGGCACCAACACCACATCGCCGGGGCCCAAAGTCGCCAGCGCCAGATGCGACAAGCCTTCTTTGGAACCGATGGTGACAATGGCTTCGGTATTAAAATCCAGATCCACATCAAAACGATTTTTATACCAGGTGCAAATAGCTTTACGCAGGCGCGGAATACCTTTGGATACCGAATAACGGTGGGTATCGCCACGCTCCGCCACTTCAACCATTTTTTGGACGATATGCGGTGGCGTAGGTTGGTCGGGATTGCCCATACCAAAGTCGATAATATCCTCTCCCGCCGCCCGGGCTTTGGCTTTTAGTTCGTTGACTATATTGAAAACATAAGGCGGGAGGCGGCTGATACGGTGAAATTCTTCCATTAACGGCTCTTGTGTCAGGGTTTGATAAAAACGCTATAAAAAGGCGTTTAAGGTACTGGTGTTGCCGGGCAATGTCAATTTTGCCGCAAGCTCAAATACCGAAAACCGGCGCTAAGGCCGTATTTAAGGAGGTGTTGGCTGTTGATCCTGACTGGTGGCGGCATCAGCGCTATGCTGATCAAGATAAGAACCACCCACCAGAAAGCCCAGGACTAACAGATAGACAATAGCGGCAATGTTTTTTACCTTTTTGCTGCTGTCATGAAGATTTTGCTGGGCCATAGACATTTTAAACATAAATCGAAAATTAGGCAGACTGCCATCATAAGCAAAGCCCATGATGCAGATTACTGCGGAATTTTAGCGCTTAAATGCGGCTGTGCCAACTGATAAAACCAGGCGATAGTGGTTCAGTTTGAAATTATTTTTTTCGGGCATTAAAAAACTTTGCTACGGCGTGGTTGATGGCTTAAAGAAGCTTTAATATCCTATAAAACTCTTTCTGACTTGATCCAGCCTGCTTAGCCATACTCTTTATTAGGTCATGAGAAAATGGGGATTTAGGACAATCAACTGTTACCTTAAGCTTTGAATTTCCTTTAATAAGAACCCATTGCTCATGCGATCCTCTTTGAGATGCTGGTTTAAACCCTAGATAGCTAATGATTGCCTTTATTTCTTTACATGTTAGCGGTGGATTCTCTCCGCTCATGCGAGCCTTAGGGGCATAGCCTCGCTAAATGCAGTAGCAGTATTTTTACAAACAAAATGCGTTAATTTTATAGCGTTTATTATCCTAATGAAATAATAGGCTAAGAAGCTTGACAAAGGGGCTTTTCTATTGAGAAGTTGATTTCCATAGGTTTTATCTTCGAGCGCTTCTTCAACATAGAAAAAAATCTGTTCTTCAAGCTTTTTTTTGGCTTCCTCCATTGATTCGCCTTGAGTCGCCAAACAAAAGTCTATACAGATACCGACCCAAATATCACCATTTTTTTTTAAATAACATCTAGCTACAATATCTTTATTTTTCATGTGTTAACGCTTCGAATAACGGCGCCTAAGGAGGCTTTTTTATCTATATAAATAAAAATTTATAGGTATAACTTATACTCGATCTGTGATCAAAATTCTATTGAACAGTTCATTTTTTTAACATCCGTACTCTCAGCGAGTATAAGTGTAGAAAAAATTAAAAATTTATTTTTATGATTTTTTATAAGGCCCGCGCTTTTTAGGTTCTTCTTCTGGAATCAGCTTAACGATATCGTCCAACTCCCAAACCGTATCTGTCACGCCTGCCGCCATAGCGGGCGCTATTCTAAGCGATTTATGGATTTTGCAATAGTTGTAATCTCTGTACACGACAAAACGCGCCACTTAAATTCTGAGGGTTATTTTCCCAGACCGACTTCGGTCATAATCGATCATAGTCGGCGGACATAAAAACAAAATCCAGAATCGAAGCATCTCATCAGCCGATTTAACCGTTTTCAACAAAAAGTTATTCAGCTCGTCTAGCCCATAACGAAACAAGCTACATTCCGGGCGACCGTGTTGTTTGATGGTTAACGGCTTAACGGCTCGATGTTTCCATTCCCCGACTTTATGGGCCCAGCAAAAAGCAATGGCTTGGAGCGCCATGACTTTCTTAATCCGATAATACCGGGTCAGCCGGGTCTCTTCTAAATGGAAGCCGCGCCCTTTCAAGCATTGGAACAGGTTTTCAATTTGCCAGCGCTGGCCGTAAACTTGAATCGCCTGAGCCAAGCGCTGGTTACTGGCCAACACTAATAGCTCGTTGGTCTCTAATTTTAAGGCGTTCAACCAAACCCACTGATCGCCAATGCGCTGTCTTTTCCTCAGTACGCGCTGCTCGCCCGCCTTTAAATCCCGGAATAGGGCTTGAACGGGCTTTCCGGCGTGGCGGCGATTGGTCAGTAACTGATTGTCTTTCATCCGAATCAAATACGGAATGGTATGGTCTGTTAACCATTGCCACCACTGATCGCCAATAAACTCCCGGTCAGCCAATACGCCTTGAATGCCATGCCGACCAAACTGCCGGATGAAGCGTTGCAATAAGGCGATTCGTTCACGCTGATTGGAGTTACCCTGCTTATTCAACACCAACCAGTACACCGGCACCGCCATGCCTTTATAAGCAATCGCCAGGGTGAGGATATTCAGATTGGCCTTTCCCCATTTCCAGTTAGTGCGATCCAGAGTCAAATAATACGACTGGCCCTTAAAATCAAACAACTGCATGATCAGATGCGCCACGGCGTCATAATCAAAAACAACGGTTTGAAAAAAACGCTGAAGCCGCCTGTACCGGGACTTTAAGGTCGCCTGTCCACCAAAATTCACCGCTAATTGCGTTAAATTCATGTGCCTGGATTGGATTAACGCCAGTAACAGACCGATAAAACAATCTAAACGGCGCTTGCTCCAAGACACATGGTCTTTTAAAATCGCTCTAAGCCCATCGTTTAAGTCCATGTTCACCCCCTTTTTTACTCATTAGAGAGTGAAACAGATTTGCGATGGGCTTTCAAGTCATAAGCTTAGATCATCTTCTTTAGCCGGTTTTTAGGTTTTGTCGTGTACAGAGAGTTGTAATATAAAGTACAGGCTTATGCATGCATGTGGTTTTCAACTTTTTTGCTGAAAGCGTTTGTCAGTCGTGTAAAGCGATGCATGTGCATACGCATGGTTAAGTTTTGACGCTCAACATAGCTCGTTGAAATTAAATCATACTGCGGATAGCCTTCAACATGTTTTTTCTCAATTCCCGAAATGGGCAAATCAGGTACTACGAACATTCATTGAGCAAGGATATGTAATCAATGAAAAAGCGCTACGGGATTAGACCACTACACTATCGGCTTTTTTGCGGTTAGATCTTCTTCTGGCTCAGCTTCGCCTATGACCTGCTGAAACACATCAAAAGCACATTGGGTAAAATCTTTTCTTGGGTTTGTTTTTTGTTCATGCCGATAAGATAGCATAGCGGCAGAAAAAGTTCAGCTTGCTAAAATTCAAACTGAACCAATACCAACCAGGCAGTTGCCCAAGTCCGCATCTGGACTTGCGGCAACCCCTGCCGCCGCAAGCCCTGACCTTAAAACCAGACCGGCTTATCTGCCGTAAATGGTGTCAAATACGCCGTCATCGCCAAAGTGCTTGGCCTGAGCGGCTGTCCAACCACCCAGTTGAGCGATGGTAATCAATTCCAGCGCCGGGAACTGCTTGGCATATTTTGCCGCCACTTCTTTGTCGATGGGGCGGTAAAAGTTTTTGGCAATAATGTCCTGGCCTTCTTTGCTGTACAAATATTTTAGATACTCATTAGCCAGCAGGGTATTACCATGTTTAGCGGCCACGGTTTCAACCACAGCCACTGGCGGCTCGGCCAGGATGCTGAAGCTGGGGGTGACCACTTCGTATTTGTCGGCGCCGAATTCTTTTAACACCAGATAGGCTTCGTTTTCCCAGGTAATCAGCACATCACCGATACCGCGTTCGGCAAAGCTGGTGGTTGAGCCACGCGCACCGGTATCCAGTACCGAGGTGTTTTTAAACAGTTTGTTGAGAAAATCCTTGGCGGCATCTTCGCTGTTATTATTGGTTTTTAATGCATAAGCCCAGGCGGCCATATAATTCCAGCGCGCACCGCCTGAAGTTTTAGGGTTAGGGGTGACGATGCCGACGCCGGGTTTAATCAAATCATTCCAGTCTTTGATTTTTTGCGGATTGCCTTTACGCACCACAAATACGATCGTGGAGTTATAAGGCGAGCTGTTATTGGGTAATAAAGTCTGCCAGTTCTCCGGCAGCAATTTACCCCGGCTGGCCAGTTGATCGATGTCATAGGCAATTGCCAGGGTGACGACATCGGCTTCCAGACCGTCCAGTACTGCTCTGGCCTGTTTACCGCCGCCGCCATGCGATTGATTGATGGTGAGGTTGTCGCCGGTTTTGGTTTTCCAGTATTTGGCAAATACTTCGTTGTATTCTTTGTATAACTCACGGGTGGGATCGTAAGACACATTCAGCAAATTTATATCTGCAGCCTGGGCTTTAGCGACCAGGGCTAGCCCTAACATAATGGCCCAGACAAAATTCAAGCGTTTGTTTTTCATATTTGACTCTATATTAAGAAGTATAAAAATGCGGCCTATGCGGCCTTAACCGGATTATTCTAGACTAACTAACCAACTGCTACCAACTTCTGTGCGGCGCTTTTGCCAAACCGAGACCCAACTCACCCGCATTGATTGTCCATCATGCACTGTTTTTTTGATCATTCAAACGAAACCGTTCACGTTTATCAATTTGCACTACCCGGCCATCATGCACCACCACTTCCACGGAACCGAAGCGGATATCCTGAATGAGCGTAGCCACATATAAAGCAACTTCCTTAATATCGTCATTTTTTAACGTATTGCTATTGACTGTAACTGCCATATAGCCTCCTGATTTTTCTGATAAGTTAATGCATCGCCAGAACCTGCTGCTCTGAGCGCTAGTTTGGCTAATGATAATAATGAACAGATATTGCGAATGAAAACACTATAAACCGAAATGATTATCTAATATGGTAATACACAATCTCAAAACTCAAAATAAAGCCGTTAGACCGACTAAAATCGGCCTACCAGGGGTTTTACTGAGTCTAGCAGCCCATGCCGGATAAAATTCTGCCATTGGTCCAATAAGAACGTATAATGACTGCAGAAAATATCGGACGTTTTGCTTAAATTTCATGTTAATTTTTAATTATTCAGTGATTTTTTGACAGCTGATCAATCCGGCTGCGGTAGCGCGATAGTCCTTAAATTATTGCAGCTAACCTTGGTCAACGAATTTTATGCCGGCCTGGCCCTACCCAGCTCCGGGTCAGCCGCCAGTATGCCTATCAGCCAAACCAGGATATAAACCATGTGGTTACGTACTCAATGTGATATTAGCTTTGATGTGGCAATACCCACTCAGTTTATTTTGATGTTGCGTCCACGCAGTGGCGCCAATCAATGGATAGCCAAAGAGTCTTATACTCTGTGGCCCAATGTGCCGGTGTTTGAATACACTGATAATTACGGCAATCTGTGCCAGCGGCTCATCGCCCAGCCCGGTGAATTTACCATCCAGACCCACGCCGCCATTCATACCAGCCCGCTGATCGATACTGCGCCCGGCGCCCCCTTTGATGAAGTGCAATCGCTGCCGGATTCGGTACTGACTTACCTGCTGCCCTCGCGCTATTGCGAATCCGACCGCTTTATCGAACTGGCCCAGGATATCGTCTATGGCCTGACCCCCGGCTATGATCAGGTCTCGGCACTCAACGACTGGATACGCGCCAACATTAATTTCAACCCCTACTCACCCCATTTCCAGCTTTCCGCTGTGGAAGTCAATCTGGCCGGCGAAGGCGTGTGCCGGGATATGGCCCATTTGGGTATTGCCTTATGCCGGGCCATTTGTATTCCGGCCCGCATGGTAGTGGGCTATCTGTATGGTTTGCAGCCTATGGATTTTCATGCCTGGTTTGAGGCTTATGTGGGTGGTCGCTGGTACGCCTTTGATCCGACTCAGGCAGAACCGCGCGGCGGCAGAGTAATTGTTGCCTACGGCCATGATGCCTCTGATGTGGCCATTTTTACCCAGTTTGGCCCCGCCCTTTATCCCACTTATATGGCCGTCAGCGTCGAACTACTGGAAAATCCGCCTACTTAAGTCCATGCACAGGTTACGTATCCGGCATGTCACCGAGTATTTTTTTCCCGGCCCGGTGACACTCAATCAGCACCGCCTATTGTTGCGTCCCCGCGAAGGCCACGATGTGCGCATCGAATCATCGCGCCTGGAGATCAGCCCGGCTTATAAAATCAAGTGGTATCGTGATGTGTTTGATAACTCACTGGCCGTGGTCGATTTTCTGCAACCCTGCAACCGGCTGAATATCACCAGCGAAGTGGTGATTCAGCATTATGCCGACGCCCCACCGGATTTTTGTGTGGAAGATTATGTCCTGCCCCATCCATTTGCCTATGAAGCCAGCGAACGCATTGATCTGATCGCCTTTCAGAAACCGGTGTTCAACAGGGATCAAGCCGTCATTAAGGAATGGTTGAAGTCGATTGATTTATATGCCGAAGACATGGAATCCCTATGCCTGCAATCCAAGCTGAATCAGGTCATTCATGAACAGTTTCGCTATCAGATTCGCGAAGAACCCGGCGTACAATCGCCGTTGCAGACCCTAAAACAGGGTAGCGGCTCCTGCCGTGACTATGCCACCCTGTTTATTGAGGCTTGCCGTTGTATGGGGCTGGCCAGCCGTTTCGTCAGCGGTTATCTGCACGCCCCTGCCACCGAAGCGGGCAATGCTTCCACGCATGCCTGGGCTGAAGTCTATTTGCCCTGTCTGGGCTGGCAGGGTTATGATCCTACTGTCGGTGAATTGACCGGCAACCGCCATATTGCCGTGGCCGTGGCCCGCAACCCGGAAGCAGTGCCGCCGGTATCCGGCAGCTTTATTGGCCCCACCAAGATATCGCCGGGCATGATCGTTAATGTGCAGGTTAATCTGCTGCCCTGAATCGGGCAGAGGTAAGATCTATGTGCCGGCTGATCCATGACAAGCAACTACTGTAACTGGCCGCAATATGAATAAAAGAACCGCCGATCCGCTGGAAAAACAGGCCTATAAGCACATTTTGCGACAATTACAGATCGAGCTGGTCAAGCTGCAGAACCACATCATTAAACATGACGACAAGATTCTGATTATCTTTGAAGGCCGGGATGCCGGCGGCAAAGACGGTACTATCAAGCGCATCATCCAGCACTTAAGCCCTAGGGAAACCAGAGTGGTGGCCCTGGGCATCCCATCAGATCGAGACGTAAAAACCTGGTATTTTCAGCGCTATACCCCGCATTTGCCTGCCGCCAAAGAAATGGTGCTGTTTAACCGTAGCTGGTACAACCGCGCCGGGGTGGAACGGGTAATGGGCTATTGCAGTGATGATGAATATCATGAGTTTATTGAGACTGTAGCCCATTTTGAACAATTGCTGGTGCGCTCCGGCATTAAACTGCTGAAGTATTATCTGGATATCAGTCAAAAAGAACAGCAAAAACGGCTGGCAGATCGGGAAAAAGATCCGCTGAAACAGTGGAAAGTCAGCCCGATAGACAAGGCTGCGCAAAAACATTGGGATGATTACAGCGCCGCCCGCAATATCATGTTAGCCCGTACCCATCATTTGGCGGCGCCCTGGACTATAGTCCGCGCCGACGATAAATTATCGGCCCGCATCAATATTATCAAGGATATGCTGGTACGGCTGGATTATAAAGGCAAGCAGGAAACGCTGATACTACCGGACACCAATATAGTGTTTAATTACGAAGAAGCTTATCTGCATAACGGCATGATTGCGCCCTGAGCGCTAGAACAACTGCCACACCGGTGTCACACCTTCCGGCAATTGGGCCAGTCTGCCCAGTTCCAGCCAGGGGCTGTCCGGCGCATGAAAATCCGAGCCCAACGAAGCATGCAGCTGATGTTTAAGCGCGTACTGGCGGCTGAGCCGAATTTCATCGGCCCCGGCCCTGCCGGTGACCACCTCTATGCCCTGCCCGCCCATTTGTTTGAAAGCACTCAGCATTCGGCCCAACCATTTGGCACTGAGTTTATAGCGCAGCGGATGGGCCAGCACGGCGACCCCGCCGGCCTGGGTTATCCAGCTCACCACGTCAGTCAGATCGGCCCATACGGTAGGCACATAAGCCGGCTTGCCTTTGCTTAAATATTTGTCAAACGCATCCTGTTGGCTATCGACATAATGATTGGCCACCAAAAAATCGGCAAAATGGCTGCGGGTAATTTCACCGCAGCCGGCGGCCTGCAGCACCGCTGCATAGGCACCGGGTATTTTTTTTTGGGCCAGTTTTTCAGCAATTTTTTCGGCACGAGCCGAGCGAATTTGCTGCTGGTGAGCCAGACCGGCCAGTAAGACGGGATGCGCGGGATCGATATTTAAACCGACGATATGCAGGCATTGATGCAGATAAGTGGCTGACAGTTCGATACCGTTGATCAGGGTAACCCCCAGATCGGCAGCCGCCTGTCTGGCTTCAAGCAGACCGGCGGTAGTATCGTGATCGGTCAGCGCCAATACCGTTACACCTTGCTGATGTGCACGTGCCACCACTTCTGCCGGGCTTAATGCCCCGTCGGAAGCCTGGGAGTGGCAGTGCAAATCATATTTTTCGGTCATTATTGGTAGTCTCCGTAGAGTTTGGCATACAGGCCTTGCTGCTGGATCAGCTCATCATGCTTGCCCTGTTCACATATTTTGCCTTGCTCGAACACATAAACGTGATCGGCCTGCTTAACGGCGCTGAGGCGGTGGGCAATAATAATGGTGGTGCGGCCTTGCAAAAACTGACTCAGGGCTTGATGTAATTTGTATTCGGTTTCGCTGTCCAGCGCCGAGGTGGCTTCGTCCAGTATCACCACCGAAGGCTTGCTGACTATCATCCGGGCTATCGCCAGCCGCTGACGCTGGCCGCCGGATAAACGCATACCCTGTCTGCCGACCACGGTATCCAGGCCCTGCGGCAGATCAACCACTATCGACTTTAACTGGGCTATTTCCAGAGCATACCATAAATCAGCATCCGCAATTACCCGGCCCAAAGTGAGGTTGGCGCGAATGGTATCGTTCAACAAAGCCGGGTGCTGCAGTACTGTGGCGACATGTTCGCGCACCACATCCAGACCGATGCGCGGCAAGGGCACACCGTCAAAATAAATCATGCCTTGTTTGGGCGTGTATAAACCAATGATGGTTTGCGCCAGGGTGGATTTACCACCGCCGCTGGCACCCACCAGGGCAATTTTTTCACCCGCTTTGATGGTTAAATTGATGCCGTTTAACACCGGCTCTTCTTTATAACTGAAATACAGATCCTTAACGCTGACCGCCACGGTGAGTTTGCCGGCAAACGGATTTTCCAGATGCGGATAATCCGGCTCAAGCTGTAAGCGGTTTAATTCGTTGACTCGGCGCAAAGCACCTTTGGCTGAATAAAAGGCCTGCTGGATACCCAGTATCTCCTGCACCGGCGCCATCATGAACCACAGGTAACCAAATACCGCCAGCATTTCGCCGATGGTGAGATTGGAATACAGCACCATCAGCATGGCTGTCGCGCGGAAAATATCGACGCCAAACAAAAAAATCAGAAAACTCAACCGGGAGGCGGCATCGCTTTTCCAGACAAATAAGGCCGAGTGGTTTTTAACATGCAAGGCGGTGCTGATCAGTTGCTGGCAATAATGCTGTTCACGGTTGCTGGCCCGAATCTGGTTGATGGCTTCCAGGGTTTCGCTCAAGGCCTGTTGAAACACGCTATAGGCCTTGTTTTCATTGGACTTGAGGTGTTTAATCTTCATCCCTATCACCCGGGTAAAATAGATGACCACCGGGTTGAGGAAAATAATGAACAAGCCCAGTTGCCAATGCATCCACAGCAGAATCAAGGCGGTACCCAGAACCGTCAGACAGGCCACCAGCAATTTATTAATGGTGGATCCGATAAAATTATCCAGCGTATCCAGATCAGTAACCAGATAGGCGGTGACGGTACCGCTGCCCAGGCTTTCATATTCGGACATGGAAATATGTTGTAGACGCTCGACTAAAGCCTTGCGCATATTAAAAATCACATCCTTGGCGATATAGGAAAACTGCCGGGTCTGGATGACGTTGAATATCATGGCAAATAAGCGCAATAGCAGACTGGCGATTAAAATAGCCGCTATATAAAATGCCGGTTGCCGCCACTCCGGGGGCGCCAGTGGATTAAGGGTGTCCAGCATCAAGCCGGGATGATTGAGCAGCACTTCATCAACCAATAAAGGCATCAACAACGGCACCGGCACACTGAGCATGGTGGCCAGCACCGCCAGCAGATGACCAATCAGCAATTGTTTTTTGTGCTGCCGGGCTATATTAAAAATATATTGCCAAGTAAATTCGGCCGAATTTGGTAAGGGCTTTTTCAAGTGATCAAGTGGGGCAAGATTAGATTTCACAGATTATAAGGACTTATGGGCGTTGCTGATACGGTCGGCAATCCGGATTTTTGGGAACTATTTTGCATTAATTGTCAGTTTTGAGCCGGATTTGTTTTAAAAGTTGCCTGACGCCTGCACAGCCTGTTTAATACCACAGTACTGCGCAAAGCTGTCTAATGCCTGCAATAGCCGGGCCTGACTGATAAAATGTCTGCTTATCAGCAAAACAGCTTGTATAGTGGATAGCGTCAGGATTTTGGTAACGGGGTCAGCATGTGGTTAAGCTTTAGAGTAATAGTATTGATGTTATTACTGACAAGCGCGGTAGTCGGAGCCTCAGAACCAGGGCTGTCTGAGCTGCGCCAGGCTTTTCTGCAGGCCGAAACCGCCATCAACGAAAATCCTGATGCCGACTATTTTAAACTGGCGCAAGACTTAAAAGAATATCCGCTCTATCCCTATCTGCAGTACCAATGGCTGAAAAAGCATTTGGATGCGGAATCCGCCGTGCGGCAGTTTCTCAGCGATTTTGACAGCAGCCGCTACGCCAAACTGTTACGCCATAACTGGCTGCTGCAATTGGGTAAAAATCAGCAATGGGTAGTGTATATGGAGTTTTACCGGCCTGGCGATGATACCGAATTGCAATGCTATTTTGCCTTGGCCCAGTATTTTAACGAACAAGTACCCGCCGCACTGCAAACCGCCCGGCAATTATGGCTATCCGGCAAAACCGTGCCGGACAGTTGTAACAGCTTATTTGCCAAATATACCAGCAGCGCTGAATTCACCCCTGATCTGGTCTGGCAGCGGTTTGTGGCCGCCTGGCAAGCGCATAATTTACCGGTGGCAACCGCGATGCAAGCCTTGCTGCCCGAGCCGAAACGAGCCGAGGCCGAGTTATGGTTAAAATTGTATCGTCAACCAGCCTTGCTGGCCGAAGCGGCGGACTGGAAGCAAAACTATGCCCAAGCCGATCTGCTGTTTGCCTCCACCATCAAGCTCTGGTTAAACCAGACTCTATACCCTGCCCTGGCAGTTTGGGAGGCGGAACGGCATCGCTATGCCATACCCGATGCCCTGAACGCTGACATAGAAAAGCAAATCGCGCTGGAGCTGGCTTTTAACCGCGACCCTAAAGCTTATCAGCGCTTGCTGCAACTGCCCAATCAGGATAACACCACCCGCGAATGGCGGGTACGGGCGGCGTTGAACCAGCAAAACTGGCAGGAAGTCAGCCTGGCCATCGCCGCATTGACCGAGGCGGAACGACGCCAGGAAAAATGGCAATACTGGCAGGCCAGAGCCTTGGCCGGGCTGGGCGACAGTGCTGCCGCTCAGACCATTTACCAGCAATTGCTGAATAATCGCAGCTTTTATGCCTTATTAGCGGCCAAGCATTTACGTCAAAATCTGGCCTTAAATGATAAACCGCTCAGCATTCCGGCGGCTGAAATTGACCTGCTGCAACAAGGCCGGGAGTTTCAGGTGACGGCTGAGCTGCTGGCCCTGGACAGAAAACCGGAGGCTAAACGCCAGTGGTGGTACGCAGTGGCCGGTTTACGTGATCATGAGCTGCTGGTGGCAGCCAAACTGGCCGAGCGCTGGCACTGGCCGGCCATGGCGATTTTTACCCTGGGTAAAGCCAATGCCTGGGATGACATGCAAATACGCTTTCCGCTGGTGTATGCCGATGCCATTACCGATATCGCCAATCAATTAAAACTGGATCCTGCCCTGCTGTTTGGACTGATCCGCCAGGAAAGCGGGTTTGATGAATGGGCGGATTCTCCGGTGGGCGCCAAAGGTTTGATGCAGTTGATGCCCACCACCGCACAACAGATTGCCCAGCAGCTTAAAGAAAACTGGGCGGGTGATGCCAGCCTGTTCAATCCGCTGCTCAATATCAAATATGGCAGCTATTATTACAAACAGTTACTGGAGCGGTTCCACGGCAATCATTTATTGAGCGCTGCCGCCTATAATTCCGGGCCAAACCGGGTAAAACGCTGGCAACCTAACACTCAGGCTTTGCCTGGCGATATCTGGGTAGAAACCATTCCCTATCGGGAAACCCGGATTTATGTGGCTTCTGTGATGCTGTATGCGCAGATATATCAACAACGCCTGCAAAGAAATCCCTTACAAGCTATGGACTTAGTCACCGCAGTTAATCCAGAATAAAATTTGAGCTGATTTTTTAAGCCGACTATTAGATAATACCAGATGTTTTTGTATCACTTTTATCAGGTAAATATTTAATGGAGAAACAGCATAGTTTCACACGCGAAGAGTTGTTAATGTCTGGACGCGGCGAATTGTACGGGCCAACCAATGCACAACTTCCGCTGCCTAATATGTTGATGATGGATCGCATCATCCATATCGCCGAAGAAGGCGGACTCTACGGCAAGGGTGAGATTATTGCTGAGCTGGATATTACCCCCGATTTATGGTTTTTTGCCTGCCATTTTCAAGGCGACCCGGTGATGCCGGGCTGTCTGGGTCTGGATGCCATGTGGCAATTGATCGGTTTTTATTTGTGCTGGCTGGGCGGCCCCGGCAAAGGCCGTGCGCTAGGGTGCGGGGAGGTTAAATTTACCGGACAGGTATTGCCGACCGCTAAAAAAGTAACTTACCGGATTAGCTTAAAACGGGTGATTTTGCGCAAACTGGTGATGGGCATCGGCGATGCCGTCATGGAAGTTGACGGCAAAAAAATTTACGAGGCCACCGATCTGCGGGTTGGTCTGTTTACATCGACTCAAGACTTCTAGGAAGCGGACATGAAACGAGTGGTTGTCACCGGTTTGGGTATAGTCTCCAGTATCGGCAATAATCGGGATGAGGTGGTCGAATCTTTACGCGCCGGCCACTCCGGGATTGTGCACGCCGAGGTCTATCAGGAAATGGGCTTTAGAAGCCATGTCCACGCACCGATTAATCTTGAGCTGGATGATGTGATAGACCGCAAGATCAAACGCTTTATGGGTGACGGTGCGGCTTTTAATTATCTGGCTATGGAACAGGCGATTGCCGATTCCGGTTTGCAAGAACAGGAAATATCCAATTTCCGTACCGGTCTGGTGATGGGTTCCGGCGGGCCTTCCACCTCTAATCTGGTGGATGCTGCCGACATTCTGCGCAGCAAAGGTGTTAAAAAAGTCGGGCCGTATATGGTTACCCGAGCCATGTCCAGCACCAATACCGCCTGCCTGGCAACGCCGTTTAAAATCAAAGGTGTTAATTACACCATCAGCTCCGCTTGCGCGACCAGCGCCCACTGTATCGGTCACGCCATGGAACTGATACAGCTCAACAAACAGGATATCGTTTTTGCCGGCGGCGGTGAAGAATTGCACTGGACCATGTCCGTGCTGTTTGATGCCATGGGCGCGCTTTCCACCAAGTATAACGATAGCCCGGCTTTGGCTTCCCGGCCTTATGACGCCAACCGTGACGGTTTTGTGATTTCCGGCGGCGGCGGGGTGCTGGTGATTGAAGAACTGGAACATGCCAAAGCCCGTGGCGCCAAAATTTATGCGGAACTGGTCGGCTACGGCGCCACTTCCGATGGCTACGACATGGTGCAACCTTCCGGCGAAGGCGCGGTACGTTGTATGCAACAGGCGATGGCTACTGTCGATGGCAAAATTGATTATATCAATGCCCACGGCACCAGTACCCCGGTAGGTGATACCCGCGAGTTGCAAGCCATGCGTCAGGTTTTTGGCGATCAGCATGTGCCTGCGGTCAGTTCCACCAAATCGTTGACCGGCCACGCCTTGGGCGCTGCCGGGGTAAATGAGGCCATTTATTCGCTATTGATGCTGCAGGAGAACTTCCTCAGTGCATCGGCCAATATTTTTGACCTGGATCCTGACGCCACCGACATTCCTATCGTCCGCGAGTATCAGGACAATGTGACGCTGAATACTGTGATGTCCAATAGTTTTGGCTTTGGCGGTACGAATGCGACCTTGATTTTTCAACGCTATAACGGCTAACGGCCTACGCTGCTGTTTACGGCTGCCTCCCCCATGTCAATGACAGAGTCAGAACAAAAGTCACGCACCCAGTTCAACAAATTGCAAAAACGCCTGCGCCGCTGCGTAGGCGAAGCGATTGCCGATTACAATATGATAGAGGACGGCGACAAGGTGATGGTTTGCCTGTCCGGCGGCAAAGACTCCTATACGCTACTGGATGTATTGCTGAATCTGCAAAAAACCGCGCCGGTGAATTTTGAGATTATCGCCGTTAATCTGGATCAAAAACAGCCCGGTTTTCCAGAGCATGTGTTGCCGGAATACCTGACCAGCCTGCAAGTACCGTTTCATATCATCGAACATGATACTTACAGCATCGTCAAACGCATCATCCCTGAAGGTAAAACCACCTGCAGCCTGTGTTCACGCTTGCGGCGCGGCACCCTCTATGGCTTTGCCAGACAGAATAATGTCACAAAAATTGCTTTGGGCCACCATCGCGATGACATTATGGAAACCTATTTTCTGAACATGTTTTATGCCGGCAAGCTGAAAGCCATGCCGCCCAAACTGTTAAGTGACGACAAACAGAATATTGTGATCCGGCCCTTGGCCTATTGCCGGGAAAAGGATATCAATCGTTTCGCCGCCTTCAAAAAATTTCCGATCATCCCTTGTAATTTGTGCGGATCTCAGGAAAACTTGCAGCGTAAAGCCATGAAGCAAATGCTGACCAGCTGGGATAAACAGTTTCCGGGGCGTTTGGAAACCATTTTTGCCAGCCTGCAAAATATTGCTCCTTCGCAAATGCTGGATACCGGACTGTTTGATTTTGCCAATCTGCAGCGCATCCCTGATGCCGATATAGCGCATATTGTCAGCCATGAGCCCGATTTGGACATACTTGAACGTTAACCATGGAACTTGACTATGAAAAACACCATTCTGGTAACAGGCGGCGCCGGCTACATCGGTAGCCATACTTGCGTTGAATTGCTGAATAACGGCTTTGAAGTTGTAGTGATAGACAATCTCTGCAACAGCAAGATCGAATCCATCCGCCGCATTGAGACCATCACCGCTAAAACCGTCAAGTTTTATCAAGCCGACATCAACGACTCGGCAGCCCTGGCTGAAATTTTTAAAAATCATCCCATAGACGCCGTTATCCATTTTGCCGGCCTGAAAGCCGTTGGTGAATCCTGCCAGAAACCGCTAAGCTACTATCACAATAATATTTCCGGCAGCGTGGTGTTACTGGAAAGCATGGCCGAGCATAACGTCAAAAACTTTGTGTTCAGCTCTTCCGCCACCGTTTACGGTGATCCGCATACGGTACCAATACTGGAGACTTTTCCATTACAGGCCACCAATCCCTATGGCCGCACCAAGCTGTTTATTGAAGACATTTTGCGCGACAGTGCCGCCGCCGATGTATTGAACGGCCATGCCCTGCCCTGGAAAATTGCCATCTTGCGCTATTTCAACCCGATAGGCGCACACAGCAGCGGTTTGATCGGCGAAGACCCCAACGGCATCCCCAATAATCTGATGCCGTATATTGCTCAGGTTGCGGTTGGCAAGCTGCAACAATTATCGGTGTTTGGCGATGATTATCCCACCAAAGACGGTACCGGCGTGCGTGATTATATCCATGTGGTGGATTTGGCCATTGGCCATATCAAGGCCCTGCAATACCTGATAAAACAAGCCCCGGACAGCGGTTTGTGTGAAGCCTTTAACCTGGGTACCGGCACTGGCTACAGCGTGCTCGATCTGGTAAAAACCTTTGAAAAAATCAACCAGCAACCCGTACCTTACCGGATAGCCCCGCGCCGTCCAGGCGACATTGCCGCCTGTTACGCCGATCCCAGTTTGTCTGCCGAAGTACTGGACTGGCGTGCCGAGAAAACCCTGGATCAAATGCTGGCCGACACTTGGCACTGGCAAAAAAGCAACCCTAACGGCTATGACAGCACGAATTGATTTACTGGGCTGCTAATCGCTTAGCAGCATTGACAAATGACCAAAATTTGGCGAAAATAGTTGTTTATCTTCACCAGATTGCCTCGGTGGCGAAATAGGTAGACGCACGGGACTTAAAATCCCGCGGTTGTGAGACCGTACCGGTTCGATTCCGGTCTGAGGCACCATTTAAATCAATAAGTTAGATTAATTTATAATGTCGTAACAAAATCGACTGCAACGATTTTGCAACGATTGTTAAAAGTTCATAATCACCGGATCTGCGAAATTCGGTGAATATTTTCTTTCTCCTTCCCAATATTCAGCATTCCAGAGATTCTAGCCGCATCTGCGGAAAGATGCTCAGGTGCTAAATGCGCATAACGCAAGACCATTTCATAGCATGACCAACCGCCCAATTCCTGTAGCACATGCAAGGGCGTTCCGGCTTGTACATGCCAACTTGCCCAAGTATGCCGCAGGCCATGCCAACAAAAGTTTTCAATACCTAAACTTCTGACAATATTTCGCCAATTCTCGGTACCCGCTTTTGCAATTGGCTTACCTTTGTACGTGAACACCCGCTTTGGGTGCTTGCCAATTTGATTTCTAAGAATCGCGATAGCATCTTCATTAAGCGGAACCCTAATCATTTTATTGTTTTTAGACTCGTCAGCATGCACCCACATCAATTTATTTTGCATGTTAATCTGCGACCATTCCAAAAAACAGAGTAAGCGCTCAATTTTCCGCGTAATTCCCACCCCCCAGCCTACCATGTCAGAATTTCCCATCGATATTATTTTGGGGATTACCAATGGCATCAATAGAAAACAAGACCGGTCACGATTTTTGGCAAAGGCACGTCGCGCAATGGCAAGCGTCTGGCTTGTCCCAAGTAAACTACTGCCGCCAGCAAGCGCTGCATACCCACCAGTTGAGTTATTGGAAGCGCAAATTTTTGATCGATTGCGAACCGGTTGACACTGAACGTAAAGCGACTGGATTTACCCGTGTCCAAGTGGCTGCACCTATCGCCATGCCCTCATCGCCAAGTTTGTCATTGTGCTTCCGGGATGGTACACAATTGATTGGGATTTCTCAGAATAATATGGCTTTGATTCAGCAATTGATAGAGGTGTTACGGTGACTTGCATTATGCGCCCCTCTTTAGAGCTGACAGAGGTTTATCTTTACCGACAGGCCATTGATTTTCGTAAATCCCATCGCGGGTTGGCGGCAATTGTTGAGTGCGAACTCGGCCATAATCCGTTTGATGGCGGACTGTATGCGTTCACCAATAAGCAGCGTACTAAAATCAAATGCTTGTTCTGGGAAAATACGGGCTTTGTGCTTTATTACAAGACCTTGGTCGAGGATAAGTTCAAGTGGCCGAAGGGTGAAGAGGCATTGTTGACGTTAACGGGACAGCAATTGAATTGGCTGCTGGATGGCTACGATATTAGCGTGATGAAAGGCCATAAAAATCGGCATTATGAGTCTGTTTTTTAAGGAAAAACGCCTGCTTTTTGGCTTGAATTCAGGTATAATAAGCCTATGATTTTATCCCACTTTTCTAGCATAGAACACGATGAACACTCGGCTATTTTGTTGCCCGAGATGCTCGCCGAGTTGCTTGAAAAAGCGCAACGAGTGGATGAATTAACACAGGCCGTTGAGCTTAAATCAGAAGTGATTGCTACGCTCAATCAACGTATACAGTTGTTAGAAGAAGCGTTGCGTTTATCCAAAATCAAACGCTTTGCGCCCTCAAGTGAGCAGTCCGGGCAAACTTCATTATTTGATGAAGCCGAAGTCGAGGCCACGGTTGAGCTTGAAGCCGCAACGGATGCAGCCGTTGACACAGTAGAGGCTGTTGATTCGAGCGTTGAATCAGAAGCTTCTGAGCCCAATCCACCTAAGCCAAAACCTGGTCGCAAACCATTTGCCAGCCACTTACCGAGAAAGCAAATCTTTATCACACTGAGCGATGAAGAAAAAGCCGGTGCAATTACAACCTTCTTTACTAAAGTTAAAGAAGAATTAGACATCATCCCTGCCCAAGTGCGGGTTTTAGAATACATGCAGGAAAAAGCGGTGTTTCTGGAGCCTGCTCAAGCTGAAACACAACGCCGTATTATTGCCGCTGCTCTGCCCAAACATCCTGTTCCAGGCGCGATGGGCAGCATTGATTTAATGTGTAATGTAATCATCTACAAATACTGCGATGGCTTGCCGCTGTATCGGCTGGAAAACATCTTAGCCCGTTATGGCGGCGAACTCTCAAGAGCCACACTGGCCAACTGGGTCATCGCACTGGCTAGAACGCTGCAACCTTTGATTAACCTTATTCGGGATCATCAACTGGCTGGTAACATCATCATGGCCGATGAAACCCGAGTGCAGGTTCTTAAAGAACCGGGGCGACCGGCCACCTCGGATAAATTCATGTGGGTGACGCTGGGCGGCACGCCTGGTCAACCCAGTGTGTTATTTGAATATGATCCGACCCGCAGCCAGGAGGTGCCGTTGCGCTTGCTGGAGGGCTTTTCGGGTTATCTGCAAACCGATGGTTATGCCGCTTACAATGCCGCCTGTATTATCAATCATATCATCCAGCTCGGTTGTTGGGATCATGCGCGCCGTAAATTTAAAGAAGCTCAAGATGCGCAGCCCAAACCCAAGAAAGGCAAGCAGCATAAAGCCAGCAAAGCCGATCACATGCTGAGTTTAATCAATACACTCTATATGATTGAGCGGCAAATCAAAACTCTGAGTGCCGCTGAAAGATTCCAGCAACGCTGCAAAAGAAGCCTGCCGGTTTTGAAGAAACTGAGAGCGTACTTGGACGACAATCAACACAAAGTGCCTAAGGATAGTTTAACGGGCAAGGCCATGACTTACATGAGCAACCAATGGGATAAGCTGATGGTGTATTGCTCGAATGGGGAGCTGAACATTAGCAATATTCTTGCTGAAAACGCCATTCGCCCCTTTGTAATGGGTCGCAAAGCATGGCTCTTCTCTGATACTCCAAAAGGCGCACAGGCCAGCGCGATTCATTACAGCCTAATTGAAACAGCAAAAGCCAATGGCTTGGAACCCTGCGCCTATTTAACCCATGTACTCAAGGCATTGCCTTATGCCGATACCGTTGAAAAAATTGAAGCCCTGTTGCCTTGGAATTTAAAAAATACTGATTTTGCTAGATAGGGGGAGTACGCGCTTTATTAAGCGCTTACACTATAGCGACAAAATATGACGCAATGCAGATTCAGTTTATGTTTGAGGGAGTTGTTATTCAGGCTAGTTTCTCAATGAATACTGATATCGATTTGGTCGAAGGTATTGCTGTACCAGTCGGACAGCATTTCCCTTACCCTCAATTGCGGATGGAATGCGTGAATTTTGCGTTTTTCTGTTGGGATTCGTTCTGCTTTGTACTGCACTTACCCGCAACGGGCGTCATTGTTAATTAAATAAAAACAATCAGTTACAATACATCTTGAGCACTTTTAATGTGATGGTTGTGCTTTCAAATCGCATACGGCCCACCAATTATCGATAAATAAATCAACCAGTTAGCTTTGCAGGGCAGCTGGTTTTTTATGCCCGAAATTTCCTTGCGTGACCTATGATTTCTCTAACCAGTCTTTGCCCTCTTAAGCACTATTAGCGATACTCCGCTATCCATGTCGCAAATACTGTTAGTAACGGATTTTAACTCAGATTTACCGGCGACCAGGGGCCGCCTGCTTGCCACCGAAACTGAAATGCATTATTTGTGTTGGCTGCATGGACTACCGGCATCATGAAAACTATTAATTTAGATAAAGCTTCATCCAGCGTGAGCGCCTCCAGTTTGTTTTTTCTAAGGAACGCCTGCCACTGCACTTGCTTTTGCTGGTCTTCTGCAAATGCTTGGGTGAGACCGAAAGGAACTTGCTCCGATAGTGTTGTCTTCCGGCGATCAAACGTCGCCCGAACCGCTTGACAGAGAATTTCGCCGTCAAATTCGGTATGGCATGCCAGCACCCAAAGATCGAAGTAGTCCTTCATCCGGCTGTTTGCTATACCCAGGGACGAAAGTGCTTCGAATTTCTCCGCAACCACGGTGTAACGTGGATAAACTCTTAGCTTCGGCGATGGGAAATCTCGAAGAATAACGGGGTATTCAGCATTTTCTGGTCCAGGGGTTACGGCATCTCCAAAGCCAATATCTACCTGAACATGACAGCGAGCACCATCAATGACTCCAAGCATGGTTACACGCACCCCGGCGTAATGAGATTCCTTGCGTATTTCGACAGCCCGAACTGTGTTGGATTGAAACGCGACACCATCCGGTGTATCGATCATGCAGACTTCCTTGAAGACCCTTTCGATGTTCGGCAGTTCGGCCGATCCAAATCCCAGGAAATCAGCATCTCTTGTTGGACGATGAGGAATGTCAAACCAGAGATCAAATAGGAGAGCTCCTTTCAGTAGAAACTGGTCTGCATGCTTAGAAATACTGATTCGATAAAGCAAACGCTCAATCGTGTAACGGGTTAGTACCAGATTGAAATCCTGTTTTTTCTCGCGGGCGTGATTGAGCAATCTGCTCCGGACTGAGGCCGCCACGTTTGCTTTGCTCACGGCAGACTCTCCATATAGGGACGCATCACATTAGCAACCCGGCACAGTGTGGCAAAACGCCAGAGATCATCCATAGTAACCCCTTTTTCACGCACGGACTCTTGCAGTGCTTCGAGAGCCACCTCCAGGCCGATCTTGTTGCGGTATTTAAAGCAATCGGCTACAGTTCTGGCAATATTCGTTACGCGCACCGGCACACCATCCACCCTATGTTCCTCCACACCTTCTATTAATGCGGCGCCTGAAATCCGGACGATTCGCAGTGGCGGATAGTCCATTCTGGGGGCGCGGGCTTTATTAGGAATGCCCAACCAGACTTCGAATGGCGACTGTGTTGTGATATCGTGGAAGCGTAGCGCTGAAAGTAGGCAGACGATGGCCTGCGGATGCTTTCGCGCCACTTCTGCAAGTGAAGCATATTCGGATACGGATCGGTCTGGAATGGAATACAGTCCGCGCCCAATCCTAGTGAGCAGTCCTTGTCGTACCAGCCTTGTGAGAGCAACTCTGGGCAACCCTTGAGCTTCCAAGTCGCAGGGCCGGATCAGCGAATGAGTATGTGCAAGTGCCAAGATTTTTTGGTTATTACTTTCCATCTGGTAATTTTGTTCCAATAAGTCGGTATTTGTCAATAATAACCGACATAACGGAACATATAAAATGATGATTGGTAACCATGTTAGTCTCTTAATTTGGCTCGAATCAGTCATTTTAACTGCAACGATTTTGCAACTCTGTAAAATTGCTTCTTGGCGGTACACAACTGATTTACCCGGCTTTTGATGTTTGGCGAACAGTGCAAGCCATTGATTTTGTTAAATACACCAGGGATTTCCAGGTCTTAAAATCCCGCGGTTGTGAGACCGTACCGGTTCGATTCCGGTCTGAGGCACCATATTGGCATCCCATAGGATGCAAAGCAGTACAAAAACCCGCAAGTCTACTAGCTTAGCGGGTTTTTTATTGTCCAACGATACAGCAAAAAACGGTAACACTCGAGAATTTATGCAGTAAGTTTTGCAGTAACCCGAAATCAATTACTGCATATTATTGTAAATGACGAGCTGGGTATAAACACCATTCAACTGTCGCATACCACGCGACAAATTTCCACCCATTGCTTCAACAAGCAAATGATAATGATTTGTTATCAGACAATTAACATGCGCCACTCAATTAAACCGCACACAAACATATTCAAAAAATCAGTACGATCCATCCCGGAAATAAATATCTTCACGTCGGTCGCCTCTGGGGGTAATATGGGTTATTTGCAAAATAAGGCTGGAAAAAGTCCTCTAGGCTATATAATTAAAAAGTTTGCAATGGCTGGAATCCGGCTATTGAAAAACTCATGGCTTGGTTGGAAATGCATGATTGTCTCGTTACGACCCATTTTTGTCACTCGCGCTTCTCCAAAGCGACCAGTCGGTCAAAGCCAGATTTTGAATTTGGAGGACTGCAAAGCAGACGTTGGCGACCTCAACCTATCGGCCATATTCTTGCCATTCGCTGATGGCCAAAATCAGCGAAATGAACGTCAGCAATACATCAGACTGCCGACGTTCTCTAATGTCTGACGATCTCCCTCACTTCGGCAGAAAAGCTGACTATGCAGATCATGGTTTTATAAGGGTGATGCCGAGGAGTTTCTTTCGTAAAGGCGGGAGGGATAGCTGGCCTGTATGTGATTGAAGAGTGTGCAGTAGATCAGCCAAGTTTTGGTTTATATCTTGCTCTTCTGCCTCATATTGAGCCTGCGAAATCTTGCCCGCTCGAAGCTGTCCTGCGAGCGCTTTTAATTGACGATCCAACTGATCAATCTCAATAGAGTACAAGCGAACAGTTTTCAACGTACCTAGTCGGTACTGAACTACGGCATCATCGTTTAACTGCAGTAGCTCTTTAGTGTGCTCTCCATAGGCGGTTCGCGCCTCGACCATACCGGTTTTTGCATCGAATCGAAGATGCGCAGCCATCTCGTGGTCACAGGGGTTTACAACGTATGGCCCGACTTTCTCGTCAAGCGGCCAATCATTGTTTTTTCGACTATTGCAGTTGCCGCAGCAATAATATAAGTTCTCATAATCGCAAATTAGGCTTGCGAAACGAAGGATGCCCTTTGGTCTGTAATGATCGACACCAAAGTTTAGATTTGGCGCGCTACTATCGGGTTGGCGGCAGTACACACATACACGCGAAAACTCTGTTTGCAAGTAACGCTTATACGTCTGATAGCGCTTGAACTGCCTAGGCGAAAGTTTGCGATTGTGTTTGCTTTTGGGGTACTGGAAAACCGTCACAGTGTGGAGGGAATACAAAGGCGTTTCGCGCGTTCTTCGCGAGCTGCACGGATGCGAACTAATTGATTATTTGCATCCTCTAGGGCGGTTACTTGCTCTTTAGATACTAGCGGTGCGCGCTCCGAGAGACGACTGTTGAGAATTTCCAATCGAGCCAATATCTCCGAAGACTGGCCGCTGCCGCTTGCATACTTAGCCGCCATCAATCTCACACGCTGTTTAGCAATTTGATCAATTTCTACGCTTGGTGGCGGCACAACGGCGGCTGAGCTGTGAAAATGTACAGATTCATTTAGCGTAGGAGTTGGCTCTGTCGAAGGCACTGATTGCGGCATCGGGGACGTGATCTGCGCAAACAGTCCTTTTGTGGTGGCAAATAAATCAACAGCCTTAGCCTCTTCGGTTATGAATGCAGTCTGGTTCGGCTGAACTTTTCTTTCTGGATTGCTTTGCTCGCGCGACCTTGGCTGAAAAGGTGCGATATTACACGCAACTACCGGATAAATAAATGGCGTATGGTCTATGTAGAAATCCATGACGTGCACTCAGGCTCTTTTTTGGCTGCTTTCAGCCGACAAATGTTCACGAGCTTTGGAGCCTATTGCCCAATCGAAGATATCAAATACTTGTAAGTGCATTGCGTCTAAGGCCTCGCCAGTGTCGCTAAGTTGTATTTCATTTCGGAATACGTCAATGTCTAATAGATAGTCGGGGACCATCTCCCCGGCAGACTGTTTTTGTTTCAAGACTATGCCATGTTGCAACAAACATCCACCATCATCCGCCGTAAGCTGAAGTTTTCCCGCGTATTCATGAATTCCTTTGAAGTGCCCTGAAAGAAGAGGACCAACTAACTCAGGATTAACCCAACCAAGCACAGGATTTGTATCACATTTAACAATATTAATATAACGAAGACCAATTCGAGTGAAGAAATCTGAGTCGATAATCTTGGATGCTGCATCAACTACGCGTAACACTCTTTCCTTCATATGATCATAGTCGCTGTATGCTGTGGTTTCTATCGAAAGAGAGCTCTGTTTTAGAGATACTGTCCAAGTAAACTTTGCAGATCGAAAGATATGAGTGTGAGTGTTGTTTGAGCTGTTGCCTCCAATTCCCAAGCTAACTTCGTTAGCCAATTCAAGATGCGGATATTCCTTTCTAAGCGCCTTGACTAAGATTGTCGGAGGGCGTGGATCACCGAGTTCCATTAGCGTCGGGAAGCGAAGCTCGCAAACCGCTTGATGCAAGAAGTTACGCTTATATTGGTCGACATTCTTAGAACGGATATCTACTAAGGAGTCTGCATTCCAATTTGGTGTCATGCTTTTCTCAATGGGTACGAGGAGTATTATTTTGTCCTAGCAATTCTGCCATACTCTAGCCGTTGAGTCCACATTAAGAATTTTCCGTGGTCAATTTCATTCTGAATGGCAGCCGTAAGGCTCAGATCAGACGTAGGGTCAGATTGAAATCGAATGTCTCTTAGGGGTCGTGTGGTGACCGTCAGCTCTTCAGATTCATCGCCGGAAAGCTGTCGTTGAATTCTGAAACCTGAAAGTGGCCTTTCGTCACTGTGTAAACCGACCCATAAGCGACGGTCGCTCTAATTTAGCCAATGACCGAAAATTGATTTAATGCAGACAGATAGGATGATAATATGGAATCCCCCCTCTAACGGCGCGCCGCATCTTATATTAAACGTTAGGCCATGAATACAAAAAAGAAAGCACATGACAATTACTTACTCTGACGATAAAAAGCAAGAATGGGAAGATTTCAAAAAGAATGGCGGCTCAATCACATTTGAAATTGATCCAGAAGATATTTCTAGTACGAGAGATTTTGAATCATACCTGAATCCGTGTTCGTTTTTTTTATAAATAGTCATAAGTCAATGATAAAAAAGGTATAATATAGTTTTTCTATAGTCACCCGTTTTGATTATGGCACGTTTTAAGCTTAAAGAATCCAAAAAGGAACTTACCTCCTATGCCGGACTATCCTTGATCGGCCAGTGCCTGGAAGCGGTCAATGTCGAAGTGATGGTGGACGGTAGAATACCTGTTTCACAGGGTATCAAAACCTCGGATTTAGTCAAAACCACTGTTGGCCTTTTAAGTATAGGCAAAAGCGACTTCGAGGCTGTTGAGCCGTTTCGTGAAGATCGTTTTTTCAAGAAGGCATTGGATGTACGTAAGGTTCCCGGCAGCGTGTGGCTGCGGCAACGTCTTGATCGTGTCAGCGGCAGCCTGCTGGAGCCGGTGGATGATCTATCGATACGACTCATCGAACGAACAGAAGCCCCAATTACGCCGCATAAAGGCTACGTCTGTCTGGACATGGACACCTTCGTCATGGATCAGAGCGGTACCAAGAAGGAAGAGGTGAGTCGAACCTATCAGGGAGTGGATGGCTATACGCCTGTCGCGGCTTATTTGGGCAATGAAGGCTGGTGTATAGGATTGGAACTGCGTCCAGGCCGCTGGCATTCATCGCTGGAGATTGATTATTTTCTAGAAAGGCTGTTTCCTCGAGTTGAGCGCTTGGTTGCACCGGGTTTGCCGTTGTTATTACGCAAAGACTCAGGGTTTGATAGCGCCAAACTGTTATTTACGGTTGCGGCTGAGAAAGAACGCTGGGCAGCCATGAACAGGCGCTTTGAATACTTGATCAAGTGGAATCCAAGACGGCAAGATAAGACATCCTGGTTAGAAAAAGCGGAAGCGGCCGGCGCCTTTGTTGAAAAACGCCCCGGTAAACGGGAAGCGTTAATGACACTGACGGTGGAACGTGCTTGGAAAAAACAGACTCGCCCCTTCAGACTGGTCGTGCGGATCATTGAACGCACGAGCAATAAGCACGGCCAGATGCTATTACTGCCGGACATTCAACTGGAAGGCTGGTGGACGAGTCTGGAGGAACCCGAAGAAACCGTCATTGAACGCTACCGCGACCACGGCACCCATGAACAATTTCATTCGGAATTCAAAACTGACCTGGATATGGAACGCTTACCATCTGGAAAGTTTGAGACCAACGACTGTCTATTGAGAATGGGTATGTTTGCCTATAATTGCTTGCGACTGATTGGTCAACTGGGCTTGACTGGCGACTTGGCGCCAATACGTCATCCGGCAAAACGACGGCGGTTACGAACGGTGCTGCAAGAAGTCATGTATCGAGCAGCCCAGGTGATCCACAAAGCCCGGCAATGGTGGCTGGACTTAGGGTGCGCCTCACCCGTGGCAAAAGTATTCGCTTATTTACAAGAGCGATTGGTGGTGCAGCCTGGCTTTGCATCAGGATAAGCGGCGCGAAAGCTGAGATGCTGGTTACGAGCTGATTCTCCGGGTAGAGAAGAAGATTGCTTGTCTTGGCGTCAGGTTTTTCATCTGGCGATGCCGGCAATACCATGGAAACGATTGATTTTTGCGACTGAGGGCTTGATGAACGGCAGTTAAATTTCGATTGGTGGTAGATTTTTTTAAAAAACGCGTCTGAAACGCGACTGCCCTCACTTAAACCGAAAGGAACACGGATTCAGGTCATATCCATCAATTCAATCTAAGCTCACTACTGGCTTTGAATTACCGCCAACATCTCTGATTAATACTCCTGAACTACAAACTTTGATACAAGTTCATGGCTCTCAGTGGGATTACATTTTATGTAGGGTGTACCTATCTAACGGTAAAGTTATTTACAAAAAAATGCCAAATGGCAAATATGAAGCAATTTGTAACATATCTGCGGCCTAACATGCAATATGTCCATCAACCGGAGCGCGGTTATAATGCGGATTTGTTTTTCAGCTTTCCATGCCGCGCCCAGTTAGCTTTACGTTATACGCAATCAAACAATAGCCACCATTATGCAGCCGAATACTGAGTTCAAGAATATTGCCGACCTGAAACCTGGGGATGTCATCCTGTGTCACTGCGATCCATCAAATGATCTAGTATCAAAAGCAATCCATTCCGTGACTTCCAGCGAGTATTGCCATGCAGCAATTTACTATGGTGATTCGTTGGCGGCCGAATCAACAGCTAAAGACGGAATCAAAAAGGGAAAGATCGAGAAGGTCGATGTTTCAAAATTGATCTCTAGATATGGGCACGTTGCAGTGCTACGGCAACCTGACGCATGGGCAAGCGACAACAGAGTCGAGGCGTTGAAACTATTTGTAGATAAAGTGGTGGAGAATGGAGCGAAGTATAACTTCAATGGCATCTTCTCTTTTAAGAGCAGGAAGGAGTTTCACGAAGCAAATATTCAAGAGAAGCTAGAAAACTTCTTTGGTGGCAAACTCAGTCCGCTGCCAACCGATAAAAGTGAATACTTCTGCTCTGAGTTCGTGAGCGACTGCTTTATAGCAGTTGGCTTTATCCAGCCAAGCGCAGCGATACTATTTCAATCGGACACCTATTCTCCTGGTGATTTAGGCAAAGAGCCAACTTTTGGTACTTTCTGGGGTTATCTGACCACGAATCCGAGTTACAAGATCAGTGAGCACGACTATTACTATCGAACTACCACTTATGATGTAATATATGGCGTATAACATACACATAACGCTCCTACCAACTACAGTCAGCTACACAGCCTTCCTCCGCTGAGCTCTGCGTTGAGCGGCAGCTTTCTGGCTCTCACCAGTCATTGGCCTGATATATTGGTCGACCGGTATTGGCCGGATCGAGCCGATGACGACTCAAGGTTGCTTGCCGAAAAGCTGTCATTCGCTGAACTTAGGGATAGAAAAATTCGCCGGCACCCTTAGCGGCCGGTTATGGCCGGTAACGGGCATTACTCCCAACAAACTTTTGCAAATTATAAGCTATTTCAC
The DNA here is from genome assembly GCF_018734325.1 of Methylomonas paludis. Taxonomy (NCBI): domain Bacteria; kingdom Pseudomonadati; phylum Pseudomonadota; class Gammaproteobacteria; order Methylococcales; family Methylococcaceae; genus Methylomonas; species Methylomonas paludis. The sequence goes on along the minus strand of NZ_CP073754.1, from coordinate 1,080,925 downwards.
TCATCAACAAACCTATCAGGTTTTGCACAAATAGCGAAATTAGAAAACATGAGCCATTCTGATATCCAACCCCAGGATGCAAATAGCTCAAAATACTTTAACCTGAATAAAATTATCCTTGCAATATATCCATAGAATGGATAAATTGCAAGGATGATAACCAGACATATAACACCAATCGTTGAAGAAGCGCTTGACCGACAGGCGGTCGTAGCCTTAATCGGCCCGCGTCAAGTTGGTAAAACGACTTTGGCGCTTGCTATAGGTGAGCGCCGTAATGCACTTTACCTCGACCTGGAAGACCGGGACGACCGCAACAAGCTGAGTAATCCTGCCCTTTTTTTTGAGAGCGTCGAGGATCGTTTAGTGATTCTTGATGAGATTCACCGGATGCCGGACATTTTCGACACACTGCGCGGGGTGATCGACAAGGGCCGGCGTAAAGGCAAAGGCAAGGGGCGTTTCCTCATCCTTGGTTCTGCGGCAATTGAGCTGTTACGGCAATCCGAAACGCTTGCCGGCAGAATCGCTTATATCGAGTTAACGACACTCACCGCCACCGAAGTTGAGGACAACCGCGCCAGCCGAGATCGGCTGTGGTTGCGCGGCGGGTTTCCCGATGCCTTTCTGGCGCAAAGCGATACCGAGAGTTTGGCATTACGCAAGGATTTCATCCGCACCTATCTGGAACGCGATGTGCCCATGTTCGGCCCGCGCATTCCGGCAGCCACCATGGAACGGCTCTGGACGATGCTGGCGCATAGCCAAGGCACCTTGCTCAACGCCTCGCAAATTGCCCGAAGCCTGGAAGTTAGCACACAATCCGTCACCCGTTATATTGATTTGCTCTGTGATTTACTCTTAGTTAGACGACTTCCGCCGCTCCACGCCAACGTTGGCAAACGCTTGGTGAAATCACCAAAGGTCTATGTCCGCGACAGCGGTCTGGTCCATGCTCTGCTTGGACTGGAAACGCTGACACAACTCAGCGGTCATCCGGTTGTCGGTCAAAGCTGGGAAGGCTATGTCATCGAAACTCTACTCGCAGCAAGCCCATGGCGCAGCCATGCCAGTTTCTATCGAACCTCAGCCGGTGCGAAAGTTGACTTGATTATCGAACACAATAATGGTCGCCTCTGGGCCATCGAAATAAAACGCAGTTTAACTGCGAAGCTGGGGCGTGGTTTCTATCAAGCCCATGCCGATTTGCAACCGGAACGTGCGTTCGCGGTTCATGCCGGTGATGATCGTTATCCGATAGCAAACGGTATCGAGGCAATCAGTATCAGAGAGCTCGTAAAAGAGCTTGAGTCGGTATAAGCTCGCCAACGCTCACTGGAAACCCTTCCACGCTCATTTAGGTAATTAGATTTTCAATAATTTTGGGCATTTTCACATTTTGTGGCCTACAAAATTAAAAGTTGATTGCGTTCCTTAGATTCATAAAATCACAAGATTCAGAGGCAGGGCATCACAGAAAAATAAGGCTTGAAGCTTTATATGCCCTATAATAAATACCCATACACGGCTAAATTTGGACGCATTTATGGCTAATACCGGTTCTGCATCAAGTGATTTCAGATGAGGGGTATATTGCAACCAATGCCTTGGCTAAGGTATTGCACATCACCCAAAACGATCTTGCCGAGGTTACCGGCTTGTCCCGTGATTCTGTTACCAAGCGTTCCCGCTGTAAAAGCCGCTCTACTCAAGCACGCTTAAGAGATACGGTAGAAATCATCAACCGGGTAGCCGAGTGGTCGGGTGGGGTTGGCCAGGCATTTGCCTGGTTTCGCAGCCCTTACCTTCATTTGGTGATAAAACAGCTGAGGCTTTGGTCAAAGGCCGTGCGGATGCAGTTAAAGCCTATTTAGCCAGAATTGCCGATGGTAGTTACGCTTGACGATCAGCACCAGCCGATTTACCCGTATTGTTTATCGGGCCCCATCATCCAATGTGGTCTTACAGCCCCTTATCGAGTAATGGCGCTAAACAACATGGGGGGGCGATTCAATCGACCAGGTTGTGCAGCACTTTATCTGTCGCTTGATCCAACGACAGCCTGGATGGAAGCACAACAAGGATTTCCCTTTAAACCGCAACCATTAACGTTGGTGGCTAAACCATGCAGCATGATTTCTGGCATCAACGTTGGGAACAAAATCAAATTGGCTTTCATAGCCATGAAATCAATCCGCATTTGCAACGCTTCTGGCCAACATTAGCGGTCAACACCGGTAGCCGGGTGTTCGTTCCCTTGTGTGGAAAAAGTAATGATATGCTGTGGTTACTGGCTCAGGGATATCAAGTGGTCGGCGTAGAATTAAGCCCCAAGGCTGTGAATGCGTTTTTTGCCGATAACAACTTGCACCCGACTGTGCGCCATCAGGGGGATTTTTTGATCCATGAAATCGATGGCTTACAAATAATCTGCGGTGATTTTTTTAAACTATCGCCTGCCGATGTGGGTCATATTGATGCGGTTTATGATCGTGCGGCGCTGGTAGCCTTACCGCCCGATATGCGGCTTAATTACGTCTTTCACCTAGCCAGCTTACTGGAGCCAGGCCAACAAATCCTGCTGCTGACCTTCGAATATCCGCAACACGAAATGCCGGGGCCGCCTTTCAGCGTGCCAAGCAATGAAATAGAAATGTTGTATGGTCATTGGTGCACTATCGATATCCTGACCAGTGCAGAAATACTGAAACGTGAATTAAGGTTTATGGAGCATGGGCTTAGAACCCTATATGAGCAGGTTTACCGGCTTATCGTCCGTTAAACAACAAGCGACATTGGCCGTTTGATTAGCAACCTTTTAACCCATTTCAACTGAAACCACTTCTCTTTCCCCCAATTTGTGAACCAAGTTAAATAGTGACAAGATTGTCATGCTATGCTTAAAGGCTTAATATTGATGCCACTAGCGTCAAAAGTATCACCCCAAAAGACACAGTTAACCAGTGGTTTATAATTTCATGCCGTTTTTTAAGTTATCAGCTATTTTTTGCTACCTCCTGTTTTTAGCTGTACTTACCGGCTGTGAAACAGTAGCGCCCGTCAAAGAAACTTATGTCTATCAAGAGCCGCCGCATGTCTATGCCCACCCGGACCCGCATAATTTTGCCTTGAGCCACGATGCCGAATTAATAGGCGATATCTATACCTTAACCAGCCAGAAATACGACACCCTGTCTGATATTGCCCGCTACTTCGGCCTGGGCTATCAGGATATGACCATCGCTAATCGCAGTGTTGATCCGTGGATACTGGAAGATAAACAAAAAATAACCCTGCCGCTGAGCTTTATTCTGCCCACTGCGCCCAAAACCGGCATAGTGGTTAATCTGGCCGGCATGAGGCTGTTTTATTTCCCGGACAAAAACGCCAATACCGTCATGACCTTTCCAATCGGCATCGGCCGACAGGACTGGAATACCCCGCTCGGCATCACCAAAGTAGTGGAAAAAAGGGCCAATCCGGTATGGTATGTACCCGCTTCAATCTTAAAAGAACATCAAGCCATGGGCGAGCCTATCCCCGCCGTAGTCAAGAGCGGCCCCGATAATCCCCTGGGCTATTATGCCCTCGCCCTGGGTTTTCAAAATTACCTGATTCATGGCACCAATAAACCTTATGGCATCGGTATGCAAGTCAGTCATGGCTGTATTCAGCTATACCCGGAAGATATAGAAGCGCTTTTCCCCAAGGTAAAAGTCGGCACACCGGTACGCATAGTGCATCAACCTTATTTAGCCACCTGGTCAAATAATCAGTTATATATCGAAGCCCATCCACCGATAGAGCGCTGGGAAAAACAATTGCCCAAGCTGCAAAAACAGTTTATTAACAAACTGAGCAAACTGGCGGCTAAACACGATGTCAAACTGGACTTGCCGCAAATCAAAGAGATTCTAAATGCCGCCAACGGCCTACCAACGGTGGTAGCAAATCCCGATAAAACCCTGGCTGACAAAGCTATTCCAGAAGTTGAACACCCGGTGCAATTGGCAACCATATCAACCACGGCGGCCATTAACCCGCAGGAATGGTCAGTGGTAATAGCCGGCCTGCCGGATCACGCGACGGCCTATAAACTGTCTGCCATGCTCAACCACCAAGGCCCTATTATCCCCTCCTTCGTCCAAGAAGAAAAAGGCCAATACAAAGTCATATCCGGCCCGTTTAAAACCAAGCAAGAAACCCAAAAAATAGCCCGGCAGATTCAGAAAACCTTTGATATAGAAGCCATCATTACCCCGCCGCAAGCAACCAACACTAACGCCAGAAGTTGATATCGTTACCGGACTGCCCTTTAGCATTCAGCTAATTAAAGATGGAAAATGCGCTTTGCAAAAACATGATCAAAGCCTTTATCCGGGCAGATTGATATTGTTTACTGGGATAAATCACATAAAGCGGAACTTGTTCACATTTGGCCTGGGGAAACAAATCGATCAGACGGCCCTGCTTAAGATCGTGACAAACATCAAACCGAAATTTATAGGCAATCCCGTGGCCTCGCAATGCCCACTGGCGCACCATAGCCCCATCGTCTGCCGCACGATCGCCACTCACCACCACTTCTCTGGATTTATCCTGAAAAACCGCGCGCCAGCGATTAAATAGTTCGCCATTGCGGTAATAACAGATGCAATTATGCAGGGCCAGTGCTTCAAAACTGTCCGGTTGGCCGTAGCGTGCTAGATAGCTGGGTGCGGCACAAATCACCCGCTCATTATCGCTCAGTTTTTTGGCAATCAGATTGGAGTCGCGCAACGCGCCATAGCGCACCACAATATCCAGCGGATTCTGATAAAAATCCTGAACCGTATCTGACAAATGCATAATCAAATTGATATGGGGATGCTGGTGCCGAAAAGGCTCCAAAATTTCATCCAAACGATTGCGGCCCAAATCGGAAGGCGCCCCCAAATGAATCTCACCAGACAACCCGACGCGACGTTGCTGCAAAACGGCAATACCCTCATCCAGGATTTGCCATGATTGTTCGCAGTAATTTAAAAAATCTTCCCCGGCCTGGGTTAAGCGCAAAGATCGGGTGGAGCGCTCAAACAACTGAGTATCTAACTGCTGCTCCAAGCGTTTCAGTGCGGCGCTGGCAGTGGCCGGCGTAATCGTCTGCAATTTGGCCGCCCTGGTAATGCTGCCGCTTTGACTGATGCGGATAAATAATTGAATGTCGGCAAAATTAAGCATGGCAACCCTAATTATCAAAATAATTTTGATATTAAATCAATTAAATGCCCTATTGTAAGCAAATATTAGGATTGTTAAGCTGTTCCTCAAGTGATTAACTAATGTTTACTTTTTAAGGAGAAATTAATGAGCCAGCTTTTTACCCCCTATACCATTGATGGCTTAACCCTGCCCAACCGCATTGTGATTGCCCCGATGTGTCAATATTCCGCCGAGGACGGCAAAGCCACCGATTGGCATTTAATGCACCTGGGTAATCTGTCCATGTCAGGCGCCGGTTTGCTGATTATCGAGGCCACCGCCGTAGCACCGGAGGGCCGGATTACCCCAGCAGATCTGGGACTTTGGTCCGACACCACCGAAGCCGCACTGGCTAAGGTATTGAATGCAATACGGCTCTATTCTGCCATGCCGATCGCCATTCAACTTGCCCATGCTGGCCGTAAAGCCTCCACGGCGGTGCCTTGGGCGGGCGGGCGGCAAATCGCCTCCGAGCAAGGCGGCTGGACAACCGTGGCGCCATCGGCATTGCCCTACTCGCCTGAAGAGGCGAACCCGATTGCGCTGGATCAGGCCGGCTTAGATAGAATCTTGCACGGCTTTGTCACTGCCGCCCAACGTGCGCATCGCCTGGGCATCCAGGCGATAGAACTTCATGCCGCGCATGGTTATTTGTTACACGAATTTTTGTCACCGCTAGCCAATACCCGTACCGATAATTATGGAGGCTCACTGGAAAACCGGATGCGGTTTCCATTAGCGGTATTGGCTGCGGTAAGAGCCGCCGTACCCAATACCATGCCGGTTGGCATCCGCATTTCCGCGACTGACTGGATTAGCGGCGGTTGGGATTTAGCCCAAAGCGTGGTATTTGCCCAGGCGCTACGTGAACTGGGTTGCGCCTTTATTCACGTTTCCAGCGGTGGTCTTTCACCCTTGCAACAAATCCCGGTCGGGCCAGGTTACCAGGTTCATCTGGCCGAAACCATACGCGCCGAAACCAGCTTACCCACAATTGCGGTCGGCTTAATCACTGAGCCAGAGCAGGCGGAAACCATTATCGCAAATGGCCAGGCCGATATGGTGGGCTTGGCACGCGGCATACTTTACGATCCGCGCTGGCCCTGGCATGCCGCAGCCAAACTCAATGCCCAAGTAAGCGCGCCACCACAATACTGGCGCTGCCAACCGCACGGTTTAAAAACACTGTTTAACACCCATTGATTTAACAATCTTATTTTGACGAATAGGGCGTAGGATGTGCTGAACGCAGTGAAGCGCATCAACCGGGCACGCTGCGCCTCCAGAGTCGGTACATCCTATTACTACCGTCAAAGTAACGTTAGTCAACCACTAATAATTGACCAATCATATTTTGCCGGATAGGGCGTAGGATGTGCTGAACGCAGTGAAGCGCATCAACCGGGCACGCTACGCCTCCAGAGTCGGCCCATCCTATTACTACCGTCAAAGTAACGTTAGTCAACCACTAATAATTGACCAATCATATTTTGCCGGATAGGGCGTAGGATGTGCTGAACGCAGTGAAGCGCATCAATCGCACACGCTGCGCCTCCAGAGTCGGCACATCTTATTACTACCGTCAAAGTAACGTTAGTCAACCACTAATAATTGACCAATCATATTTTGCCGGACAGGGCGTAGGATGTGCTGAACGCAGTGAAGCGCATCAATCGCGCACGATACGCCTCCAGAGTCGGCACATCCTATTACTACCGTCAAAGTAACGTTAGTCAACCACTAATAATTGACCAATCATATTTTGCCGGATAGGGCGTAGGATGTGCTGAACGCAGTGAAGCGCATCAATCGCGCACGATACGCCTCCAGAGTCGGCACATCCTATTACTACCGTCAAAGTAACGTTAGTCAACCCCTAGTTTTGTCGCTAACAATCAGTAGACAGCCACCAACAAATGTTATAATATAACATCCGTAGCGTAATCGGGATTTCACCACAAAACCAGCATTTGTGGTACAAACCAGCCAAGCCGGGATGACAATCACCCTTTGAAACACTTAAAATTCATCTGGTTTGTAACTACTCAGCGGCCAATTATCCTTATAAAAATCCGGTAGTCGTAGGATGCACTAAACGCAGTACAGCGCATCACTCTAAGCCAAGCAATTGATTAAATAACAGTATTTAAAAATTTATGCTGCATAATTACAATTTTTAAATTCAAAAACGTAATGATATAACATAAAACATAATTTGATCTGGAAGTACTATGTACAAAAAACTCATTTTAGCCATGATATCAATAAGCGGCACCCTGGCGGCAGAGGCGGCAGACCAAGCTAATCCGGCAACCGTCCAGACTGCCGCACCGGCACAAGCCGATGAACAGCGCCGCGCCGGCAAGACAAAACCAGCCAAACCAACGCCAAGCCCGGCACAGCCAATGACCGAACTGGAACCGGTAGTCGTCACCTCACCTTTGCAGGCCAAACTATCCGAAACCGCTGCCCCGGTGACAGTGCTTAGCGATGATGAATTGATCATGAAAATGGGCCACAGCATCGGTGAAACTTTAAAACAGGAATTGGGTATCACCAGCCAGTCTTTTGGCCCCGGTGTCGGCACCCCGGTGATACGCGGCCAAAGCGGCCCCAGGGTAAGAGTCTTACAGAACGGGATCGGCAGTAATGATGTATCGCAACTCAGCCCTGATCATGCCACCAGTATCGAGCCGATTATGGCGGATAAAATTGAAGTACTGCGCGGACCAGCCACCCTATTGTACGGTAGCGGTGCTATGGGCGGCGTGGTTAACGTCATAGACAATCGCATTCCGGGCTATATGCCCAGTAAACTGCTGGGCGGTGCTGTCGAGCAACGCTATGATTCGGTCGCCGATGAATCCAGTACCGCTTTAAAAGCCGATGGCGGCAAGGGTATTCTGGCTTTTCATTTTGACGGCATGACCCGCGATCGCGGCAGCATGAGCATAGGCGGTGCCGGAATAGATGCCAATGCCGCGCAAGCGCTCGACCCTTCACTCGCGGTCATCCAAAATCCGCATGGCTTTCTGCCCAATACGTATGCCCATACATTCAACGGCTCAACCGGCTTTTCGCTGGTCGGCGATCCGGGGTTTGCCGGTGTCTCCGTCAACCACATGGAAAACAATTATGGCATCGCGCCAGACGGCAGCGGCGTGTCCAATACCCGCATCGATATCAAACAAAGCAAATACGATTTTAAAAGCGAATTAAAACAGCCCTTCAGCTTTGCCGAAACCCTGCGTACCCGGCTGGGTTATACCGATTACCGCCATGCCGAACTGGACGGCGGTTTAAACAATCAACCGTTCAAACCCGGCACCGGGTTTACCAACAAAACCTATGAAGGCCGGGTGGAACTGACCCATAACCCCATCGGCCCCTTTAAAGGCGCGGTGGGGTTTCAAGCGGTCTCCAGCGAATTTGCCGCCTTTGATTTCACCGGCGCCCAAACCATCGTGCCGACTTCGCAGATCAACGGCTTTGGGGTATTCGGCATGGAGTCTTTTAACAGCGGGCCGCTGCTTAATCAATTTGGCGCACGGGTGGAACAAAGTTCTATCGATCCGGCCAGCGGCACCAATTATTCGTCACCCAATGGCTTGCCCATCAATTCATCCTACAACTACACGCCGATCAGCGCCTCTGCCTCAAGCTTGTGGAAAATGGATGCCAGCAATAGTCTGAATCTGGCGCTCACCCGTTCCGAGCGCGCCCCCCAGGTTCAGGAACTGCTGTCCCACGGTTTCCACGATGCAACCCGCAGCTTTGAGGAAGGCAGTCCCAATCTGACTACGGAAACCTCGTATAACCTGGATCTGGGCTATAAATTTAAAGCAGACTGGATGCGGGCCGAGTTTGATCTGTTTCACAATTGGGCTACTAATTATATTTATCAGCAACGCACCGGCCAATTTGTCCAACAAGACCCGGTAACCGGTCTGGCCCTGACTTGCGGCAGCTCAGCCAACTGCACGCCGGTGGTACAAAGCCGACAGGGTGATGCTATATTTAAAGGTTACGAAGCCAAACTGGTGTTTCCGGTTATGGAAAGCCATAGCGGATTGCTTGATCTTACCCTGTTCAGTGATTACACCCGCGGCGAGTTCGTCAGTGGCGGCGACGTGCCGCGCATGCCGCCGCTGCGCTTTGGTTTGCAATGGGATTACACCCTGCACGCCTGGTCTGCCAATGTGCGCTTTACCCGTGGCGAAGCCCAAACCCACCCCGGCGCCAATGACACCGCTACGGATGGCTACAACCTGCTGACCCTGGGCACGCAATATCAGATCAAGGACTTTCACGACACCAAAATCATGCTGTTTGCCAAAGCCAATAATCTGTTAAACGAAAACATCCGTAACTCGGTATCTTATCTGCGCAATTTTGCTCCCGAACCTGGACGCGGTGGCGAACTGGGGATACGCATCGATTATTAACATCTTAAAATGGGGTCAGGTTACATTAATTGCGATTCGCATCCATTATTGATGCCCTCGTTATCACATCAGCCTATTTTAATCTGAAAATCCAGACTACGCTCCACCAGCCAAACCAGCGCAATCATGGCGATGGATGCTGAACCCAGTTTCAGAACCAGGGCCGGATAATAGCGTGAGCGGCTAAACACCACGATCAAGGGCAGCGCGGCTGCAACAATAAGCAGTTGGCCGGCTTCGACGCCCAGATTAAAGCCCAGCAGGGATAATACCCGCTGGCTGGCCGGCAATCCCATATCCAGTAATACGCTGGCGATACCCATCCCGTGGATTAAGCCGAAACCAAACGCCAGCCAGGTGCGGTGCCGGGATAATACGGGATAGATATTATTTAGCGCCGCACAAATCACCGAAGCGGCAATTGCTGATTCTACCCAGCGGCTGGGCAGTGCGATGTATTGCAGGGCGGTCAGGCTGAGCGTGATGGAATGCGCCAGTGTAAAAGCCGTGACGACCTGCAGTGCATCCCAAAAGACCAGAATGTGATTTTGTTTGGCTCGCCATTCGTCATGCTCATGGTACAGGGCTGCCGGTAGCAATAAACTCAGCAAAAACAGAATATGATCAAAACCCTGCCAGATATGCCAAACCCCTTCATAAGCAAAATTAAGCAGCTCGCGCCCAGGATGGCTTACCGAATTAAGGGCAAAAGTTTGCTGCGGCTGCGCCGGGCTGAAGATACTGGTGCCGGTGTAAGTGCCATTGTGGATAGTTAATAAGCCGCGATGCTGGGGATCAAGATCAAAAAACAGCTGATAGCCAATTTCCAGTTGCTTAACGCCAGGCCGGCAGGCTGCCTGAAAATTCAGTACCGCATAACGGCCATCACTGTGCTCATCCACCATCATTGTCAATGGTTGCAGTGCACAATGTTGTTGATCGGCTGTTATTTCCAGCCGGTTAAACGCATAGGCAAATACCGCCGCCTGACGCTGACGCAATTCGCGCCAGATGATTTGGCCGTCATCATTGGCATCTAAACCCAATGCATATTCCAAGTCCCGTAAAGCGATGTCCCAATGGCCACGGATTTCATTGCCGTCTACGCTCATAGCCAGATAGCTATCGCTGGGTTTGTGCGCCAAGGCAGTGAAACTGGTGCAAGCCATAAATATTAATAATAAATACCTCATGACTGATCTCCCTGACAGCGGGCGATTAAGGGCTGTAACCGGGCATCCTGCAAACCGGACTGGGCCAGAAATGCCAGGGTGGGCTGAACCGACGTATCTATCCGACCGGCGGCGAGTGCCGCTTCCAGCACAATCCGGGTATCGCGCGGTTCGCGCTGCACCGCCCAGTTCGATAAGGCTAAGGCCAGCGCCGGGCCGGGTGTATGCAAGACATGCAGCATAAAACGCGCTTCATCGCCCTGATGTACGCTATCGCCGCGCATCCGGCTTGCCGCGAAGCGGGCTTTGAGCATCTCGATATGTTGATTGGCCTCAGGCAGGCCCAAGGCCTGCTCTGCCAGGGTTAAACGTAACAACAAGGTGTCGGCACGAATATCATTGTTCAGCAACGCCACGACTTGCGCATAGTGTTGATGATCCAGTAAAAAATCGGCATAGGTTGCCAGTAAATAACCGTTACGCTGGGCTATTTGCAAAGCCTGACGGTAGTGTTGCCCAGCCGCGACTGGGTCGCCCTTGCGTTCCGCTATTTCAGCCAGGGTAATTAAAGCCCATTGCCGGTCGGCCAGCGGCTCGGCTGCTGCAAGCTGTAAAGCCTGATCCAGCTGCCGGTAAGCAGTATCGATCTGCCCGGACAGACTGAGGGTGGAATTGATGCAGACATTGGCTGTCAGCGCCGATGCCAGTTTAACTAAAGGCATGCAACTTTTTAAGGCTGCGCCATACTGACCTTGAACTTCCTGAATAATGGCTCTGGTTAGCCAGGCTTGCGCCTGCCGGGGTTGCCGGGTTAGGGCCTGGTTTAAATAATCCAGGGCTGCCGGGAATTCATGGCGATTTTGATAAAGCGTGGCACGTAAGGTCAGCACCTCGGCATTGGGATAGGCCACATTAAGCCACGGGCTTAACACAGCTTCGGCATAACCATAATAACGGGGATCGGATTCAGCACGACCTAAGGCAATATAATGTTTAACCAGTTGCAACGCCGCCGTCAAATCGTTAGGCGCCGCCGCCACTTTGTCGCGCAGCGCTTTGACTTCCAGCCAGTTTTTATCCCTGACCGGCAATGTTTCCAAAACCTGATCATCACTCTGCGGCAAATAGGCTAATGCGTGACCAAGCTGCGGGATGGTTGCGTAAACCAGCAACAGCAGTCTTATTAGATACCTCATGGATAACTCCTTTGCCCTTTAACATCAGGCATAATCTATGTTTGAGTCTGTTTAGCAGTTGACCCAGCGGCATCAAGCCGCCACTGGGTCATTCCACAGCTTAATTGCTTGGGCAATTGACTGTTTTGCTCAGATTGGCCGCATCGTAACAGCCGGCTTCATTCGGGTCGACATGCCGGCTTTGTCGGCCGCTGTTGGCAAAGGCGACATAAGGAAAAGTTTCCTGATAGCTTCTATCGTTAGCGTTCACCCCATCCGCAATCCGGTTGTTGGGAAAGGTATTAAAGGCGGGATTCAAAACCCCGCTCACCACTTGCGCAGCAATATCGGTCACATCGTCGGAAACCCGGCGACCATTAGGAAACCCGGCTGAATCACCCGCCAAAAAGGCCATACGTTTGCGTGAATCAGCCGGCGTGGGGGCAATACCGGTATTGATTCTTAATAAATCCGCCACCGGACCTTGTTCAGCTTTTGAGCAGCCGGGGCAAATAGGTGCAGCATAATAAACCAAAGGCGCCAGATCCAGTCTGGGTGCCGGCGGAATAGGCACAACACCGTTGTAAATAGAATTAAAGACTCTTGCCAAATACGGATCCAGTAAATAATTGGCAAACACCGCATCATGCTTCGGCTCACTCATACTGAATTTATCTTTGTCGGCGGTGCCTATCAGCAGCTCATTGATCAAGGGATTACCCATGCGCTGAATTTGCACATAACTGTTGGCGAGTTTAGGATTGCCGCCCGGCTGTTCGGCGTAGGCCTTGGTGCGGGGTCTGGAAGTAGTGGCATAAGTGCCCAGCACAGCCAGTGATTCGCCGGCGGCATGTTGTTTGCCGTCTTTGGTTAACAAGGCGATGGGCAGTTCGATAGCGATAGAATTTACATTAAAGCCGGCCACATCGTCGGCGGCAAAGTTTTTGCCTTCAGCATGATATTGCGCATCGGTAAATACCCCTGGTACGCCGGTTCCGGCAGCACCGTTACGGAAATTAAAGGTATCGAATGCGGCCCCCAAATCAATATAAAATGGATCATCGACAGTACCGGCAAAAACCTGGATGCCGCCTCTTAGATTATAAATACCCTGGCTGGCCAGCTCAGGATAATTGGGCATGGTGCGGGGTCCGACATTGGACGGCACCGTGTAAAGCTTTTGGTTATTGGTAAGATCAATCACTTCTTGATGAGTACCTTTGGTTTTGATCAGCTTAACCGTGTAGCTCTGACGCAAGCCCAAACCTTCGGAACCGGGGCCATCCAAAGCGGTGACAGCCGGCGGCACTATCAGAGTGCCGGTAGGAAACTTGTCCTTGTTCGGCGAATTACCGGGCGCATATTTACCGGTTTCCTGACCAACAATACCAGTAAAAACATCACCCAAACGGTATTCGGTTTTGAAGCGGAATTGTAAAACCACATCTTCCTGAGCATCAAAATCATTATCCACTTTCATTTCATAAAGTATTTCCGGATCAAACGGATAATAATTTGGCCCGTTGCTGGGTTCCAGCAAGGGATCAACATTTAAGATCATGGTCAGCTTAGTGGGGTCGTCATAACTGACAAAAACGTACCAGTCGGTAATATCGGCTTTGCTATCCAGGGCTGTCAGCGGCGCTTCGCGGTGATTGGCGGCATCGGCCAACTGAAAAGCCGCCGGACTTAGTAATAAGCCTATGCATAACGTTAACGGCCTAAATGTGTGGATATAAAATGGTTTCATTGTGTGTTTCCTCAAATTAAATAAAAGTACAGTGTTTAAGCCTGCATTGTTAATACGTAATCAGGTGTGAACTGGATGCAGTCAAACAGAAAATATCAATATTTTTTTCAAAAGCCCTATACCTGGCGAGCTAGGCTGTGTATAGTTTGGCACTGAAACGTTTGGTGTTGGCAAGGCTCAAACCAGCCATAGCGGCCAAGCCCAGCAACATAGAGATCGGCATTTCCGGCACCGGAACGGCAATTAATGCGGCGCTATCGACATTCAGCAAATGTATATCCCAAGCCGAGCTGCGATTGAGTTGAATCGGATTATTTTGACTATCGACTAAAGAGCCTTCACAAAACTGGCCGTTGGTACACCCAAAAGCAGAGGTAAAAAACGGCTCGGAGTCGCGCAAAAATCCAGCGCTGAGTTGATTAGTGGCCGAAAAATTATCGTACTGGGTAAGCGTGGCCACATAATTGCCGGCTGCCAGATTAACAACCAAAAAATTATCGAATTCGCCGTATTGGTAAACAGTACCGTTTGACAGCGCTGTGCCGGTCAAACCACCGTCATCCTGTTCAAACAGCTGATTTCCGGCGCTGTCCCATAGGGTCAAAATCGGGTCAAACCTGCCGCTGACCCAGGACGAAGTGAACAGGGTAAGATTAGCGGCAGCACCCAGGCTAAAACTAAACTCCCGAACATCGTTATCGTGGCCAAAATTGCCGTTAAAATCGAAATCTGCGCAGAACGCGCTGGTCGGTAGAACTAAACAACTGCCTAATAGGGCGGCAAATGCTATTTTTTTCATATCAAGTTCCTCTAAACTGATTGATGGAATTAGCAAACGAGTGGAATAATGGTGCCGGAAAACCTTCGAAAACCGGCCCCATCTGCTGGAAATTGCAATACGCCACTCGCTGGCAATAACTAATACGCAGCATTAGGCTGAATGGATGTATTTTTATCGAAAATAATTTGTATCTACTCAACGTAGCGCGGGGTAGATGCGCAAGCCATTGATTTTAAATTACGCAAAAACCTTGCTGCGCATCGTAACCCGCCGTGGGTGCAACAAAGCTTCCGGCTTAAGCATCCAAATCGGCGTTTTCAACGTACTTGTTAAATGGAAAGGATAATGGTTGGCGCAAAATGACAGAAAATCTCCAGGATAAGCCCAGGGATAACGGCCAAAATGAAGGCTTGCTGCAGGAATGGCTGGCCGGCGTGGTTGACGGTGACCAAATAGCC
Organism: Methylomonas paludis; assembly: GCF_018734325.1. Lineage (NCBI taxonomy): Bacteria > Pseudomonadati > Pseudomonadota > Gammaproteobacteria > Methylococcales > Methylococcaceae > Methylomonas > Methylomonas paludis. The sequence goes on along the minus strand of NZ_CP073754.1, from coordinate 1,065,903 downwards.
CTGGGTTTACTGTATGACAATCTGGCCGACCAGGTATACGGCCTGGCTTTGCGCATCACTATCCGGGCAACTCTGGCCGAGGAAGTGGTTCAGGATACTTTCTGGCAGGTTTGGCGGCAGGCGCCGCGCTTTGATCCGGAACGCGGCACTGTGAAAGCCTGGGTGATGACCATCGCCCGCAGCCGGGCGCTGGATGCACTGCGCCAGATTGATACTCAAGAGTCCGAGCTGGAAATGGAAGCCCTGGAACTAATCGCGGCACCTGATGACCAAGCACCACCAGACTTACTGGGAGCCATAGAACAAGGTCATCAATTGCAATCAGCTTTGGCCAGCCTGGAACCGCTGCCCCGGCAACTGGTGTCATTAGCTTTTTTTCGCGGCTTGAGTCATGATCAGATTGCCGCCTGCAGCGGCTTGCCGCTGGGTACGGTGAAGTCGCATATTCGCCGCTCATTGCAGACTTTGCAGCTCATGATGAGTGACTCCCTCATCGAAACCGACGGTATCGTCTAACGAGGCATTCTTACATTATGGATCACTCACAACAGCCTGAACAAGACCAACTCAATCGCTTAATTCTGGAAGCGCTGGCACCGATCAAGATTAATAGCGCCCAGCATGCCGCTATGCGTCAGGATCTGCTGGGCCGCGTGGCGGAAAGCATAGCCAAACAAGCCGATCTGTTCACGATTCGCGCCGGAAAAGGGCTATGGCAATCAGTAAGCGCCGGAGTTCGCGTCAAGCAACTCTGGAGCGGCCCGGAAGGCCGCTCAGTATTAGTTGAATTTGCCCCCGGCAGCAGTTTGTTAGCACACCGCCACCAGTGGCTGGAGGAAGGCATCGTATTAAAGGGCGATTTGCAAATGGACGAATTGCAGCTAGGCCCGCTGGATTACCATGTTACCCTGCCCGGCAGCCGCCATTCGGCCATACACTCCAGTCGGGGGGCTTTGGCCTATCTGCGCGGCACCTCGCTGGGCGACAAAACCGCTGTGTTACTGGAAGCCGTAGGCGGCTTGCTGCCGTTTGGCAAACAGCAATCCCACACCATTTTTGCTAACGCCAATGAAGGCTGGCTGCCGGCCGGCAACGGCATCATGCGAAAAAAACTATGGGGCGACGGCACCAGAAGCTCCTACTTTTACCGGATGCAGGCCGGAGCGCAATTACCCCGCCACGGCCATGCCCTGGAAGAAGAATGCATGGTACTGGACGGCGAAGTGTTTCTGGGCGACACCCTGCTCTGCACCGGAGACTATCAATTAGCCACACCAGGCACCTGGCACGATGAAGTTTATAGCGATGTCGGCGTAACCCTATTCGTGCGCGGGGCTTGTGATGATTGAAACTAAGCCGGTACGATAGCTAATAAGCGCCCCATTCGGCCAATGCCATCCGCAAACGGATGGATAAATTCCAACGCGTAATGAAACAGGCAGTTGTAGGATGTACATCCCCTCACAGTTTGATCAACCTAACGTTGAAGTCATGCACGAACTAATGCGCAACCGGCCTTTGGCGACCCTGGTAACGGTTGGTTCCGATGGTATTAACGCAAATCACATACCGTTGCATCTTTTGGCATCGGCTTTGCCTTATGGTGTCTTACGCGGCCATGTTGCACGTTCAAATCCAGTCTGGCGTGATTTTGCAGCCGACAAACAAGTATTGGCCATTTTTCATGGCCCGGAGGCTTACATCAGCCCCTCATGGTATATAACCAAACATGAAACCGGGAGGGTCGTTCCGACTTGGAACTACACCGTAGTTCATGCCTACGGTTCTTTGCGAATCGTTGATGATGCCGCCTGGATTCGTACGCAACTTGAGGCATTAACCAATCATAACGAGGCCGCCTTATCCAAGCCTTGGGCTGTTTCGGACGCACCTAATGATTTTACCGAAAAGCTGATTGAAGCTATTGTGGGTATTGAAATTACAATTACCAAACTTTCCGGCAAGTGGAAGGTCAGTCAAAATCAACCGTTACCAAACCGGATCAGCGTTGCCCAGGCGCTCAATACCATTGAGCAGGGGAAAAGTGCTGAGATGGCGGTGCTTGTCAATTCAAGAATCGACAAGCAGCAAGATAATGATGGTACCAGCTTATCCTGATTTCCCCTTCGGGCATGAGCGGGAAGAGGAATGCATGGCGCTGGACGGCGCAGTGTTTTTTGGCCCCTGCTCTGCGCCGGAGACTATCAACAAGCTAGCCGTCAAAATATGATTGGCCGACTACTAGATCGGCTAGTGATAAAATCAGACACACCATTTTCAAAATAAGGCCTGAAGTTTTTCTTTGAGTAGTTGGAAATGGGGATGCTGAAAATTCCATGGTGCTTGCGGAAAAGCAATTTCATAAATAACTCTATAGATGTCTTTGTGATGGTCTTTAGCCCGAAACTCCGAACAGCTCAAAAAGTTGTTGATACATAGTCGCTGATGCTCCGGCAGGCTAGCCAACACCAGGGACTCAAGATAACCCGAGGAGGTACCAGGATTGCAGACTATATAAAAATCGCTGATAGCCTGCCAACCCAATGTGTTAATCATGCTCTGGATATGTGTTGAGGTGTTATCGTATCCGCCAAATTTCACGTCATTTTTAGCATCATCAGCATCCAAAACGAAGAGTATTTTATCGACTTGATCGGCATTAACCAGATCGCCCAACCGCTGATAATTAACATGCTCGGACTTAAAAAAATTACTTTTCGAACCCATCGCATAAAGCTGACATTTTTCTGAGGGTAGCTTTAATTCCTGAAGCAATTGCAAAAGTAAAACCTGCTCTAAATTATCCTTTTTTCCTTCATGCAGAATAGCAATTGCTCGCATTAACGCACCTCATGGCCTTGTTCAAACACACTGTTGATTAAACCTGAGTAATCCAGCGTCAAGGCTTTAATTTCATTTTGGCGATTTTTAACCAGTGTGGTGAGGGATACCTCCTGATCCTGCAATTTTTGTGCGACTCTGGCGTAGGCTTCCAGCATTTCTTTGGAATGGGTAGTGGCAAACACCTGGCAGTTGCAAGTTTTGGATAGATCAAATATCAGTTCCCATAAGCGATCCAGATGCTCATAGTAGATGCCGTTATCTATTTCATCTATAAACAAATAGCCATCTTTGCAGGCGTGCATGGCGCAAATAATGGAAATATAGTGTTTCAAACCATCGCCGAATTCGACAATATCCCGATACACCGTCCCCCCATTTTCAAGCAGCCCGCACTGGGGTTTGCTGCCTATCACTTTAAAACTAGTGATAGTATTGTCAAATTCATGAATATAAGCATTTAGCTCAGGTTCCTTATCCTGGGTTTGGATGGTATTAAATGCAAAAATTAATTCACGATCCGACCAACCAAAATTATCAATGAATTCTATATTGGCAGGATGAACGCGATTTACAATATTAAGTTCATTTGCATTGACGACCGACTCTAGTTCATTGATTATAAATTGATATTGTTTAATACCATCGTTATCTAAAACTTCAAACTCTAGTTCAGCGACACTCGATTTAAGCCTGATTTTTTTAAATTGGCTCAAAAATATATGCCTATCTTCTAATGTATTCCCTGCCAATAGATTCAAATTTTCCCGCATAAATTTAACGCCAATAATAGCGCTAACCACGTATCTGATCTCACTAGCATGAGCATTAATAAAAATCGCCTCCATCAAAGCGGTTTTCCCAATATTGTTTTTCCCGATAATCAGGTTGAGGCGTTTAAAGCCACCAACCTGAAAATCCTGGAAGCACTTATACGTGCCGATGTTGATATCCGTTAAAAAATGCTTGGGCATGGAAACTATCCTGAAAACGGGGAAATGTTTAGCTATTATTTTGGCAGAACCGAAAAAACAAAAATCTTTATACTCCGAATCTAAGTTAGGCGGTCAGTTTGAAGCGGTGGAGAACCGACAACTATCAGTAACAGAAATGATCATACCATCAAGCAAGACTTAAACTCAAAAATGGCTCAGACCAAGCAACCATCAATCTGAACAGACCAACAGCTATGCAAAGCCATTAATTTCTGATCATTCCCTGCTATAGACCGTTGTACAATATACCCTTTATTTCGATTGCTGTAGCTCAGGCGCTTGCCTGCCTACATCGCTTAACCACTTCAGCATTCTATAGCGCACTTTACAATAATGGCAGACGCAAAAATCTACCTCAATGTCCCCTACCCGGAGAAGGATGCGGCAAAAGCACTGGGGGCCAGATGGGATGCCGCCAATAAGAAATGGTATGTGCCCGGCACGGTAGCCGATCTGACCCCATTTGCAAAATGGCAAACCGATACGGTTACTGCTGGCGTTTCTGCAACCGTAAACCATAAACCCAGCACAGCACCTAAGCCCACCCTACCAGCTACCGGCACAGGCGTGTTTACCTATGCCAGCATTAAAGACTTTGTTGCCTATAACGGCGATGCACCACCCTGGGAATAACTGAATTTGCCCATCAGCGCCGGCAGGCCACAAGCACTGAGCCTGCCGGTGCACCAAGATCAGCCAGCCAATCCCCCTAAATAACCGAAAAGTCCCGCATCATGCCCATATCTTCATGTTCAAGATTGTGGCAGTGATACATGAACAAACCTTTAAAATCCTGAAAAGGTTTGATAATTTTGATGCGCTCACCCGGCATCAACAACACGGTATCTTTTAAACCGTGTTCAATAAAACCCTCTTTAACACTGGCGTAATCTGCGCTGGTATTACCGCTGAAGGTTCGGCTGAGAATTTGAAAAGACTGGCCGTGTAAATGTATCGGATGCGCCATAGCCATCATCATACCCATACCGCCTTGGGCTTCGCTGTCTTTGCCGTGATTCATGCCACCCATCATACCCATGCCATGTCCGCCATGCTGGCTGTGAAAAACTTCCAGTAATTGTACGGTGTTGACCGGAATGCGTTCGTAGGGTTGCACATCGTTAAAAGCATAGGGCCGGCCATTGATCAACATGGCCATCGGCCCCTCAGAAACCGCAATCGGCACCGGTTTATCGGGATTGGCAGTATCGCTGAGCCGATAAGGCTTAATGGTCGACAATTTTTGCGGCAATACCGGACTGTCGCTGACCTGACGGGTTACTTTGACACTGAATAAGGGATAATCGCTGCCGACCGGCAAAGCCGTACCATGCATCCCTCCGCTCATCATGCGTTCGGCCATGCCCGGTAATACCCCGGAAAAATCCCGGCTGCGCAACACCAACTGTGAACCAAACTTGCGTCCACTAAAATCCGCCCATACGTCTATGCGCTCACCGGGAGCCAGCATCACATAAGGCTTGTGTTGCGGGGTTTCCAGCAAACCGCCATCGGTGCCGATAACGGTAACCGGCGAGTTATCATCCCAGCCCAGTTTGTAAATCCGTGCCGATGAACCATTGAGAATACGGAAACGATAAGCCCGGCTGGCAACGTCGAGATGAAAATCCGGACGACCATTGATCAATATCCGATCGCCATAAAATCCCAGCATCCGCTCGCGCATATGGCGCACATAAAGCAACTGATTGTTGGCATCGAACTGCCGATCCTGGATCACTATCGGTACTTCATACTCGCCATGCGGCAGTTCCAGTCGGCGCTCTTCGGCATCATTGACCAATATCGCGCCGGCCAGACCGTGATAGACCTGACTGGCCGTGGTATTGTGCGGATGCGGATGATAAATATTCATACCGGCCCGATTGAGTATTTCAAACTCGTAAACAAAGGTCTGTCCCTTATCGATAGCATACAGCGGATGTCCATCCACTTCCGCCGGCACATGCAGACCATGCCAATGGGTGATGCTGGGTTCATCCAACAGATTATGCAGATTAATGCGAATTTTTTGGCCTGTTTCGAAGCGTATGATCGGCCCCAGATAAGAACCGGGTATGTCCGTCAAAGTCTGCGCCGGGCCTTTCACCAATTGAGCGGAATATTGCAGAACCCGGGTGGCCTGCCCAGACAAGATCGATACAGTGGCGGGTTGGCACTGCAGATTGATTTCCACATCGGCATGGAAATTGGATGTAGCCTTGCGCGGCGGCATTTTCGGCATATCGCCCATCCCTTGCATGGCTTGTAACATGCCGGGTAATCCGGCATAAGCTAATAAGCCGAAGCCGGTTTGGGCAAAAAAACGCCGCCGTGACAGATTGATGGTATTGTTCATGATATCTCCTCGACCTTAACCAGGTTCTTATTATTGATCTATCCAGCCCGACTTCCGCCCGGCCCGTGCTGAGGACGACAAAGCCTCTGTTATATAATTTTAGTATATATTGATAAACTTATATAAACTCCCGCAGTCAGAATAGTAAGTTTGCCAGGCTGCTGTGGTCAACGCTTAATGACAGCTTAATCGCAAAATTTAAGCCATTCCAGGCGGCAATTGGCCTGTGTACAATACCGGTATTGCAGGGCAACCCGCATCATTACCCCTTTCATCAATTGATATCACCGCTATTTATGAAATTTTGCCACCATTTTGCCGTTATTTTGCTGATAATGACACTAAGCGCCTGCATGCCTATGGCCTATCCGCCCGGTGCCAAAACCCATGCCGCTCAAATTGACGCCCAGGCATTTCTAACCGAAGACGGTGCCAGTCTGCCCTTACGCCAGTGGCTGCCGACAGCCCAAGCCAATGCAGTGATCATTGCCCTGCACGGCTTTAACGATTACAACCATTTTTTCGCGGCCGCCGGCCAGTATTTCAGCAGCCAGGGTATCGCCTGTTTTGCGTATGATCAGCGCGGTTTTGGCGCAGCTCCGCAACGCGGCTTATGGGCAGACAGCAAAACCTACGCCGATGATCTGCAAGTTTTTACCCAATTAATCAAACAACGCTATCCGGGTTTACCGGTTTATCTGCTGGGCGAAAGCATGGGCGGGGCCGTGGTGATTACCGCCATGAGCCGGCAGGATATGCCCAAAGTGGACGGCATCATTCTGTCCGCCCCGGCCCTGTGGGCCAGATCCACCATGCCCTGGTATCAAACCAGCTTGCTGTGGACCCTGGCGCACAGCCTGCCCTGGCTGACTTTGACCGGCAGCGGCCTGCATGTGCAGGCCTCGGATAATATCGAGATGTTACGCGAACTGGGTCGAGACCCCTTGGTGATAAAAGCCACCCGAGTGGAAACCATGTATGGCTTGTCCGATTTAATGGATGACGCCTATAACAGCGCCGCCGCACTGCACGGCAATATTCTGATGCTTTACGGCGAAAAAGACCAAATCATCCCCAAGGAACCAACCTCAAACTTTGTCCAGCAATTACTTGCCAGCAATACCGCCGAGAAAACCGTGGCGGTTTATCCAAACGGCTACCACTTACTGTTACGCGATTTGCAAGCGGCTACCGCCTGGAACGACATCGTCGCCTGGATAAACACCGGCACCGCGCCATTGCCTTCCGGCGCGGAAAATCGGGCCAAACAATGGCTGGGCATAGCCTGGCAGCAGTGATCGTCAGACACTCAGCCTGTTAAGATCCGCACTTTCACCGGCCTGCCTTTTAACTTGCCGGCAGCCAGCTTGCGCACCGCTTCTTTAGCAATATCACGGTCAACCGCCACATAAGTGGTTTGCTCAGTCACAGTAATTTTGCCGACCTGTTCTTTGGCATACCCCGCTTCACCGGTCAAAGCACCTAACACATCACCCGGACGTATCTTTTCCTTACGGCCACCCAGAAGCAACAAAGTCGTCATCGGCGGCAGCAAGGGCGCAGCGTCACTATTGTGCAAAGCACTCAACTGATGCCATTCCGGTTCAATCTGCATCATATCGGCTATATCAATCACCCGGCGCTGTTCGGCAGGACTGCACAGACTCAAGGCCCAGCCGTTTTCATCGGCACGGCCGGTACGGCCTATGCGATGGATATGGATTTCCGGATCGGGGGTAATATCGACATTAATCACCGCTTCCAGCTGACTGATATCCAGCCCGCGCGCCGCCACATCAGTCGCCACCAGCACCGAACAACTGCGATTGGCAAACTGGATCAGCACCTGGTCACGCTCGCGCTGCTCCAGATCGCCGTTCAGCGTCAAGGCATGAAAGCCCTGGGCATGCAGCAGCGTCAATAACTCCCGGCACTGCTGCTTGGTATTACAAAACGCCAGGGTACTGACCGGACGATAATGCCGCAGCAACACCGCCACCGCTTTCAGACGTTCAGATTCGCTGACTTCATAAAAGCGCTGGCGAATTTTGCTGTCTTCATGCTGTTCCAGCAACTTAACTTCCTGAGGATTACGCAAAAACTGCTGGGCCAGCCGGGCGATACCGGATGGATAAGTCGCCGAAAACAACAGGGTTTGCCGCCCGGTGGGGCATTGTCTGGCAACCGAGGCAATATCATCATAAAACCCCATATCCAGCATCCGGTCAGCCTCATCCAGCACCAAAGTATGCAAGGCATCCAGTTGCAGCGTGTGACGGCTAAGATGATCCATCAACCGTCCCGGCGTACCGACCACCACATGCACCCCATGATCCAAACTAGCTGCCTGAGGCCGCAACGGCGTACCCCCGCATAAAGCCAGAATTTTGATATTGTCGGCAAACCGCGCCAACCGGCGGATTTCCTGAGTCACCTGCTCGGCCAGCTCCCTGGTGGGACACAGCACCAAAGCCTGTACCGCAAAATGGCGGGGATTAAGATTATTCAGCAGCGTCAGCGCATAAGCCGCCGTCTTGCCGCTGCCGGTCTTGGCCTGGGCAATCAAATCATGCCCAGCCAAAGTAATCGGCAAACTGGCCGCCTGAATCGGCGTCATAGTCAAATACTCCAGCTGCTGCAGATTGCTGAGCATGGCCGGGCTAAGCGGCAGTTGGTTAAAATCGGCCTGAGCCGGATTGGCGTCAGGCAGGGAATCGGGAGTGGGGATAATATTATTCATGACTTATTATCCCATTTGTAGCCCGTTAAGCTTTAATTATTGCTTTTCAGAGTAGCCTCGATGCAGCGTAGCGGAATCGAGGTGTCGGCTTTTAAGTGATTTGACCAAACCCATTCCTAGCGCCGTAGATGCTGGGTTGAACAACGTGAAACCCAGCTTTGAGCTTATTTAAAGCGCTGGGTATCGCTTTACTCAACCCAGCATCTACGGCCCTACGGCCTACCCATCCTTTGCATAGCTAAACAAATGCCACATTTGCGAGACCGCGCTTGAATTGTTGGTAAGCACCGGGTTTAAACTTGACAAGTTATTGATGATTCAATGAAAATCCACCACTAGACCAAATAAATACCAGGCTATACGCTGTCATGCCTGCCAAAACCTGCCGCAGAACAACCTAGGGAGATTGCATGGCTCGCCTTACCCATCCATTTGGCCGCTGGGCCTTAAGACTGCACTTAGGCACTGCGTTTTTACTGGTTATCGTGGGCAGCTATATCGCTTTCACCCAACCCTTAAATCCTCAGCCCACTCAAGCCAGCGGTTCGATATGGCCTTGGCGGGCAGATTTTAACCGGCACGCCTGGCAATACCCGCTCGAAACCAATGCCTTCTGGCGTTTACCCAGGGTTTCAGCCGATTTGAAAGATGTATTTATAGCAGAGGATGGGCGTAGCAGCTGGGCCGTGGGAAGTGACGGGATCATTCTGCACAGCACTGACAGCGGCACTAGCTGGCAACCGCAAACCAGCAATACTAATGAGACGCTTAATGCCGTGCAATTCATTGGCAGCCAAGGCTGGGCGGTGGGTTATAACGGTGTCATTCTGCACAGTACAGACAACGGCACTAACTGGCAGCCGCAAACGAGTAAAATTAATAAAAATCTCTCCTTCGTACAGTTTCTCGGCAGCCAAGGCTGGGCGGTGGGGGAAAACGGTGTCATCCTGCACAGTACTGACAGCGGCACTAGCTGGCAGCCGCAAACCAGTAATACCAATGAGACGCTCATTGGCGTGCAATTCATTGGCAGCGAAGGCTGGGCAGTGGGTGGTAATGGCACCATCCTGCACAGTACTGACAGTGGCAACAGCTGGCTGCCGCAAACCAGCCATACTAAAGAGTCTCTCAGATTCGTGCATTTCAGCAGCAATCAAGGCTGGGCGGTAGGCGGTAACGGCGTGATCTTGCACAGCACTGACAGTGGCGCCAACTGGCAGCCGCAAACCAGCAATACTAGTGCGATGCTCCGTGCGGTGCAGTTCACCCACAGCCAAGGCTGGGCTGTGGGTGATAACGGCGTCATCCTGCACAGCACTGACAGCGGTGCCAACTGGCAGCCGCAAACCAGCAATACCACTGAGCCGCTCATTGACGTGCAATTTATCGGCAGCCAAGGCTGGGCGGTGGGTTCTAACGGCGTCATCCTGTACAGCACTGACAGAGGCACTAGCTGGCAACCGCAAACAAGTCAAAATAATTTGTCGTTCAACCCCACGTTAGACTACAGTATCTATTTGGCGGAGGTGATTAATAATAAGGGGGGTTTTAAAAACGGGCTCTATGCCGTGCAGTTCAACAGCAGCCAAGGCTGGGCGGTGGGTTCTAACGGCGTCATCCTGCACAGCACTGACAGCGGCACTAGCTGGCAACCGCAAACCAGCAGTACTGCACAGCGGCTTATGGCTGTGCAGTTCCTCGGCAGCCAAGGGTGGGCGGTGGGTGCTAACGGCACCATCTTGCACAGCACAGACAGCGGTACCCACTGGCAGCCGCAAACCAGCAATACCAAAGAGTGGCTCTATGCCGTACAATTCAGCGGCAGCCAAGGCTGGGCGGTGGGTGCTAACGGCACCATCTTGCACAGCACAGACAGCGGTACCCACTGGCAGCCGCAAACCAGCAATACTAAAGAGTGGCTCTATGCCGTGCAGTTCAACGGCAGCGAAGGTTGGGCAGTGGGTAGTAACGGCATCATCCTACACAGCACTGATAACGGCACCCACTGGCAGCCGCAAACCAGCAATACCAAAGAGTGGCTCTATGCCGTGCAATTCAGCGGCAGCCAAGGCTGGGTGGTGGGTAATCACGCTGTCATCCTGCACAGCACTGACAGCGGCACTAGCTGGCAGCCGCAAACTAGCCATACCAATAACTTGCTCATGGGCGTGCAATTCATCGACAGCCAAGGTTGGGCAGTGGGTAATAACGGCGTCATCCTCCACAGCGCTGATAGCGGCACCAACTGGCAACCGCAAACCAGCAATACTACAGAACTGCTCTCTGCCGTACAATTCAGCGGCAGTGAAGGCTGGGCGGTGGGTAATAACGACGTCATCCTGCACAGCACTGACAGCGGCGCACACTGGGCATCCGCTTTGGCTAAACACAGCCGCTGGCCGGCACCCTGGTATTACCTGCTGATATCAGCAGCCTTGGCATTGATAATGAGCATTCCCTCCTGGCAGGCTCAAAAAAAACCCTCAACCTTACCCAAACAAGACCCTGATCAGGCCTGGCAACCCGGCGATACCGACCGGATGGCGTTTATGCCAATCGCTGCGGCTTTGTGCAAAGTGATCACCTTTGCAGACAGCAAGCCGCCACTGACAGTCGGCGTCACCGCCGACTGGGGACGCGGCAAATCATCCTTAATGGCTATGCTCAAGCAGCAATTGAAGTTAGAGAGCTACAATTGCGTCTGGTTTAACGCCTGGCATCATCAGGACGAAGCCAATGTGTTAACATCCTTACTGGAAAATATTCGCCAGCAACTGGTGCCGGATTTTTTTACCTTTAGCGGTTTTTATCTGCGTTTGCGCTTATTAAAAAACCGCGATGGAACGGCTTGGGCAGGTTTTCGCCTGGGATTGTTGTTTGGGATTTATTTTGGAGTTTCCGCCTTGGGCGGAATATCCAATACCCAGCCAATTACTGAGGGGGATTTGCGTAACTGGTTTTATCAACAACTTGGCCGGCAAGAAAAACTGGCCTTGAACAGCGCGGATTTTCAGGCACTATGCCCGGATTACCCCAACAAAACCGGCCCGGCTTTCTCCTTGGAAGACTGCAACGTCATCCAGCAGCAATTTATTTGGCTGCCACCCAAAGTCGTTGCCAACTCAGCAAAGGCCAACCAGATCGGATCAACAGACTGCCAAAGACGCTCAGAGTTAGGCGATTGCGTGTTTTTAAGTCTGGAGCAGTTGGAGAAAACTCTGGAAACTGCTGATGCCTTAAACCACCCACTCAGCAGCGCACAGCAAAATTTATTAAAGCAACATCACAAGTTAGATCAACACAAATATGCTGATGTAGGCTATGTTGTCTATGGTTTGCTTGCCAGCCTATGGGTCATGCTAATGGCCTTGGTCTATACCGAAATCACCGTGCTCGGCGAAAACCGCTTGTTGAAGTTATTCAAGCCGCTGAGTGATAAATTAAGTATGGATTTATCCAGTCTGGAAAGCACCGGCCAACGCAAGCTATACGAACAACGCTTTGTCAGCTTGTTAAAAGTGCTGGCACCTCGGCCACTGGTGGTGTTTGTCGATGATTTGGACCGATGCCATAAAGATCAGGTGGTTAAGGTGCTGGAGGTTGTCAGTTTTCTGATGAGCGCCAACCCCAGCTGTTTTTTTGTGCTGGGCTTTTATCCGGAATTTGTGAAAGCCTGTGTAGGTTTAAGTTTTTCCGATATCGCCACCGAAGTGATCAAGGAGCAAGCCAGTACCAATACACTAGCTAACGAACAGCAACGCGAACGGGAAATTTTTGCACATCATTATTTACAAAAACTGATTAACCTGGAAGCTGCCGTTCCGACCCCAAAGCCCGAGCATATCCAACTGATGCTGGATAATCCACCCGAACCTCAGCCAGCTAAAATTAGCCAAACGCTTAGCCTATCTCTACACTGGGTTCTGCAAAAACTGGATTATTTGCCTGGGTTGTTAGTCTTGGCGTTGGGCCTACAGGCTACTATGCCGCTCCCCAGCCAGACTATAATGCGGTTAGCCGAATTGAGCAAATTTCAGTCAATAAGCAAAATGAAGTAGTCAATAAAAAAACCATTGAATATAACCCCATTATCACTCCATCTGACAAATCGCAGAATTCTACCTTGTTTACACCAGGATTACCCGAACAGCAAGGAAACTGGATATGGGAAGTTTGTGGCGCACTCGGTTTAGTGCTAATTGGACTGGTGTTATTGCTGGAGCGCCAGCCACAATTGACCCATCATAACCGACTGTTGGCCTGGCTATATAAACGCCTGCCCCGCTTTACAAAACGACCGACAAAGCATCAGGACAGCCAAAGGTTTCAGCAAGCTTTACTGATCTGGCGCGAGGTGGTCGCTTGCAAAAGCACCGCGCCACGCAGTTTGAAAGCTTTTAAAAATCGAGCCCGTTACTTTGTTACCCTGGCAGAGGAATTGTTGCCCCAAGCTGTTGATGAAACCCATTGGTTAGCTTTAGCCGCTATCCACTATGTGGAGCCGGAACTACTGAATTTTGAACCCTTGTACAGCGACAATATTGGCGTGACACCGTTAACTTCGGTAACCGCTGATTTTACCCCTGAAGCAGCAGCCAAACGCCAACGACAGGAAGAACTGATTAAACAAGCCATTACTACCCATCAACAACAGCATGGTAGTTGGCCGCCCAGCCCCCAGAACCGGGAATTATTTGCCTGGTTGGCGGAGGGGATGAAGATTCATTAATTTACTCAATCTTTAGCGCCTAGACCTGTGATTAAATGGCCACAGACCATTTAAAATTTCCCTTTACCGGGCTAGGCCGCTATCTGCTCCGAACCTTGCTCACCCACACGGCCATAAATATAAATCAGCGGTCGCGCTTCGGTACCATTAATTCGTTCTATTTCAGCTGTAATTACGCATGTTTTAAGCCAATGTCGAAAAGCAGCGCACTGGGTTTTATTAACGTAGCCCATTTTTTTTCCCATAACATCTATCCTGACCGCTTGATTGTCACATGGATTTTCCGGTTCTACTATAAAACTCACAGCCATGCCGACTTCAAGATCTGATAAATTAATTTCCTGATAATAACGAAAACCAGCCACCTCAATATAAAACTCATATGGCGCATTAACGCCATCAAAGGGATTAACCAATGAAAAGCCATCATTGGGCAATTTTGCTCCCGTATGGCCCAACAAGGCAAAATCTGATATTTCAACATCAGCGGCTAAGCGCCATAATTCAAGATATTTATGAAAGTCGCCGCGTTTACGCGGCGGAACACGCCGTAAAAACGTCTCTAACACACCTTCCGTATATTCTTGATTCAACTTACGAAAAGCAGGATAGCCTAAAAACCCTTCTTGTTTAGCTTGAGTAAAATCTGCATTATCAACAAGATAACGAAATATATAGTCATTATCATTCCGGCATATTTCTCCAACAACAAATCTGCTCCGAGATTTGCCTTCTGGCGTTTGCCAGACCAGCAATAGCCGACTAGGTTGATTAATATGGTGAATGAGATTCATTTTAACTCTCTAACTCTTCTTTAACAGCGTTGACTCTGGATGTCACTAAATGGCAAATAAAATCAGCCCGTTTTGCCGACAACGGCACAGGGACTGAATATTGCCGACAAACATCTAATATACTGCGTAATTTTTCTGCTTCATAAAGACTCAAAATAGCATGGACACGATCTTGCAAACTTGGAAATCTATTTAATAAACGTACTATTATGTCTATATGCTGGCATTGCTGGGTATCACTTAACTGCCATCTAAGATGATGTTTTCCTTTTTTGATATAGGCTTTCATTTTATTGTCCGAATAAAAATCATCCATTCTTGACTCCAAAATCTCATAGCCCAGGCTGGTACCATTATCAAAAACCGGCGACATTCTAATACTGCGTTGTTCCTGATTCCAAAGTATCTCCCAATTATCCTGATGGCGGTCTGTGTTACCTATGATGGCGTCAAACAACAACATATCACACCAATAATCCTGCCAATTGGATTGAAAAGCATTGGTTTTATCAATTACCGTCAGGTAACGTTCTATTGCGACAAAATTGTGAGCTTTCCCCTTTTTTCTATCGTAACCGGGAATCAATGCCACCATAATGTCACCCCCTGGCACTCGACGTTCTTCAGGCTGGTCCGGATAATTCAAAAACCATTCAATTATTGCCCCACAAACATTTTTTTTGCTATCGTAACCAACAAATGCAGGCGGTACCGGAATATGTAAGATACAAGCAATTCGGTAAGCTATTATTTCTGTCCAAAATTGATCAGGATGACTGCGTGTTCCGTGTTGAAATGAATGCTTAAACAAATACCGGTGATTAGGGATTAAAAAATCATAGCCAATCTGGTCTGGACTTATCAATAAAGATTTATCTCTGGCCCCCTCAGGATAGATTTCAAATTCCATATCACCGCGCCAATCAGCCACATCAATTGCTTGATCAACTGGTTGAACTATATTTAACCCTTCTCTTCCCATGCTACACAAATCTTCAGTTTCAGGCTGATGAGGTTGAAATCTAATAGAAATTGTCCTTTTCTGTATCATACATGATAAGCCAATAAAACGTAGCCACATGTCATAATAACCACCGACATCAAGCGGTCAACCGGCAAAATTAAACTCAAATTCATCCCCCCGCCATTTTCGTTTAGACTAAGGCCACTCTCACTTTTACCCCAATGCCGCCATGCTGAACAAACCTGCTGTTACCACCGAAAAACTCGACAATATTATCCAAAACCGCTGGAGTCCACGGGCGTTTAGTGAACAAGCCCTCAGTGCCGCCACGATTACCGCCTTACTGGAAGCCGCGCAATGGGCGCCTTCGTGTATGAACGAACAGCCCTGGCGGTTTATCGTCTGCCACAAAGCCGATCAGCCCGAAGCCTGGCAAAACCTGCTGGCATGTCTGGTGGAAAAAAATCAGCAATGGGCGCAACACGCCCCCTTGCTGGTGCTGGCCGTCGCGGCAAATAATTTTACGCAAAACGGCAAACCCAATGCCTGGGCCGCTTACGACACCGGCGCCGCCAGCCTGAGCCTAAGTTTACAGGCCACCGCGCTGGGCCTGGTTTCACACCAGATGGGCGGCTTTGTTGCCGAACAATGCCGCAGCCGGTTTAATTTACCTGCCGATACCACGCCGTTGGCCGTGATTGCGCTGGGCTATCAGGCCGATCCTGAACAACTGTCCGAAGAATTTAAAAGCCGAGAACTGGCTGAACGCAGCCGGGCGGCGTTGGCGGAACGGTTTTATTGGGGTGGCTGGGAATTGCAGAAGCCTTGAGGCATTGCCAAATGGCCTGACCCATAACTTTAGATAACATCCAATTTGCTGCTCAACTCTATAGACACATAAAGCGGGACAGACAAATACTTGATAAACTAAATGTAATTATTCAGCGTAAATTTTGGATGATTCTTTTTGAACAAGTAGTTAGCTTCGCATGATGCGCTGCACTGCGTTTAGCACATCCTACTACTGCCTGTTTTTTAAATTGATAATTGGACACTGAATAGTTACGACTAAATAAGCCCATGTAAGCTTTTTACCTGGACTCATTAACTTCAATTCCATAATTGCCAGCAAACCCATGCGCCCATCCTTAGCACTTGCCGCCAATCGCAACCTTGTCCGCGAAATCGCTCTGCGTCATCGAGTTAAAAACGTGCGTGTTTTCGTAATAAGCTTGCAGCCAGTGCCAGGCTGTCAATGTCACTGACACAACCCCTTCTTTGCCAAGCAGTTTTGCCAAAAATGGCAAAACTGCTTGGACTATCCCTGACAGCAATCTGGCAGCAGCCAAGCGAATTATTTTAAACAAAAAAATAATGCGTTTTTTCATATAGTTACAATTATTTTTCCTTGCTCATTTCATTAAATAATTTATGGCATGCTAAGTGCTTTAGATAAGTTATAACGACCCGATAACAAAACACACGCTGTTTTCCGGGCATTAACCGAATACAAAACTTACTGATCTGGAATTATTTATGAAACGCAACTTATCTGTCATGATGCTGGGACTGCGCGGTTTGCCTAATGTACAAGGTGGCATCGAAGCCCATGTGCAAAATCTGGCGACTTATCTGCAGGATCGCGATTGTCAGGTGGATGTGATCGTTCGTGCCCCTTACCAACCGGTTGAATATCGCAAACAATGGAACGGTATCCGTATCCACAGCTTGTGGTCACCGGTTTCCAAATCACTGGAAGCCATTACTCACACTGCAGTGGGTGTGTTATACGCCGCCGTTAAACGCCCAGACATTCTGCACATTCATGCCGTTGGCCCTTCTTTGATGGTGCCTATGGCGCGTATGCTGGGCCTGAAAGTGGTCGTAACTCACCACGGTCAGGATTATGATCGCCAAAAATGGGGCAGAATGGCTAAATTCATGCTGAAAACCGGCGAGTATTGCGGTATGAAAATGGCTAATGGCCGCATCGTGATTTCTGAAGTCTTACAAAATCTGGTACAAGACAAATATGCCAAAAACTCAACGCTGATTCCTAATGGCGTCGTCATGCCGGCTTTGACCGACAGCGCTGCCACGCTGGAAAAATTTGGTTTGACTGCCGGCAAATATATTTTGACTGTCAGCCGTCTGGTGCCGGAAAAACGTCATCTGGACTTGATCGAAGCCTTTAAACAAGGCCGCCTGCCAGGCTGGAAACTGGCTATCGTCGGTGGTTCTGATCATCCCGATGCGTATACCGATGCGGTACATGCGGCAGCCGCCGGCCACGAAGATGTGGTCATGACCGGTTTTCAAAGTGGAGTCGCTTTAAAAGAACTGTTTACCCATGCCGGCATGTTCGTACTGCCTTCTTCTCATGAAGGTCTGCCGATTGCAATGCTGGAAGCCCTGTCTTTTGGTTTGCCGGTCATTGCCAGCGACATTCCTGCCAACCTGGAAGTAGGCATAGCCGATGACCATTATTTTGCACTGGGCAATATCGCCGCTTTGACCGAACGTCTGGAAGCCTTTGCCGGCAAAGCACAAGATAGCGCAGCAAAAACCGAATTACGTGCCTGGGTTGATCAAAAATACAACTGGAATGATATTGCGGCAAAAACTCTGGACGTTTATGAAGCCGTAGCCGGTAAAAAAGCCGGCCGCACCCTGGCAATGCCTGGTCGTCAAATCGAAAACCAATATCAAGGTTTGATGGCGTAAGCGCTTAAATGGGCAAACCTTGCCCATAGCTTAAAAACACTCTGACTATGCTACGCCGGCCCGACTTTGTTGGGCCGGCGTTTTTTTTTGGTGAAGGTTATTGTAAATCCTCCTGACCCTAATTTGATTAAGGCTACGGGTCGCGATGATTCAAGCTATGGTCAATCTGTTGCGTAGGGTGTTTTTGCGATAGCAAAACACCAAACACCCGTGAGGTTTTGGTGGCTTGCCTGGCTGTTACAATCGGGTCGGGGTGACGGGAACCCCCGACCCGATCATGGCTTTTTATTGTTCCACGACCAGTTGTTTGGGCATATCACGCTTGATCAGGAAATACACCACCGGTATCACCACCAGCGAAAACAGCGTGGAAGCGATGATGCCGAAGATAAAACTCCAGGCCAACCCAGAAAATATCGGGTCCAGCACAATCATCATCGAACCCAGCACAGCCGAAGCCGCCGTTAAAAAAATCGGATTCAGGCGGGTGGCGCCGGCTTCGATAATAGCGTCTGCCAAGCTGATTTCCGGCCTGCTGCGATAGATGTTCTCGATAAAATCAATCAGAATGATCGAGTTGCGCACCACGATACCGGCCAGCGCGATCATACCGATCATAGCAGTGGCGGTAAAATAAATGGGCGTAGCGTAACCGGCCACCGGCGTGGTGAACAGATTGATCAGCCAGAAGCCGGGCATGATGCCGATGACCGTCAACGGAATGGCAATCATCATAATCAGCGGCACACTCAGCGAACCGGTCTGCCCCACCAGTAAAATGTAGATCATCACCATCGCAGCGGCAAAGGCCAGGCCTAAATCCCTAAACACATCCACAGTGATTTTCCACTCGCCCTCCCCGGCCAGTTCGGCGCGATAACCATCCGGCAAGGGCTGGCGCTTAAAACTGCCGAACAAATCCAGCACCGCTTCCACCGGGCTGCGTCCGGCCATTTCCGCAGTCACATAAGCCAGACGTTGCAGGTTTTTATGATAAATAGCCTGCTGGCCGGTTTCATGACTAAAATGGCCAAGTTCACCGATACGCACCAGCTCACCCCGACTGGTTTTCACAGACAGCATCAACAAATCAGCTTCCGCAGCCCGCACGGCTCTAGGCAATTGCAGCTGAATGGACAAAGGCTGACGTTCTGCCGGCACATGCAGCAAACCAGCACTGGCCCCGCTGATCCCCAATTGCAGGGTTTCTGCGACAGCCGCACTGCTGATACCCAGCAAACCGGCTTTATCCTGATCCAGCAGAAAATGCAGCTTGGCCTGCTCAGCTTCGACAAAATCATCCACATCCACCACCCCGGCAGTCTGCTCCATATCGGCTCTGACCCGCTGCGCCACCTGAATAATATCGGCATAATCAGCAGTCGGCGGCCCATACACCTCAGCCACCAAGCTCGACAACACCGGCGGCCCCGGCGGCATTTCCACAATCTTGATATTGGCCCCATATTGCTGGCCGATTTTGGCAATATCCGGCCTGATGCGCAGGGCAATATCATGCGAACTCTGCTGGCGGCGGGTTTTATCGGCCAGCACAATGCGAATATCCCCCAGTTGTGCACCCTGTCTAAGATAATAATGCCGCACCATACCGTTAAAATCCATCGGCGAGGCGATGCCCACATAGGTTTGATAGCTGCTGACCTCATTAACACTGGCCAGATAATCGCCCAGCACCGCCGCCACCTGATCGGTAGCTTCCAGAGAAGTACCATTGGGCATATCGATAATCAGCTGCAATTCGTTTTTATTGTCGAACGGCAATAATTTCAAAGGGACTACGCGGGTAACCGCCAGCAGCGCAGCCGCCACAAACGCAATAAACACCGCCACTAAAAACCAGCCCGCCTTGGCTTTGCTGCCCAGCAAGGGCGCGAGGATGGCCTGATAGATTTTAAAGCCGCGGCTGTGTTTTAAATCAAACGCCGGGCCGTGGTCTTTGCCGTAATCGGCTTTCAGCAATTTATAACTGGCCCAGGGGGTGACGGTAAAGGCGATCACCAAGGACAACAGCATGGCTATCGGCACATTAAAAGCCATCGGCGCCATATACGGCCCCATCATGCCGCTGATAAAAAACATCGGCACAAAAGACATAATCACCGCAAAAGTGGCCAGTATGGTCGGTGGGCGAATTTCGTTGACGGCGGTAAGCAAAGCCTGCAACGGCGGTTCTTTACGCATCTTATAGTGGCGATGGATGTTTTCCACATCCACAATCGGATCATCCACCAGCAAACCCAGGGCCAAAATCAGCGCAAACAGCGTCACCCGGTTAATGGTGTAGCCAAACAACAAATCCAGCAACAGCGTAATGGCAAACGTCATCGGCACCGCCAATGACACAATCAGCGATTCTTTCAGGCCCAGAGTCAGCGCCAGCAGAACAATAATAGTCAATATGGCTATGGATAAATGCATCACCAGTTCATTGACCTTATGGTCGGCAGTTTCACCGTAATTGCGGGTAACAGTCAGCAATACATCATCCGGAATCAGCGTCCCCTGCAGTTGCCCGGTCAAGGCCAACACCTGCTCGGCAACCGTAACGGCATTACTGCCCCGGCGCTTGGCTATGGCCAAAGTTGCCATAGGCCGTTGTTCACCAACCGCCGGCAGCTGCTTGGGCAACTGGCCAACCGTGTGCATTTGCGCCAGCGCCGGGCCAAAACCGATCCGGGTGTATTCATCCAGATCGGCAGCGCTATCCTCCACGCCGGCAACATCACGCAAATACACCAATTTGCCGCCGACATTTTTCAGCACGGTGGCACCCAGCTGTTCAGCGCTTTGAAAATGCGGCCCGGCTTCCAGAATGATGTCCCGGCCATTAGCAGTCAGGCTGCCCACCGGCAGATTGACATTATTTTGCCCCAGCGCCTGCCGCAACTCGGTCAGGCTAAGTTGGGCAGCCTCCAACTTAAGCAAATCCGGATACACATTAATCCGCCGTGGCGCCGCCCCCACCACCCAGCTTTTGCCGACATTATCCACACTGCGCAAATGCTCGATCAATTCATCGGCCACCCGGCGCAATTGAGTGGCATCCCGATCCGCCTGTTGCGGCGACAGGCTGAGCAGCAGGATAGGCACATCATCAATCTCCACCGGCTTCACCAGCCAGTTGCTGACGCTGGGCGGAATGATGTCCTGATTGGCCAACAGTTTATCGCGGGTTTTAATCAGGCTGCTTTCCAGATTTTCGCCGACATAAAACCGCACCGTCACCAGCGCCGCACCAGGCCGGGATACCGAATACACATATTCCACACCCTTGACTTGCCTGAGCAATACTTCCAGCGGCGTAGTGACCTGCTGTTCCACCTCGGCGCTGGAGGCACCCGGCACCTGGACAAACACATCCATCACCGGCACCACAATTTGCGGGTCTTCCTCACGCGGCGTCAGCAGCAATGCCGCAGCACCGGCCAGCAGCGAGATCAGTAAAAACAGCAGGGATAAATGTGAAGTGGTAAACAGCCGGACAATTTTGACCGTCAGACTGTCTTTGTGCTTATCTATCCGACTCATGGTTGCAGCCCACCATCCAGCAGAATCGTATCACCGGCCTGCAAGCCCGATAACACCTGAATCTGCTCAGCCGCCTGTTTGCCGGTACGAATATGCCGAACTTGCCAATAGCCCCCATTCACCACCTTCACGGCCTGGAGCTGGCCGTAATGCATGATGGCGCTAACCGGTATCCACACCTGAGCCGCCTGAGCCTGACACGCCAGTTCCAGCCAGGCAAACTGACCATGCTGCAAGCCGGCCTGTTTGGGCAGGCGTAATTTCAAAAGCTGACTGCGGGTTTGCGGGTCCAACTGCGGACTGATTTCGTCTACCGTACCGCTAACCGTTTGCTGAATGGCATCAACCCTTACCTTCAAAACCATACCCAGCTTTAATTGTGGCGAGCAATAGTCGGCCACCGCCACTTCCAGACGTAAATCATCCGGTTTCAGCAAGCTGACTATGGCCTGATTGGGCGTAGCCATATCACCCGGCTCCAGCCAGCGCTCAGCCACCACCCCAGCAAACGGCGCAGCCAAGACATTTTCCGCCAGCAACACCCGGCTTTGCCGGGCGGCATTGGCCGCCTGTTCGGCCAGAGCCTGGGCAGATTGAGCCTGAGCCAGCACCGCATCATAATTTTGCCGGGTGGCCGCCTGTTTATTATATAAATCACTGATGCGTCCGGCCTCAGCCTGAGCCTGCAGCGCCTGGGCCTGAGCCGCACTATGCGCCGCAACTGCGGCCTGATAGGCAGCCTGCAACTCGCGGTCATCCAGTCGGGCCAGCACCTGACCCTGGTTCACGCTATCACCGGGATGCACCAGCACCTCGGTAATCCGGGCGGTTAATTTGGCGGCCATTTTTACCGCCAGACGTGAACGGATAGTGCCTTGCCAGGCTTGCATACCGGCTTGAGACTGGCTGCTGAGCTGCAGCAATTTGGCCTGGGCCGGCACCGGCTGACCGGCAAACGCAGTATTGCCGGGGGCAATCTTGGCATCCGCGCCCAACACCCCCAGAGCGTACAAAATCACCAGCAGTAAAGCCCCAATAGCCGTGACCGCAATCAGCCATTTAGGCAGCTGCAAACCTAGTTTATTCATCATTTAAACATCCTCTCATTGAGCACTTATTGCCAAAAACCGCTGGCTTGTTTCAGATCGGCATCGGCACGCAAGGCATCGTAACGGCTGTTGACCTGCCGGGTATGAGCCCGGTCCAGCGCCACTTCCGCTTCCAGATAACGGCTGACAGTCACCACCCCGGCCTGACGTTGTTCATTGACCAGACGCAAGGCTTCTTCGGCAGACTGCACCGCCAATTCGCTGATCTCAGCGCGGCTTAAGGCCTCCTGCAATCTGAGCTGAGCGGTTTTCAACTGATTTTCGACGCGCAAGCGGGTTTGGCGGGCCAACTCCTGAGCCGCCGTCAGTTCATGTTCGGCTTTTTTAACTTTTTCCTGGGTAGAAAAACCGTTAAAAATATCCATTTCCACCATCACCCCAGCGCTGACGTTATCCCTGGCACTGCTATAAGTCAGATTTTTGCTGTCCGAGCCGTAATTCACATAAGCATCGGCTTTGGGCAAATAAGCCGCCTGAGCGATAGCCAATTGTTTCTCGGCTATCGCCACCCGATTTTCTGCGGCTTTTAATTCCGGATGACTGGCCAAGGTCTGATTCAGCAATTCGTCAAACAAGGGCGGGGCTTTAGGCAAAGGCGCTTGCTGGGCGCTATTAATGGCAAACACATCATTAACCGCTAAACCCAGCAAAGTTTTCAGCATATTGTCGGCAATTTCTATCGCGTTGGCGGCCTGAATATCCGCCTCCCTGGCCTCAGCCAACTGCACTTCCAGCGATAACACATCAGACTTTAATAAAGTACCCCCGGCATAGCGCTGGCGGGATTGCTCCAACTCACTCTGCACCGCCGCTATGGCCCGTTGACTGTATTGATGGGCCGCCACTGCCGCCAGCTCGCCGTAGTAAGCGGCGCTGACATTGCTGAGCAAACGGTTGCGGGTGGCGGATTTTTCCAGTTCCGAAGCCTCTATACCCAATTGCGCAGCCTGACTTTGATAATAATCCTGGCCACCGCGAAACAAGGCATAACTGGCTGTGACCTGGGGCCGGTAATCTTCCACAAAACCGGGATGATTAAAGTCGGTACCGCCAAAATTAAGCCGGCGTTCCGCAATCAGCATAGAAAAAGCCTGGGCCGGATTATTACTGTACTGATAAGACAAACTGGTTTTGATTTGCGGATAAAACCCGGCCATGGCCTGACCCAACTGGGCATCAGCCTGACCGATACGCGCCTGCATAACCCCCAATTCCGGATTATTAGCCAGCGCCAGATCGATCACCTGCTCCAGAGTATAGGCAGGCGCCGCGCTGTCGGCCTGGGCCGGGTGGCTGAATAACGGCCAGATGGCCCAGACCAGCAACCGCATCTGCTTAGTATATGATTTCATTTGGCATCAATTCAGTTATAGGATGTGCTAAACGCAGTGCTGCGCATCATTCGCGAACAATACAGCGTAGCCTCGCTGCAACGCAGTGGAATCGAGGAACTATTAAGCATCGCAGCTCGTAGGATGCGCTGAACGCAGTGATGCGCATCGCACGAGGCGCCTCCAGAGTCAGCACATCCTCTGGCGCTGCCGTCAAAGTAATGTTGGTAAACCACTAGCCTCAATGCAAGGCAGGCATCAAGTCAAATTCCACTTTGCTGCAATCAGGCTACACCTTAATTATTACTTCTGTTTAAGCCGGTGAATACCCAACATTTTTAACGGCAAGCGCTCATACAGCGGCTCACTAACCCCCTGCCGGACTTTACGAATAAAGTATTTTTCATAGGCAATTTTAGCCAGATGCACCCATTTACCCCGCGAAGCCCATTGCACATTGCGCGGCGGAATTTGCGGCATAGCCAAAAACGCAATACCGGTATCGCCAAAATCAGCCAGACACAGCGCATTCCAGCTGCCTTTATGGGTAGGCTGACCACCATCCAGTTCTTCACGGATATTATGCGCGGTAGCCGTTACCATAGACTCGATCATATAACCGGTTTTGGGGGTACCGGTCGGCACCGGGGTTTGCGACAGCGGCGGAATCGCAATGCATACCCCCACCGAGTAAATATTTTTATAAGTCGGGTTACGCTGATGTTCATCCACCAACACAAAACCGCGCGGATTGACCAGCTTGTCTATACCCAGCAAAGCATCCACGCCTTTAAAAGCCGGCAGCATCATGCTGTGCTTGAACGGTAATTCATGCTGCTTTTTTACCTGACCGTTTTCATCCACCTCGGTGACATACATCAAGCCGGCTTCAATCTTGTCGATTTTGGCATTGCAAATCCAATCGATGTGCTTGTTACGCAACTCGCTTTCCAGCATGCCTTTGGTATCACCCACCCCGCCCAGCCCTAAATGGCCGATATACGGCTCTGAAGTAACATAAGTTATTTTGACTTTATCGCGGATTTTGCGTTTCCGCAGATCGGTTTCAGCAATAAACATATACTCATAAGCCGGACCAAAACAGGAAGCGCCCTGCACAGCACCGATCACGATCGGGCCGGGGTCTTTAACAAATTCGCGCCAAAACTCGCCGGACTCACCGGCATGATCGACATGACACACCGATTGAGTGTGGCCGTTGGGGCCTAAACCGGGCACTTCTTCAAAAGCCAGCTTGGGGCCGGTGGCTATCACCAGAAAATCGTAATCCACCAGAGTGCCATCGGCTATTTCCACCTGATTGGTCTCCGGATGAAAACGGCTGGCTTTTTGCTGGATAAAACTGATTTGCTTCTTTTTAAACACCGGGGCCAGTTCAACCTTAATATCCTCCGGTTTACGCCAGTTAACCCCTACCCAAGGATTGGACGGCACAAAATGAAACGTCGGGGTATCGGCTATCACTACCACCTCATCTTCTTTCCGCGCCAGTTCCTTCATTTCAAACGCCATCGGTATGCCACCAATGCCCGCACCTACGATTACAATTTTTGCCATGACTAACTCCTGAATGTAGATTTATTATTTGCCTTTATTGGCATTTTTGTTTTATACCCAATTTTTTTAGCATGATTTCCAGCGGACAGAATTGGCTAAAACCGCTTTGCAACAAATTGGCCCCGACAAACGCGGTAAACCACAACCAATGGCTATTCTGAAACCAGGGACTATCAGTAACTCCCAGACTCAAAGACAGCAAAATAAAAAATCCGGCCACAATCCGGACAATGCGTTCAACAGTCATAAGCGTAAACCTCCAAATAATCGTTTAACAAGTTCTAATAAACTCATATCAATTAGCGTGCCAATTGCATTTAACGCTCAACAGCCCTGATTATATGCCTTGATGAGATTTACTAATCATAAAATTGCGTTTCATAATGAAACAGTGATACATTAACGTAACACTTGAAACGCAGATGAAACACTGCAACAAACAGGCAGGCCCCGTGGCCTCGCTGCAACGCAGTGGAATCGAGGAATTTGCAGCGCAACCCTAACCAAAAGGCAAACCCATGAGCCAATCCTCCCCCTTCTTCAACCGCTGGCTAAGCCAATTCGGCCCGGATCACGTTATCGCCGTATTAACCGATCTGCTGGACGCCGGTGCGGTATTTGCCGTCGACCAACACGGCAAAATCCTGTTCTGGAGTAAAGGCGCGGAAAAACTGTTTGGCCTGCCGGCTGAAGCGGTATTAAATCAGCCCTGCAACGCGGCACTGGACTGTGCCGAAGGCCACGACCCCTGCGGTTTGGCCGAACAAGGCCAGATTAAAGCCCAGTTAGTGCACATCAAAGCCAAACACGGCAGCAACACCATCAGCTGTTACCGCACCGCCCGAGCATTTTTTGACGCAACCGGCCAATTTGCCGGTGCATTGGAGTTCATGCAACCGCAATCCATCAGCAACAAAGTAGATGACTCCGCCAGCTTTCACGGCATCCTCACCCAAGACCCGTTAATGCTGGAAGCCATCAAAATCATCCGCAACGTCTCCGAAACCGAAGCCACCGTGCTGATACGCGGCGAATCCGGCACCGGCAAAGAACTGGTCGCCCACGCCCTGCATCTGGAAAGCGCCCGCTGCGACCGGCTGTTTCTGGCCGTCAATTGCGCCGCGCTAAGCCCCAGCCTGCTGGAAACCGAATTATTCGGCCATGTAAAAGGCGCATTCACCGGCGCAATCCGCAGCCACGCCGGCCTATTTCAACGCGCCAACGGCGGCACCCTGTTTCTGGACGAAGTAGCGGAACTGCCGCTGGAACTGCAAGCCAAATTGCTGCGGGTATTACAGGAACAAAGTTTTCTCCCGGTAGGCGGAGATGAAGTGATTAACGTGGATGTGCGCATCATCGCCGCCACCCATCGCTCGTTGCGCGAAGAAGTCAAAGCCGGACGCTTTAGAGAGGATTTAATGTACCGGTTGCGGGTAGTACCGATCTTTTTGCCGCCGCTAAGGGAACGGCGCCTGGATGTGAACCTGCTGCTCTGGCACAGCATCAATCAACGCAATATTCAAGGCATACGCCACATCACCAGCATCGCCCCGGACGCCATCCGCTGCCTGCTGGATTATGCCTGGCCCGGCAATGTACGGGAATTGATCAATGTCGTGGAATACGCATTCGCCGTAGGCCGCGGCCACGAATTACGCCTGGACGAACTACCCCCGGAATTCCGCGAAGCCCCTGCCCCACCAACAAGCACAACCCCCGGCCCAAACAGCCGCCGCAACCACAGCAATGAAGCCGAACAAATCAAAGCCGCACTAACCGCAACCAACGGCGACCTGGAGGCCGCCGCACAAAGCCTGGGCATGAGCCGAGCCACATTTTGGCGAAAGCGCAAAAAGTATGATATTGCCTGAAGAAGAAAGGGGTCAGGTCTCACATTATTACCTTTTCAGCACCGTAGGCTGGGTAGAGCAACGCGATACCCAGCATATACTTCGACGAATTGCCTCTCCTCAATCAATCACTTTCACGCCCGCTGGTTAAACTCAATAACATTGCGATCCGGTTGACAAAAATTGAAACTCACCGTAGGCTGGGTAGAGCAACGCGATACCCAGCATATACTTCGACGAATTGCCTCTCCTCAATCAATCACTTTCACGCCCGCTGGTTAAACTCAATAACATTGCGATCCGGGTCCCTGACAAAAATTGAAACCGAGCCACCCGGAAAGGTAATAGCACCGTAGGCTGGGTAGAGCAACGCGATACCCAGCATATACTTCGACGAATTGCCTCTCCTCAATCAATCACTTTCACGCCCGCTGGTTAAACTCAATAACATTGCGATCCGGGTCCCTGACAAAAATTGAAACCGAGCCACCAGGAAAGGTAATAGCACCGTAGGCTGGGTAGAGCAACGCGATACCCAGCATATACTTCGACGAATTGCCTCTCCTCAATCAATCACTTTCACGCCCGCTGGTTAAACTCAATAACATTGCGATCCGGGTCCCTGACAAAAATTGAAACCGAGCCACCAGGAAAGGTAATAGCACCGTAGGCTGGGTAGAGCAACGCGATACCCAGCATATACTTCGACGAATTCCTCAATCACTTTCACGCCCGCTGGTTAAACTCAATAACATTGCGATCCGGGTCCCTGACAAAAATTGAAACCGAGCCACCCGGAAAGGTAATAGCACCGTAGGCTGGTAGAGCAACGCGATACCCTGGTATACTTCGACGAAACTCAATACAAAAATTGAAACCGAGCCACCAGGAAAGGTAATAGCACCGTAGGCTGGGTAGAGCAACGCGATACCCAGCATATACTTCGACGAATTGCCTCTCCTCAATCAATCACTTTCACGCCCGCTGGTTAAACTCAATAACATTGCGATCCGGGTCCCTGACAAAAATTGAAACCGAGCCACCCGGAAAGGTAATAGCACCGTAGGCTGGGTAGAGCAACGCGATACCCAGCATATACTTCGACGAATTGCCTCTCCTCAATCAATCACTTTCACGCCCGCTGGTTAAACTCAATAACATTGCGATCCGGGTCCCTGACAAAAATTGAAACCGAGCCACCAGGAAAGGTAATGGGGCCGCCAGTAATAAGCACTCCGGCTTTTTCCAACGCTAATTGGACATCAGAAATATTTTGAACTGATAAGGCCATGTGCGTATAACCAGCATGCTTTGCCTCAATATCCATTAAAACGTTTTCAGCGGAAGTCTCCGCTGCATTGAGGATAAAATTGACTTCAATACCGGCGGGATGCGACATAACAGCCACAGGCTCTGGGCCTATAGGGCCCATCACGAAATTAAAGCCCAGTAGCTCATAAAATGCCCGAGCACGATCCAAAGAATGAACACGGATGCCGATATGGGAGATGCCGGTAATTTGCTGACTTAGAGACATAAACTTGTTCCAGGTAATAGATGAACATGAAAGTTGACAAGAAGCCTTTTCCTGTAAAACTGCTGTAGCTTAGTGTAGATCAAAACCCGTCTTAATACTTTGCCCTGCCCAACACCCAGTGGATATGCCAATAAAATCAACTCGCCAGCTTAATCCCCAAAAACTGCTGCAATCCAAATGGACTGCTGTCAATCCGCAAAACAAGGAAAAGCATTTCATCGTAATCAAGCTGCTTGAACCAGAATTGCCAAACATGCCGCTTGAACTGATTGAGCTTGAAGCCGTACACTCCCATCGCAGTTTCATCCTACCCTGGCGGGAACTGAAAAAATCAGAGCAGTGGTTGCAAGGCTGGAAGTGACAGGCTTAATCTGAGACCTTCAAAGACTGTAATGGTCAAATAATTCTGTTTTAACGGCGCTGGTAACTATAAAATTAGACAGCGTAGCCTCGATGAAACGAAGTGGAATCGAGGATCATCGCAGCAGATTGCTTTAAAAATACGATATGCTACCTCCAAGTCATTTTGTCAAATCACTACCAATAAACCCCATCTCCCAAGAAAGCAGAAATCGTTTTTAAAAAACAATAGAAATTCATTTTATTGTTGATTTAAACGCAAATTTTAGGATTTACTATTCATTTGATTTAGGTGAATAAATTTCTTGTTTACTTTTTTCAAACTTAAATCCACCAATTAGTTGTCCATTATAGGGACAAACAGATCCTACAGCATTATACAAACCAGAATAATAACGGACATTCCTTTCAATTGGCGCGTTATTTGCCACAAAAGCTTTACCAGCTGTCCACAACTCTGTAACCTCGTCATTAGTAAGAGACGGCGGTGGAGGTGTGCTGGTTGCACCACCAAATGGTTTTGCAAAGGCACTGAGTATCGATACTACCGTACTTTCCGGAAACGTAATAACAGCAGTCGCTGCTTGTAGAATGCCTTCTCCATCAAGAAGAGCACTGCCAATTACCGAATCCCTTTTTATGGCTCTTGCACATTCGTCCACTGCCGTTTGGATAGTCGCAATTTGATAGCTATCAAGCTTTACATCACTTAATGCTATTTGAGTTGTTTCATTTGGATGCTTTAAACTAGCACTACCAAAATTTTTGTACTCTCGTTGAAAAGGAGAACTACAGCCCATTCCGAAAAACAACAATAAAGCAACAAGAACTGACAATTTATTATTTTTGTACATAGCACCCTCAACTTTTATGATTTTATTATTAAATAAGAATACTGTCAGGTCTCACATTACTATATTTTCAAAACCCTTGAAACCCTTTTCCAAAGATTTAACACGGCGACTACCTATGCTAAATTAGCCGCCAGCTAATCCAACTCCACCCAGTTAATACCGGCGACACCTGCCGCCGCGGGCGGAGACTTGCCAACAGAAAATAAATGGCGCATATTCAGCCAATAATTGCCGGAAAATACCCACGAATGGAATGGCCAAACTATTTTCCCTCTGGAAATTGAACAAATTGACGGCTATTTTTTAAATGAACACAGATGAAGTTCATCGCAACAACTGAAGTCACGGATTCAGGGTAAAGTCACCCGTCGCGAAAAGTTTCTCGATCAACTCAACGGATTATTACCCTGGCAGTCCATGATGGCGGTGATTGCCCCGTATTACGCGCTCGGCAAGGGTCGCGGTCGGAGCCTTTCCTCTGGAATCCATGCTGCGTGCGCATGTGGCGCAGATTGTTTACAACTATTCCGATCCAGGCCTGGAAGATGCGCTGTATGAGATTGAATCCCTGCGCCGATTTTGCGGTATCCGCCTAGCAAACATTCCAGATGAAAGCACCATTCTGCAGTTTCGACATTTACTCGAAGCACACGGCTTAACCGAGCAAATTTTCAAGGTCATCAACCAAACGCTAGGTGAGCGTGGTTTGTTTTTAAAAGCGGGAACCATCGTCGATGCCAGCCTGATTGCCGCCCCGACCTCGACCAAAAATCAAAGCAAAACGCGTGACCCGGAAATGCATGCCAGTAAAAAGGGCAATCAATGGTTTTTCGGCAGCAAATTTCATATCGGTGTTGATCACGAAACCGGCTTGGTGCATACCCTCAAAGTCACCTCTGGACATGTCAGCGATATTGCCGAAGCCGCCGCCTTGCTGCATGGCGAAGAGCAGTTTGTACACGGCGATGCGGGTTATCAAGGGTTGGATAAACGCCCCGAGATGCCAAGCGAAAACCCGCCGACATGCGTGATTGCGATGCGTCCGGGCAAACTGGCCAAGTTAACGCAAGACGATAGCGATGAGGCCCAACGCATGCGCAAGGCAGCTCGCGAACTGGCCAGCCGCCGAGCCAAGGTCGAACACGTATTTCGGGATATTAAAATCCGCTTTGGTTACGCCAAAAATCGCTATCGCGGTTTAGCCAAAAACGCTGCCCGATTGACCTTCCTGGCAGCGATTGCCAATGTCATACGCGGGGATGCTTACGAACGTCGACGCCTGATTGCGTCTGAAATTTGAAAATAGGCCCAGAAACGGGCTTATTTTGGAGTAAATCCGGCTGTTTTTATACAAAAATGGCCAAATATTCAAATCTTTGATCAACTTTTCAAGTGGCTGATGCTGAAAATGTCAGTTTTTCAGAGATTCACTAACTTTTGTCGAAATTCTCTAAAAGGTTTTGAAACGGTTGGCGATTTTTCCAGCGATATGCTGCAAAATCACGCTTGTCAGTAGACAAAATTCGACCATGTCCTAAATGTTCTGCAAGTACGACCAATGATGCATCAGCAAAATCCATTGGTAGTTTTTCATATTGACGCATCAGTTCCAATTGCCTAGGTAACTGGGCAGCGCCAACTTCAAACAATAAAAAAAGCTGTTTTTCTTGTAACTGAATCAGTAGTTCAAGGAAATTCAAAGCAACTTTTTGATAACGACGCTGATTAAGCAAATGCACAGTTTCTGTCAACACAGGTGTTGTGGTAACTAAAGTTTCGTTGCATTGAACAAGAAAATGCTTACAGATATTATGATTTGAATCGCTACTGTCGAACAATCCAACCCAAAATCCTGTATCTGCAATGATCATGTCTTTGTTTAAGAAATTTTATTTGAAAAATCCATTTTTTCTTTATAACTGGTTGAAAGCTGTTCACCAGTTGAGATACATCCGATCAGACCGGCTGTGTCGAAAGCTTGATAAATTAAAGAAGTCTCATCATTTAGTTTGGTTTCAATATTTTGCCGCCAATTGGTATCTATCAAATCAGCAATAATTTCTGCAGGACTTTTATTAAAGCGCTGCTGTAACTCCAGGAATCGCTGAGCGTGAACAGGGTCTAATTCAGCTTCAATATGCATGGTAAATCTCCAATCAGATTTAAGGCCTCGCCTTTTACTTATTATTTTTCACAATCCGGTTAACTTGTAACTAGTGTAACCCAAAATGCTGTCCTATTTCTTTGATGCCATGAGGGACGCAGGTATTTATTTTTGCCAAATCACTCCCGGCTACTTACCACTAAACCCTACGGTTTAGGAAATACTCCAGCTACTTGGGCTATTTTTCTGGCGTGGGCCTTACCGTAAATGGCATAAATAGTGGCACATAAATGGAGTAAGTCCACTTATGGCCAATTTTTATCAGCCATTATTCAATAAATCTTTTGATCAATTTTGGCTATCAATAAAGAAATTACAATAAATCAGCACAAATTCGCGCCCCTGCCCAGAAGCTGAAACCGGGCTTTCTGGCAGAGGTGTTGCCAGCAGGGATGCTGGCAGCAAGCCTACAGGGATGTATTCACGGCGTCCTCTGGCAGGAAGCCCGGTTTCAGCTTCGGTGATTTACCAGCAACCTTTACACACAGTAACTATTTAATAAGCCTCAAAGCAAAAAACAGCTTAATAATCGCAAAGTCATCGCAAAATTCCTCTGTACACGACAAAACCTAAAAACCGGCTAAAGAAGATGATCTAAGCTTATGACTTGAAAGCCCATCGCAAATCTGTTTCACTCTCTAATGACTAAAAAAGGGGGTGAACATGGACTTAAACGATGGGCTTAGAGCGATTTTAAAAGACCATGTGTCTTGGAGCAAGCGCCGTTTAGATTGTTTTATCGGTCTGTTACTGGCGTTAATCCAATCCAGGCACATGAATTTAACGCAATTAGCGGTGAATTTTGGTGGACAGGCGACCTTAAAGTCCCGGTACAGGCGGCTTCAGCGTTTTTTTCAAACCGTTGTTTTTGATTATGACGCCGTGGCGCATCTGATCATGCAGTTGTTTGATTTTAAGGGCCAGTCGTATTATTTGACTCTGGATCGCACTAACTGGAAATGGGGAAAGGCCAATCTGAATATCCTCACCCTGGCGATTGCTTATAAAGGCATGGCGGTGCCGGTGTACTGGTTGGTGTTGAATAAGCAGGGTAACTCCAATCAGCGTGAACGAATCGCCTTATTGCAACGCTTCATCCGGCAGTTTGGTCGGCATGGCATTCAAGGCGTATTGGCTGACCGGGAGTTTATTGGCGATCAGTGGTGGCAATGGTTAACAGACCATACCATTCCGTATTTGATTCGGATGAAAGACAATCAGTTACTGACCAATCGCCGCCACGCCGGAAAGCCCGTTCAAGCCCTATTCCGGGATTTAAAGGTGGGCGAGCAGCGCGTACTGAGGAAAAGACAGCGCATTGGCGATCAGTGGGTTTGGTTGAACGCCTTAAAATTAGAGACCAACGAGCTATTAGTGTTGGCCAGTAACCGGCGCTTGGCTCAGGCGATTCAAGTTTACGGCCAGCGCTGGCAAATTGAAAACCTGTTCCAATGCTTGAAAGGGCGCGGCTTCCATTTAGAAGATACCCGGCTGACCCGGTATTATCGGATTAAGAAAGTCATGGCGCTCCAAGCCATTGCTTTTTGCTGGGCCCATAAAGTCGGGGAATGGAAACATCGAGCCGTTAAGCCGTTAACCATCAAACAACACGGTCGCCCGGAATGTAGCTTGTTTCGTTATGGGCTAGACGAGCTGAATAACTTTTTGTTGAAAACGGTTAAATCGGCTGATGAGATGCTTCGATTCTGGATTTTGTTTTTATGTCCGCCGACTATGATCGATTATGACCGAAGTCGGTCTGGGAAAATAACCCTCAGAATTTAAGTGGCGCGTTTTGTCGTGTACAGAGGCAAAATTCAAAGCCTATCCCTCGATTCCGCTTCGCTGCATCGAGGCTACGTCAACCTCGGCGCTTTTTATACTAAATCTCTACCAAACCCAAAATAACCATAAATTTAAGCAATACTGATCACAAATTAATATTTTGCTTAATCATAACCCATCAACCAGCTTTCAGAACACTTCAAACCCACGGCAACCGCCATCCCCCCAATCCCCTGTATAATATCCCCACACCCCAACCGCATTAAACCCAAACCATGCCAGAAACCGTTTACAGCGTTTCCCAACTTAACCGTGAAACCAAGCGGCTGCTGGCCAGTCATTTTTTGACGGTACAGGTAACCGGAGAGATTTCCAATTTGAGTATGCCCAGTTCCGGGCATATTTATTTCACCTTAAAAGACGCCCAGGCCCAGATTCGCTGCGCCATGTTTAAGGGCCAGCAGCTGCGCCTGCGCTTTAAACCGGCTAACGGCGCACAAGTGCTGCTTAGCGCCCAGGTCAGTTTATACGAGCCGCGCGGCGATTATCAATTGGTGGTGGAAGACATGCAGGCCGCCGGGGATGGGGCTTTGCGGCTGGCTTATGAACGGCTTAAACTTAAATTATCCCAGGAAGGCCTGTTTGATGAAGCCCGCAAACAGCCCCTGCCCTTGCTGCCGCGCCAAATCGGCGTAATTACCTCGCCCAGCGGCGCGGCCATTCATGACATTCTGACCGTATTAAAGCGCCGCTTTCCAGCCATCCCGGTATTGATTTATCCGGTTGCTGTGCAAGGCGAATCGGCCAAATTTGAAATCGTCCAAGCCCTGACGACCGCCAATCAGCAGGATCAGGTGGATGTAATCATCCTGGGCCGGGGCGGTGGTTCGCTGGAAGATTTGTGGGCATTCAATGAAGAAATAGTCGCCAGAGCCATCGCCGCCAGCCAGATACCGGTGATTTCTGCGGTGGGCCATGAAGTAGACTTCACCATTGCCGATTTTGTCGCCGATATCCGCGCCGCCACCCCATCCGCCGCCGCCGAACATGCCGTGCCGCATCAAAGCGAATGGTTTAATGCCTTTCTGGCCTATGAACAGCAGTTGCAGCAATTGATGCTGCGCCATGTGCAGCAGCGCCAACAAACCCTGAGCTGGCTGAGCAAAGCCCTGCAACAACAGCATCCCGGCCAGAAACTGCAACGCAATGCCCAGCGCCTGGACGAACTGGAACAGCGCATCAATCAGGCCATGCAGCGCAAACTGCACGATCTGGCCCAGCAACTGGCGATAGGCCGCCACAAACTGCGTCAGGTGCAGCCGGACGCCCAAATTGGCCGCCATCAGCAGCAATTACAGTATTTACAGCAGCGCCTGCACCGCGCCATGCTCAACAAATTACAAAAACTCCGCGACCGGCAGGCGGCAATCAGCCAGACCCTGCATGTGGTCAGCCCTTTGGCGACTCTGGAGCGCGGCTACAGCATCGTGCAACGCCAAGACAACCAGCAACTGGTTAAATCCGTACAGCAGCTGCAGTTAAACGATTTATTACTCAACCGCTTTGCCCAGGGCAGTGTTATCAGTCAGGTTAAGGAAATTATTCATGATTAAAACCATTTTATTCGGCAGTTTGCTGGCCCTGCCCACCCTGGCGGCAGCTTTGCCGCAAAGCCTGCTGGTGCCGGGCGGCATCGCCAGCATTGCGGTAGGCAATGCCCACAGCCCTGCCCCCAAAGTGTTTTACCAAAACCAGCGGGTGCTGGTGAGCCAGGATAACGGCCAGTGGCGAGCGCTGGTGGGCATCCCGCTATCTGCCGCACCGGGTATGCATCAGATCAGCATCCAGCAGGGCAGCGCCAGCCAAACGGCAGAATTTCTGGTGCTGGACAAGCATTATCCGGAACAGCGCCTGACCATCAGCAATAAACGCATGGTCGATGAAATGACCCCGGAGGATTTAAAACGCATTGACGCCGAGAAACAGCTGATGGCCGGTGTCAAAGCCACCTGGACAGAGCAGCCGGTCGATACCCATTTTCATGCCCCGGTAGATGGCCGGCTCAGCAGCCTGTTTGGCCTGAAACGCTTTTTTAATAATGTGCCGCGCCAGCCGCATAACGGCCTGGACATAGCCGCCCCACCCGGCACCGCCATCCTGGCCCCGGCTGCCGGCACGGTGCTGGCCACCGGCAACTTTTTCTTTAACGGCAATACCGTGTTTGTCGATCACGGCCAGGGCTTGCTCAGTGTTTACCTGCACATGACCCAGATTGATGTGCAGCGCGGCCAGCATGTCCAGCCCGGCGACCGGTTGGGCAGCGTGGGCGCCACTGGCCGGGTCACCGGCCCGCATTTGCACTGGATAGTCTATCTAAATCAGGAAACCGTAGACCCGGCTTTATTCATCCCCGCCGATCTGCCGCGTCTGGCGGCCAGAAACAAGCATTAGGCCGGGGAATAGCGATTTAATTGACCTTTTCCGCACTGGGTTATATAGTTATGGCTTCGCACCGCGCCATTTAATCAAGAAAATTAATTGCTTACGCTTTTAAACTAAACCGGGCGGTACGACCGGCTCGACCTTCTCCGGCCAGAGAGGCGGCCTTTAGGCAGAAGAATAAGAATAATAATCGCCAAAAATGATTAGCGCGGGTTTTGCTTAAGCCGCGCCGCCCGGCTTTAGCCTAAGCCGTTTGCTGATTAGCCACACTGTTCTTCCGATGCATTAATCATTGCTAGCTAATTTTCAGGACTTGTCCATGCACCAGTCATCAGAAGCAGACCATTTAACTCAGCTGCTGCAGCGCTTTCTGGATATACACGCCGGGATTGCCGCTTTTCTACCCGCTCAGTTTCTGGAAGAAGAACTGGGCTTATGCCGCAAATTTGCCGAACAGCTCCAGCACGAAGAATTTCCGATTGCTTTTACCGGCCTGAGTGGCCGCGGCAAGTCCACCATTATTAATGCCCTGCTGGAAAAAAAACTGCTGCCTACCGGTGTTAGCCCTCGTCCGGATTTTGCCTGTATTATCCGTCAGGGCAAACGCGATCTGGCCCAAGTGATTTATAGAAACCACCCCAGCCGCTATCTGGCCGATCTGGGTCAGGCCCGCGCCTATCTGCAAGGCCAGCCCGACCCGGCCGCCCCCGCCGACACCATCACCTGCCTGGAAATTCGCTTGCAGGACACCGCTTTTCCAGACAAATTTGCCCTGGTGGATTTTCCGGCCATCGACACCGCCACGCCGGAACAACACGCCGCCAGCCACGAATTTATCCGCGCCGAAGCCAAGGCCTGGGTGTTGTGTCTAAACGCTGCCGATGCCGATTTGCAATCGCC
Organism: Methylomonas paludis; assembly: GCF_018734325.1. Lineage (NCBI taxonomy): Bacteria > Pseudomonadati > Pseudomonadota > Gammaproteobacteria > Methylococcales > Methylococcaceae > Methylomonas > Methylomonas paludis. The sequence continues at coordinate 1,028,298 of NZ_CP073754.1, read as the reverse complement.
GCTGCTGCAAAGTTTTTTTCAGCAGATTCAGCATGACAATCCGGAATTGTTTAAGCGCTGCTTTGTGTTGATTAACCAATGGGATAAAGTCGATACCGGTCTGCAGGCCCAAGCCGAGGCCGACTTAAACGCCGCCATCAAAACCGCCGGTTATGAGTTTGCCAATCACCGGATTTATAAGGTCTCGGCCTTAAATTTCCAGATATTAAATCAGGAAATCACCACCGATACCGGCTTGCAGCGTGATGTGGATCATTTGCTGGTTTATGCCGATCTGGACAGCATTTTCGCCGACCCGCATGGCTTGATTGAGCAGCATGCCGAGCTGAGTGAATTTAAGCGCTTTAAGGCTAATCTGATTAAATTTATTAATCAGACTGCCGCAGCGGAACTCAACGACAATGCCCGCACCGCTTTGATTAAGGCCATTGTGGTGCTGAACAGCCATTTGCACGAAAACGCCGAACTAAGCCTGGATCCGGCCGAACAGGAAAAATATCTGCATAATCAGCGTGAAGATTATGTGGATACCATTTTAGTCCAGTTTAAACAGGACATCACCGGCATTCTGCAGCGCTTTGAAAACGATTTAACCGATGCCGCACCGCAAGTATGGCATGAAGGCGTGCAAAAAGATTTATTAACTGATATCCGCAAACTGCTGCTCGATCCTGAGCAGGGTCTGGCCCGGCAAATCATCCCCGGCCTGGGCAAAGGCGGCATCGCCGTGCCGCAGATTTCCAAATTTGTCACCGAGGTGTTTGAAGCGGTACAACTGGACAGACGCATGATAGAGGCGATGGAAAAAACCGCTCGCACCCATGAAAAACTGGACCGGCTGAAGTTTGAACTGCAACAGCCGTTCCGGCAATTCTGGTTTGACAGCCTGGATAAACGGGTGGATGCGGTACTTAATCCGGAATATATTGTGATGCGTATCTACGGCATTCTGGAAAATCTGATTACCTGGCGGGTCTGGCATCGGGATATCGAAAACAAGCTGGATGCCGCCAATCTGGAAAATATCGACAAAATCATTGCCGAAATCGATGGTTTTTTCAGCCGTAATCAGGAAAAAATCCGCGAACGGGTGCAACAAACCATCAAATACCATTTTCAACGCTATGTCATCCCCAAACTCAAAGACATTTTCAGCCTGCAACTGGGCGATGCCAATGAATTGACGGTGGGCCTGAAAAACCGCATCCGCAACACCATAGACGAACCAGGCAATAGTTATAACGATGAATATCAAAACCTGATGGCGGCCATTCAGGCCCAACAGCAGGCCCTGGCGCAATTATCCAGTTTGAAACAGGAGCTATATCAATTATGAGCAGTCTGATTATTCCCAACACCTGTCCAGATTGTGGCGCGCCTACTATTGATGATCGCTGTGAAGCCAATTGCGGCTGGACTTTTAACCCGGCGCTGCCGCTTACTGCGCCGCCGATAGTGGAAATCCCGGATAAGGGTTTACGCAAAAGTTTTTTTGACCGGTTTTTTAATATGGTCGGCAGCCACCCCGGCCCGGCCAACATTCCCGCCCCATTGCCGGAGCTGCCGCCGGAACCGGCAGCAGAACCGCTCAGCAGCAGCCCGCCGGCCGCGTTGGAAAAAGCCCCGGAACCTGCTACCCCACCTGCCGAAACCCTGGAAAATCGGGTGGGGCAGTTAGAAACCCGCATTAAATCCGCCGATCAACTCAGTAAATATCTGCTCAACCAACTGGATCACAAACTGGCGATCCGGGTTAAGGAACAGGAAAGCCTGATCGGCATCGAAGCCGAAAAAGCCGTGCAGCATATCAAACCGGCCATCCAGACTGAACTGCACACCTTTATACGCGAAGAAGTCAGTCTACAAACCGAGCCGGTGGTGGCGGAACAACTGCAAAAAATTGAGGCCGCCAATACCGTGGCGCTAAGCAATATTGTCCAGCAGCAGGTGGAACGCAAGTTGGTGGCAGAAGAACTGGACAGCCAGGTTGAACAACGGGTGCAGCACAATTTCCAGCAAAACTTTGCCCGCCAGTTTCAGGAAAGTCTGGATAAATTATTACTCACCGATCAGGACTATGTAGAAATAAAAAAAAAAGTGGTGAGTCGTTCCACGACTAAGCCCGGCATCCCAGGCCGGGACAAGGCCTGGTACTGGTTATCCGGCACCAGCGTGGAATTGCTGGAGCATTGCCCGGAATCGGAAATCAAAAAATATCAGGCACTGGGCATATCCATGTTAATGCCGATGCTGATGGGCTTTTTTGCCTGCCTGCATCTGGCCGAACAGCATTTCACCAGCGAAACCCTGGCCAGCCACAGCATGATTATCGGCCTGTCGTTGGTATGGACTTTATTCATCATGGCCATAGACCGGATTTTACTGGTGTCCTATCGGGTCAGCGGCCAGTGGCAGGTCAAAATTGTCCAGTTCGGCTGGCGGTTTTTTATTGCCCTGCTGTTTGCGCTGATTTTTGATGCCTCGTTTTTGCCGACTTTATACCACTCCGATGTGCAGGCGGTGATTAATAATAACCGTAAAATCCAGTTGGATGAGCTAGGCAATAAACTCAGCAGCCAACAGCAGCAGTTGTTCGGTTTGCCGGAAGCCGAAGATTTGCTCAGCGCCGATCATGCCGACCGCAAAGCTTATGAGCGCCTGAAAGCCGAGCTGGATGCCGCCGGCGACAACATTAAAGTCTACGCCGCCGACCGCCAGGCTGCCATTGCTGACGCCTCTTGCGAAATCAACGGCGGCCCGGCTTGCCAGAAAGGCATAGGCGCAAAATTCAATGCCGCCAAACTGCGTGAAGATGCCGCCAACGAGCGTCTGGAAAATGCCAAATTGCATAAACAGCTGCTGGAAAACCAGTTACACAGCTTGTATGAAAAAACCAGTGCCAGGGAAAACATACTGGCCGAACTCAAAACCAGCCCGGCCTACCACGATCGAAAGAAACAGGCCGAAGCCGAATATGAACTGGCCGGCAAAGATATTCTGGCTTCCAATCCCCGCGAAGAAACCAAAATTGTGTTCGATTTGTTCAAAAAAGCCTGCAGCGATGGCGATTGGCTAACCGCCGCCACGTTTCTGGCCTATCTGATCCTGTTTATTCTGGTGGATACTTTTCCGATCATCATGAAAATTCTGATGCCGCGCGGCATGTACGACAATCTGCTGGAGGCTCAGGATCAGGCCATAGGTGCTAAAAACACCGGTCCAACTCAAACCGTTAACGGCAATATCGTCACCACCGGCTTTCGCCAGACCGACCTGGGTTTTGAGATAACCGAAATTACCGCCCGGTTTGCCGTTAACAAGAGTTACACAGCCTGGCAGGTGATACAGAACACCCTGGAAGCGCAACTGGATCACTACATCCGCGCCAACTGGAAAAATCACGGCTCGGCACGCAGCAGCGATCCGGATAAATCCGGCTTTGCCGTGTATACCCTGTCCTGCGGCACGCCGCCGCTGAGTTGAGCTTATTGTGTGGCTGCGGCCCGGTCGCGCAAATAATGGCTGTAGCTTTGTTTGTTGACACAATCATCTTGCATGGCACGCTGGCATTGCTGTTGTTGCAAATTTTGCACAGTGGCGTAAGCGGATTGTTTCAGGTCGGTACAGCCGCAGGCGGCCAACAGTATCAGCCCGGTCAAAACCGGCACTTGCATAGGCACTGACTTGGCACTCCCCAAAAACCTGACAAATAGATACCGGCTTGTTCATTTCCACCGGCTTCGCGTAAAATCTCCCTAATTATAATGATACCCAGACACTGGAACAACACCATGAAAGCGATATTAACTGCCCTGTTACTGCTGTCCTCAAACTGGACTTATGCCGAAGAAGCTAAAAAAGAAGAAGAATGGCATGAAACCACCTTATCGGACGAAACTATCAAAAAAATTCAACAAGCCCAATACACTTATAAAAAATGCGTGGTGGATGCCATGAGCAAACCGGAGTTTGCCCAACTGGAAAGCCGGAATGCCACCGATGCCGTGATCAGACAATGCGAACCGGTACTGGGCGATATCCGTAAAGTCTATACCGATGTGGAAGTACCGGGCGTGATTGCCGACCGGCATCTGAAAAAACTGCGTATCCAAGTCACCCGCAGCGTTTTACAGGAACTGATGTATAAAGAAGCCGCCAAAAAAGCCGGCCAACCTTGATTTAATAATATATGAATACTTTTACCATTGATTTGTCTTTACAGCCCACAACCCTGGATTTGTGGCATGTCAGTCTGGCCGCCACCGTGGCCGTATTGTTATTGATTTTGCTGATTGTGCTGCTCAGCGCCCTGTTCCGCAAAAAACCCCAGCCTGCCGTCATCGTGGCGCCGGAGCCGGAAATCAGAATAGTGGAAAAAATTGTGGAAGTCGAAAAACGGGTGCAATTACCGGCACCGGAGCCGGTGATTTTAAAAGAAGCCAGCAGCGATGCCGCCCTGCAACTGCTCAGCCTGTTACAGCAGGAAGCCCGTTTTATTGATTTTATTCAGGAAAACATGAACGCTTACAGCGACACCGATATCGGTGCAGCGGCGCGTATCGTGCATCAGGGTTGTGCCAAAGCCATTAATGAGCATTTTAGCTTAAGCCCGGTCAGTCAGGAACTGGAAGGCAACCGTATCACCCTCAACCCCGGTTTTGATGCCAACCTGTTCCGCCTGACCGGTAATATCAGCGGTGTGGCGCCATTTAACGGCGTGCTGGTACACAAAGGCTGGCAAGTAACCGAGGTGCGTTTGCCCAAGCTCACCGAAAATCACAATGCCCATATTATCGCTGCCGCCGAGGTGGAACTATGAGCCAGGGCTCACGTTATTCGGTCGGCATTGATTTAGGTACCACCCATTGCGTTTTGTCTTATCTGGATTTGCACAGCGATCAGGATCAGCCGGTACAGCTGAACGTATTTGCCATCCCGCAATTGACGGCGCCCGGCCTGATTGAAGAAAAATCACAACTGGCGTCCTTTATCTACCTGGCGCATGGTGCAGAAATTGCCGAAGGCGCTGCGGCGCTGCCCTGGACCAGCCAGCCTGAGCATCTGGTGGGCGAAATCGCCCGGAATCTGGGCAGCAAAACCCCGGTGCGGCTGGTGGCCAGTGCGAAAAGCTGGTTGTGTCACACCGGCGTGGACTGCAAACAGCCTATCCTGCCGGCCGATGCCCCGGCGGATGTCCCCAGAGTGTCACCGTTTCTGGCCAGCACTGCCTACTTACAGCATTTAACGGCAGCCTGGAATCACCAATTTCCAGACCAGCCGCTGCAAGCTCAGGAACTGACCATTACCGTCCCGGCTTCGTTTGACCCGGCAGCACGGGATTTGACCATCGAAGCCGCCCGCAGTGTCGGCCTGACTCAGGCTGTTCTGCTGGAAGAGCCGCAGGCCGCTTTGTACAGCTGGATAGAAAAAAGCGCAGACGACTGGCGCAATCAGGTGCAAGTGGGTGATGTGATCCTGGTGGTGGATATCGGCGGCGGTACCACCGACTTGTCGCTGATTGCGGTGACGGCTGATCAGGGCAATCTGCAATTGACCAGGGTAGCGGTGGGCGACCATATTCTGCTGGGCGGCGACAATATGGATTTGGCACTGGCTTATACCGTTAAAGCCAAACTGGAAAAAGACACCGGCAAACGTCTGGAGCCTTGGCAATTACAGGCATTAACCCATGCTTGCCGGGAAGCCAAGGAAACCCTGTTCAACCAGCCGGAACTGGCGGCCATGCCGATTGCTTTGGCAGGACGCGGTTCGGCACTGATCGGCGGCACTTTGCGCAGCGAATTAAGCCGGGCCGAATTACACCAGGTGCTGGTGGAAGGCTTTTTGCCGGTAGTGGATATCCACACCAAACCGCACAGCAGTCCACGTAGCGGCTTGCGCAGCGCGGGTTTACCTTATGCTCAGGATGCCGCCATCACCAAACATCTGGCGGCTTTTTTAAGCAAACAACTGCATGCGGTACATGACTTTGCAGATATTAATCTGCCTGGCCACGCCGGATTTTTGCATCCAACCGGCGTGTTATTCAACGGCGGGGTACTAAAAGCCGAGGTGCTGGCCGAACGCCTGCTGGAAACCCTGAATCTATGGCTGGATGCCGAGCAAGCTCCACCAGCCCGGCTGCTGCAAGGCGCAGACCTTGATTTGGCCGTGGCACGCGGCGCGGCTTATTACGGCTATGTCCGCCAGGGTAAAGGAGTACGCATCAAAGGCGGTACAGCAGCGGCCTATTATGTCGGCGTAGAAAGCGCCCGGCCCGCCGTACCCGGTTTACCGCCGGAAATCGAAGCCTTATGTCTGGCCCCATTTGGCATGGAAGAAGGCAGTGAAATCTCCCTGCCCAATGATGAATTTGGCTTGATTATCGGTGAACCGGTCCGCTTCCGTTTCTTTGCCTCCAAAACCCGCCGCGAAGATCAAGCCGGCGACCGCCTGGATTACTGGCAGGATGAGGAGTTGGAAGAACTGGATGAGATCGAAATCACTTTACCCGAAGCCGGTTATCCCCCCGGCGAAGTGGTACCAGTACACCTGTCTGCCGCCATCACCGAAGTCGGCACCCTGGAACTGCGAGCAGTATCCAAACACAATCAGCAACACTGGAAAATAGAGTTTGAGGTGCGCGCAAACTAAGCCCATCCCCTCGATTCCGCATCGCTGCATCAAAGCTACATGTCAATTTCAAGCACCCCGTAGCCTCGATGCAACACAGTGGAATCGAGGAATTCGCAGGATGGCCTTCATCCAAGAGCACTTTAAGAATGTGTTAAACACATCATTCGCAGCAAACTACTCGTTTAAAAAACAATCACCCAACCTGACACAAAGAAACGCCAAACCAAGCAATTTTTCAACCCAACAACGCATCCACAATCAAACCATCTTCCATGTGCAATACTTTATCCATCCGCGCAGCCAGATCCGGGTCATGGGTAACAACCAGAAAACTCACCTGCAATTCCTGGTTTAATTCCAGCATCAATTGATAGATTTGTTCGGCGGTTTTACTATCCAGATTCCCGGTAGGTTCATCAGCCAATACGCATTTGGGTTTATTGATCAAGGCTCTGGCCACGGCGGCACGCTGGCGCTCACCACCGGACAATTCGCCGGGCTTATGCAAAATGCGATGACCCAGCCCCACCCGTTTCAATAAAGCCGTGGCTTTGATTTCTGCCTCGCGAATACTGACCTTAGCTATCAATAACGGCATAGCCACGTTTTCCAACACGCTAAATTCACCCAGCAGGTGATGAAACTGATAAATAAAACCCAGGGACTGGTTACGCAAGCGGCCTAATTTGGCGCCGCGCAGTTGGTTGTAATCGTAACCATCCAGGATCACGCTGCCGCTGCTGGGCTTTTCCAAACCACCCAACAAATGCAACAAAGTGCTTTTGCCGGAACCGGATGCGCCCATGATGGCTACCCGTTCACCGGCCAGAATCTGCAGGTCTACCCCTTTTAATACCTCAACATTCAAATCGCCTTGCACATAACGCTTGGTCAAATCCCGGCACTGCAAAATCACCGAATTACTCATAACGTAATACCTCGGCAGGATTGATGCGCGATGCTTGCCAGGCCGGATACAAGGTGGCCAACAAGGACAGCACAAACGCCATACCGGCAATCCAGTAAACATCCACCCAACTTAATTTGGAAGGTACTTCGCTGATGTAGTACACGTCGGCGGCCATAAAATGAATACCAAAAGCCTTTTCAATAGCCGGCACGATGGTTTCCACATTCAAGGCCAGCAGCACACCGCCTGCGGTACCTAACAGGGTGCCGATGCTACCGATCACACAACCCAATACAATAAAAATACCCATCACGGCAAGATCGGATAAGCCCTGAGTTTTTAAAATGGCAATATCACCGCGTTTATCGGTGACCACCATCACCAGAGTGGAAACAATATTAAACGCAGCCACCGCCACAATCAGCAGCAGAATAATAAACATGGCGCGTTTTTCGGTTTGTACGGCACGGAAGAAATTACTGTGTGCCTTGGTCCAGTCGCTGACCCGATAATCGTCACCCAGCGCATCCGCCAGATCCTGGGTAATCACCGGGGCATTGAATAAATCATCCAGTTTTAGCCGCAAACCGCTGACTGCCGGTTCTATGCGAAATAATTTACCGGCATCATCCAGATGAATCATGGCCATATTGCGGTCATACTCATACATACCCACCTGGAAAGTACCCACTACGGTAAAGCGTTTCAGGCGCGGCAGGATACCCGCCGGGGTAGAATTGACTTGCGGAGTAATGACGGTCAGCTTTTCTCCAACACCCACCCCCAGATAATGGGCCAGTTCAATACCCAGCACAATGCCGAATTCACCGGATTTTAAGTCGCTGAGCTGTCCCTGGGTCATGTGAGCCGCCACTTCGGAAACATTGGCTTCATATTCCGGCAGGATGCCCTGCAGCATGGAACCACTAACCTGACGATCGGCGTTGATCATCACCTGGCCTTGGGTAAAAGGCGCAACCCCTTCCACATGCGGCAATTTGCGGGTGCGCTCGGCCAGGGTTTGCCAGTTTTCCAGCTGGCCAAACCGGCCGCTGATGGTGCTATGGGCGGTCATGCCCAAAATGCGTTCCCGCAATTCGGCTTCAAAGCCGTTCATCACCGACAGCACGGCTATCAGTGCCGTCACTCCTAAGGCGATGCCCAATACCGAAGTCAGGGTAATAAATGAGATAAATTGAGTACGGCGCTTGGCGCGGGTATAGCGCAAGCCTATGAAAAAGATTAATGGTCTGAACATGTTATGGTTTTAGGCGGACTTACAATCGTGACAGTAGCCGTATAGATATAAACTGTGGTCGGTTAATTCATACCCTAGACGTTTGGCGATTTCGTCCTGGCGCTTTTCAATAACTTCATCGTTAAATTCATCAACTTTGCCGCACTTCATGCACACAACGTGATCATGATGACTGCCCTTATTGATTTCAAAAATCGAGTTGCCGCCTTCAAAATGATGACGATTGACCAAACCCGCCGCTTCAAATTGGGTCAACACCCGATACACTGTAGCCAAGCCGATTTCTTCGCCTTCGCTTAACAGGATTTTATACACCTTTTCGGCAGATAAATGCCGGTCATCCTGCTGCTTTTCCAGAATTTCCAATATCTTGACTCTGGGCAAAGTCACCTTTAAACCAGCATTTCGTAAATCCTGCGTTTCCACAAGTCTGCCCTCCGTTAAACGCTCACAAACAAAGTCATTGTATCGTTTTTTGCTGAAAGCCGCTGATGGAATTATGGGATAATGGGCTCAATTTCGGTCAATTTAGTTTTTTATTTCATGAACAAACCCGCATTATGGCTTGCTCTGACCGCCAGCTTGGCGCTGCCGGCCTGCTCATTCCTACTAAATAACGTGCCAGGCGTCTATAAACTGGATATTGAGCAAGGCAATATGATAGAGCAAAGCCAGGTGGATCAGCTCCGGCCCAATATGAACAAGCGCCAGGTGTTATTCATTATGGGTTCACCGATGTTGAGCGACAGTTTTCACGACAATCGTTGGGATTACATTTACGCCAAACAACCCGGCGGCGAAGACCGCGTGCAAAAACGCCTGACTCTGCTGTTTAACGGCGAAACCCTGATCGGCATGCAAGGTGACTACCGGCCCGGCGCCGCACCCGCCACCAACAAAGCCAGCACCGAAACCAGCATCGACTTACCCAAACGGGAACTTGACCAAACCCTGTGGGAAAAACTGACCGGCGCACCCGGTACCGCCAGCCAATCGTTACCCACCACCAAACCTTAGCTTCGATTTGGGAACTCTTGCCGGTTCCCATCATCTAACCGGGCTGAGTAGTGAATCTCACAGCCGGTTCTTTATCTCGTACTTATATCGTTAAATGTAATTTAAAATTCGAATTATATCGTTTTATTTAATTTGAATATTTTCTTATCATTAACCCCACAGTCAAGCAGACTGTAGATACGCGATCAATGGACTAGGTAATTCCTCCTCACCTAACACGGAAGTCTCAGGGCGGTGTAGCCGCCCTTTTTTTTTCGCCCCCTCGATGTCTGGGTTTCGCCAAAAGCCTGATGATCAACTTGCATAAAAAAGGAAAATTTCATGCCTCTACAACAATTAGTGGAATATTTTAATGACCGGCTTGAACACGAACACAATAGCGGGTTCAGACCCTTCATTTTAGAAAACAAACGCGTCCATGCCTTATACGGCCCTATTAAAATAGGCAGCACGCTGGCAGCTGTTCATACAGCGACGCCTGATCACACCATCATAGGCCACACCGCCCAGCTCAGTGTGGCAGCCAATCCGGCCCAGGCCCTCAAGCAGGGTGAACTGGATCAACTGGTAGAATTGCCGCCGGTAGAAACCGCCAATTCCCAGACTATCATTAATTTTGACCGCTTATCCAGAGCGGTGCATATGCTGAATTATCTACCGCAATCACATCTGGACGAGCTATTGTTCCTGGATGTCGATCCCCGCCATATTCTGGGGGTAAAGGAAGACCACGGTGCCTATTTTGAGGAAGTCATAGTCAAATGCGGCCTGCAAACCGAAAACGTGGCCATCACCATGACGGTGAATAATGTTTACGCCCGCTTCTTTCAATCGCTGTTAAAAGGCTTGAATAACTACCATAAACGCGGTTACCGGCTGGCTTTAAAATTTGACCATTACAGCTTGGAAAAGACCGCAATTGAATTAATTTCCCGTGCGGCGCCGGAGTTTATCGGCTTGTCGGCGCTGAATTTCGAACGCAACCGCGACAGTCTACTCCCGGAGAAACTCCAGCAGTTTAACGGCCTGGCCAATACTGTTAATGCGCAAAGCATCTTGCTGGACATCGAAGACCAAAAAACCGCCGACCTGGCCACCTCCAGTGAATTTAATCTGGTACAAGGCCGTTTTTACAATGAAAACGGTTATATTCCCGTTCACCACAAACAAGCTATCACCGTGCTGGGCAAAGAACAAAACGATTACCGATTTTAAGCCGCCCCCGCCCTGCTGCCACCCAGCAGGGCGAAATCACCGCCAACCCATCATAACTATTTGATAAATAACGAAATAAAATCACATCCCACCAAAATAACTCAGCAAAGCCAAAATTGCCTGTAAAATAAATGCTGTGTTTTCATGAAATTTTTGCTTAACCACCATGTCCGCATCCCCTGTTCAGCTTGATGTGCTCTGCATCGGCCACGCCAGTTATGATCTGGTGTTCTCAGTCAATTCACATCCCGGCCCGGACGAAAAAACCGTCGCCGACAAACTGCTCGGTTGCGGTGGCGGCCCAGCGGCCAATGCAGCGGTAATGGTCAGCCGTCTGGGCTGCAAAGCCGGCTTCGCCGGCTATCTGGGTAATGACAGCTTCGGCACCAGTCATCTTCAGGAATTGCAACATTACAACGTGGATACCCGCCTGGTGGTTCGCGGCCCAGCGGCCACACCTTTATCCACGGTACTGGTTAAACCGGACGGCAAGCGCAGCCTGATCAATTACAAAGAGGTCATAGCACTAAGCCCGGACTGTCTGGATTTTACTCAGGTACAAGCAAAAGTGATTTTATGCGACGGCCATGAAGGGCCATTGAGTTTAACCCTGCTCAACAGCCCGGCTCAGCAAAACACCCCCTCGGTACTGGATGCCGGCTCCCTGCATGAAGGCACCCGACTGTTAATGGAACGAGTGGATTATCTGGTGTGTTCTGAAAAATTTGCCTGCCAATACAGCGGCACTGTCGATCTGGCCCTTACGGAACTGGCAGCTCTAAGCCCGGTGGTGGTGATCACTCTGGGCGAACACGGCCTGATCTGGCGGCGCGGCACCGAACAAGGCAAACTTGCTGCGCCACCGGTCACCGCCGTTGACAGCACCGGAGCCGGTGATGCCTTTCACGGTGCATTCGCGGCTGGATTGGCCGCCGAATTGGCCTGGCCTGAACTACTGCGTTACGCTAGTGCTGCCGGTGGTTTATGTTGCCAACAATTAGGTGCGAGAACTGGTTTACCGGATCAGACTCAGGTTCTAAACTTACTGAGGCAGTGGGTGTTATAAGCTTGCCAAATTGAGAGTAGTCACTCAATGTCGTTGGACTTAATTTCTTTAGGCAAAAAAAAAGCCCAATGATTAGATTGGGCTTTTGGAGTTAGAAGCTTGGCAATGTCCTACTTTCACATGGCAAACTGCCACACTATCATCGGCGCTAAGCGGTTTCACTTCCGAGTTCGGGATGGGATCGGGTGGTTCACGCTCGCTATGGTCACCAAGCAATTTTGGTGGGCAGGCGGTTCTTTAACCTGCCGTCAGACCTTTGAGGCTTTAAGTCTTAGTCCTCCCGTATTTCTACGTTGGCTATGACTATTGCATCGCTATCGCTTTTGCAATCTTTTTTGCTTTTTTGCTTCTCAAAGGCGTCTGGAAATCTGTATTCGTCAGTTCTTTTCGTTTCTCTCGCATTTTATCAGCGCTTTGCCAACAAACACCAAACGCATTGGGTGTTATATGGTCAAGCCTCACGGGCAATTAGTATACGTTAGCTACATGCATTACTGCACTTCCACATCGTACCTATCAACGTCGTCGTCTTCAACGGCCCTTCAGGGGACTTATAGTCCCAGTGAGATCTCATCTTGGGAGGGGCTTCCCGCTTAGATGCTTTCAGCGGTTATCCTGTCCGAACGTGGCTACCCGGCAATGCCATTGGCATGACAACCGGAACACCAGAGGTTCGTCCACTCCGGTCCTCTCGTACTAGGAGCAGCTTCCCTCAAATCTCAAACGCCCACGGCAGATAGGGACCGAACTGTCTCACGACGTTCTGAACCCAGCTCGCGTACCACTTTAAATGGCGAACAGCCATACCCTTGGGACCTGCTTCAGCCCCAGGATGTGATGAGCCGACATCGAGGTGCCAAACACCGCCGTCGATATGAACTCTTGGGCGGTATCAGCCTGTTATCCCCGGCGTACCTTTTATCCGTTGAGCGATGGCCCTTCCATACAGAACCACCGGATCACTAAGACCTACTTTCGTACCTGCTCGACTTGTCCGTCTCGCAGTCAAGCACCCTTATGCCTTTGCACTCATTGCCTGATTTCCGACCAGGCTGAGGGTACCTTCGTGCTCCTCCGTTACTCTTTGGGAGGAGACCGCCCCAGTCAAACTACCCACCAGACACTGTCCCCAAGCCGGATGACGGCTCTAGGTTAGAACTCCAAACATACCAGGGTGGTATTTCAAGGTCGGCTCCACAAGAACTAGCGTTCCTGCTTCTAAGCCTCCCACCTATCCTACACAAGTAGGTTCAAAGTCCAGTGTCAAGCTATAGTAAAGGTGCACGGGGTCTTTCCGTCTAGCCGCGGGTACACTGCATCTTCACAGCGATTTCAATTTCACTGAGTCCCGGGTGGAGACAGTGTGGCCATCGTTACGCCATTCGTGCAGGTCGGAACTTACCCGACAAGGAATTTCGCTACCTTAGGACCGTTATAGTTACGGCCGCCGTTTACTGGGGCTTCGATCAAGAGCTTCTCCGAAGATAACCCCATCAATTAACCTTCCAGCACCGGGCAGGCGTCACACCCTATACGTCCACTTTCGTGTTTGCAGAGTGCTATGTTTTTGCTAAACAGTCGCAGCCACCGATTTTTTGCAACCTCCTTACGCTCCGTCCGCGAGGGACTTCACTTATCAAAGGCATACCTTCTCCCGAAGTTACGGTATCATTTTGCCTAGTTCCTTCACCCGGGTTCTCTCAAGCGCCTTAGAATTTTCATCCCACCCACCTGTGTCGGTTTGGGGTACGGCCACTGTTAACCTGAAGCTTAGAGGTTTTTCCTGGAAGCAGGGCATTCATCACTTCGCGTCTCTCTCAAGACACTCGTCATCACGTCTCAGCATTATGAATCCGGATTTGCCTAGACTCACTGCCTACTCGCTTAAACTGCCACTTCCAACCGACAGCTGATGTAGCCTTCTCCGTCACCCCATCGCAGTTAACATTGGTACAGGAATATTAACCTGTTTTCCATCGACTACGCCTTTCGGCCTCGCCTTAGGTGCCGACTAACCCTGCGTCGATTAACGTTGCGCAGGAAACCTTGGGTTTTCGGCGAGAGGGTTTTTCACCCTCTTTATCGTTACTTATGTCAGCATTCGCACTTCCGATACCTCCAGCCCACTTCTCAATGAACCTTCGCAGGCGTACGGAACGCTCCTCTACCACTCACGCCTAAGCGTAAATCCGTAGCTTCGGTACTATGCTTAGCCCCGGTGAATCTTCCGCGCAGACCGACTCGACCAGTGAGCTATTACGCTTTCTTTAAAGGGTGGCTGCTTCTAAGCCAACCTCCTGGCTGTCTGGGCCTTTCCACATCGTTTCCCACTGAGCATAGATTTGGGGACCTTAGCTGACGGTCTGGGCTGTTTCCCTTTTCACGACGGACCTTATCACCCGCCGTGTGTCTCCCGTGCTGGCACTTCTTGGTATTCGGAGTTTGCATCGGGTTGGTAAGTCGGGATGACCCCCTAGCCGAAACAGTGCTCTACCCCCAAGAGTGATACACGAGGCGCTACCTAAATAGCTTTCGAGGAGAACCAGCTATCTCCGAGCTTGATTAGCCTTTCACTCCTATCCACAGCTCATCCCCGTCTTTTTCAACAGACGTGGGTTCGGCCCTCCAGTCAGTATTACCTGACCTTCAGCCTGGCCATGGATAGATCGCCCGGTTTCGGGTCTACACCTTGCGACTAAACGCCCTATTAAGACTCGCTTTCGCTACGCCTCCCTTATTCAGTTAAGCTTGCCACAAAATGTAAGTCGCTGACCCATTATACAAAAGGTACGCAGTCACCCCACGAAGGGGCTCCCACTGCTTGTACGCATACGGTTTCAGGTTCTATTTCACTCCCCTCTCCGGGGTTCTTTTCGCCTTTCCCTCACGGTACTAGTTCACTATCGGTCAGTAAGGAGTATTTAGCCTTGGAGGATGGTCCCCCCATGTTCAATCAGAGTTTCTCGTGCTCCGACCTACTCGTTTTCACTAAGAGAAAGTTTTCGTGTACGGGGCTATCACCCTGTGCCGCCGGTCTTTCCAGGACCGTTCCACTAACTTTTTCCTAGCTTAAGGGCTAGTCCCCGTTCGCTCGCCACTACTTAGGGAATCTCGGTTGATTTCTTTTCCTCCGGGTACTTAGATGTTTCAGTTCTCCGGGTTCGCTTCCAGCCGCTATGTATTCACGGAAGGATGACGGGGTTATCCCCGCCGGGTTTCCCCATTCGGACATCTCTGGATCAGGGCTTGTTTGCAAGCTCCCCAAAGCTTTTCGCATGCTACAACGTCCTTCATCGCCTCTTACTGCCAAGGCATTCACCGTATGCGCTTATTCACTTGACCATATAACCCGAATGCGTCTGTTGTTCGGTGCTCGGTGTTGTTTGGGCTTGGGCCTCATCACTTGCGTGTGCGGCTTGCGCTTTAACTTTCTCCTCTCACTTCACTTCAGTGCTTTTGAGTTTCTAGTCTGCTGACATGTTCGCTGATTTTTGCTTGAGTGTTGTGCCCACTGTTTTCACAGTGAACAGAACCCATCACGATCTTGACTTTCGTGATGTTTACGTTTTACAGATTTCCAAATTGTTAAAGAGCGATTGGGGTTATTCTCCCAATTCCATGCGGTCTGTTCTCTATCCGGTTAAGCTGATCTCAGCCTACAGGATTCAAACGACATGGAGTTGTGAGTGTGTCCTTCATCTAAAACATCGACGCGCGGTTATGGTGGAGCCAAGGAGGATCGAACTCCTGACCTCCTGCGTGCAAGGCAGGCGCTCTCCCAGCTGAGCTATGGCCCCTTTGTGGGTATGGCTTACGGCTTGGCTTTCTTGGCCTTCGCTTTTCAGCGGCGGCTTGGCGTCGGCTTGCTATGCTGCTTGCCTCGGCCCGGTTTAGTTGGTGGGTCTGGGAGGAGTTGAACCTCCGACCTCACCCTTATCAGGGGTGCGCTCTAACCAACTGAGCTACAGACCCAGGTGCGTCGTGTTTTCTATCGAAATAATTTGTTGTGGATACGTGCCAGGATGGCTTTGACTTTGTAAGGAGGTGATCCAGCCCCAGGTTCCCCTAGGGCTACCTTGTTACGACTTCACCCCAGTCATGAATCACAAAGTGGTAAGCGCCCTCCCGAAGGTTAAACTACCTACTTCTTTTGCAACCCACTCCCATGGTGTGACGGGCGGTGTGTACAAGGCCCGGGAACGTATTCACCGCGGCATTCTGATCCGCGATTACTAGCGATTCCGACTTCATGCAGTCGAGTTGCAGACTGCAATCCGGACTAGGACCGGCTTTTTGGGATTTGCTGGCTCTCGCGAGTTTGCTGCCCTCTGTACCGGCCATTGTAGCACGTGTGTAGCCCTACCCATAAGGGCCATGATGACTTGACGTCGTCCCCACCTTCCTCCGGTTTATCACCGGCAGTCTCCCTAGAGTTCCCAGCCGAACTGTTGGCAACTAAGGATAAGGGTTGCGCTCGTTACGGGACTTAACCCAACATCTCACGACACGAGCTGACGACAGCCATGCAGCACCTGTCTCAGAGTTCCCGAAGGCACTCCGCTATCTCTAACAGATTCTCTGGATGTCAAGGGTAGGTAAGGTTCTTCGCGTTGCATCGAATTAAACCACATGCTCCACCGCTTGTGCGGGCCCCCGTCAATTCATTTGAGTTTTAGCCTTGCGGCCGTACTCCCCAGGCGGTCAACTTAATACGTTAGCTCCACCACTAAGTTCTTTAAGAACCCAACGGTTAGTTGACATCGTTTACGGCGTGGACTACCAGGGTATCTAATCCTGTTTGCTACCCACGCTTTCGTACCTCAGCGTCAGTTTGAGTCCAGAGAGCCGCCTTCGCCACTGGTGTTCCTTCAGATCTCTACGCATTTCACCGCTACACCTGAAATTCCACTCTCCTCTACTCAACTCTAGTGACCCAGTATCAAATGCAGTTCCCAGGTTAAGCCCAGGGCTTTCACATCTGACTTAAATCACCGCCTACGCACGCTTTACGCCCAGTAATTCCGATTAACGCTTGCACCCTCCGTATTACCGCGGCTGCTGGCACGGAGTTAGCCGGTGCTTCTTGTATGGGTAATGTCAGTCTACCGGGTATTCGCCGATAGGTATTCCTTCCCATTGAAAGTGCTTTACAACCCTCAGGCCTTCTTCACACACGCGGTATTGCTGGATCAGGCTTCCGCCCATTGTCCAATATTCCCCACTGCTGCCTCCCGTAGGAGTCTGGGCCGTGTCTCAGTCCCAGTGTGGCTGATCATCCTCTCAGACCAGCTATGGATCGTCGCCTTGGTAGGCCATTACCCTACCAACTAGCTAATCCAACATAGGCTCATCTCATAGCGCGAGGCCCGAAGGTCCCCCGCTTTCACCCGTAGGTCGTATGCGGTATTAGCGTGAGTTTCCCCACGTTATCCCCCACTATGAGGCAGATTCCTATGCATTACTCACCCGTCCGCCACTCGTCAGCGCCCGAAGGCCTGCTACCGTTCGACTTGCATGTGTTAAGCATACCGCCAGCGTTCAATCTGAGCCATGATCAAACTCTTCAGTTTAATTTCAACTGACACTAAATAAGATTAGTGTCCAATCTCTTGGCTCGACGACAGAGCGTCTGTACTGCTAAATTGACGTGTCTCTCTGTGTCGATCTTTCTATTAAGCAAAGCTTAAATCTCGACACATACCCACACAAATTATTTCGATTCGGTTGTTAAAGAGCTGAGGCTTTCGCCCCGTTGAGCCGACAAATTATACAGCCTTTCTTATTTCAGTCAAGCGTTTTTTTTCAGAAGTGATGTGCGATTCGGCATTAAAAACTCACTACCTCATCACCCAACGACCGAAAACCAACACCCGACTATTAAGCAACAACCTCAATTAAAACCGTTACTTAACAACACTGAAAACCTGTTCGTCTCGCCCCACCGCTGTTCGATTCCAGGAATCAATCACCGCTGAAGAGCCGCCCATTATACGGGGAATTTTGCCTTCGGCAACCCCTTTTTGACGACTTTGTGAATTTATTTTAGCCCTACTTTTAAGATCAATAACTTATCGGAAATGTTTTTTGAGAGAATGGCTAAGGACGGACTAAAGCACAATTATGCAGACCGGTGTTGTCGGCACATATGACAGATACAATCTAAAATTCTTTACACAATCGGCCATTAATTAATGACGCAGTCAATTTGATTTGCTATTGGTTTAACACCAGTCGAAAGCCCGCACTTGAGTTGCGTAGCCCCTGATGCCAGTAACAACGGTAAGCTGAGCGGCAGAGCACTCCACCACTAAGCCAAGAGCCACCACGCAACACCCGCCGATCTCGTTCTTCTGAAGACATATCGATGTCGACTGCGATTGCGACTGCTAAATGTTCTTGCCAATTGTCCTGGCACCATTCCCAGACATTGCCGTGCATTTCATATAAACCCCAGGCATTTGGAGGCAGGGATTTGACGGGCACAGTTCTTTTTCTATTTAAACCATGATCCGCGCCAGCATATGGCTTAATGCCGTTATAATTAACCAGTAGCGGGGTGATATTTTCCCCCAGAGAAAACGGGGAAATGGTACCGGCCCGACAGGCGTATTCCCATTGGGCTTCACTGGGCAAACTCACCGGCAGACCATGGTAAAACGCAATTAACCGCTGTATGAATTCCTGCACATCCAACCAACTGACACTGTCCATCGGATTTAAAGAGTTATCCCGAAAATGACAGGGATTAGCACCCATGACTGCGCGCCAAAATGCCTGAGTAACAGCAGTATCAGCAATCCAGAAACCTTGGCTGATCGTCACCTGATGCAGATCTTCGTCATCATAACGTTTGTCCTCATGCGGTGGCGAGCCCATCATAAACTCGCCCGGCTTGATCCAGCGGAAGATTTGCTTTATGCCGTTGAATATGAATACGGCATAAGGACCAAATTGATCGGCGCCCATTTGTTCAGCCCAGACTGGCTTGTCTGGCGTTAAAGTAGCCAGCAGATTAGGGGCATATTCTTTCACGACGCCTGTTAGCCATTGCAATTCGTGCCGCTCGGTACCTGTAAGAATGCGGGTAATTTCCCCATACAGCCGAACTTTATCAATAGCCGCGTTGTGGTCGGTTAAAGATTGAGTGTTATGACTAACGGTTGACGATTTGAAGTGTGACAGGACCTGCAAGCGCTGGATAAGCTTGCTTAAACCTTGAGTAATATTATGGAATGCCTCATCCAAATCTGACCAGCTTTTTACCGGCTTTAAATCGGTAGGCAAAACTTGCAGCTTGGCAAGCGGGGTAGTAGCGATATCGGTACAGCGCAAGAAAATCAATACCACTACGCATTCACCCCGCTCGTGACGCTGAATGGCTCTTTGCATTTCATTTTGATAACAATAATCGGAATCGATGAAGTCTGGACTGATCAGCAGCAAAACCAGATCGGCTGTTTCCAGATGGTAGTCAATGTGATTTTCCCGATACTCGCCGGATAATATGGCCTTATGATTCGATATGCCAATCAAGCCTTGCTGCTGCAATGGCTTCAGCCACTTTGCCAGTTCTTTACGATAAATTTCGTCTTCCCGTGCATAGGTAACAAATAAACTGATCGATTTTTTGCTTGGCATAATAGCGTGAATATCATTAGATTATCTAGCTTTAAGCGGATGAACCTAAGCCTAGTATAGTCATTTATAACAGACTTTGCTACTGACTTTACAACCTAGTAACCAACCAATCTTATTTTGACGGATATGGCGTAGGATGCGCTGAATAGTGATGCGCATCAATCGCAGCGCACATCCAGAATCGGCACATCCTCTGACGCTTCCGTCAAAGTAATGGTGGTCAACCACTAGGTAATTTAATTAGAAATTGACAACAATCCAGCCCCTGGCTCGTAACGGAAATAGTCAGGGGCAGTCCCATTTTATCCCGACAGCATTAGCTCAATTCTAAAATAAATCGATTAATGCGTAGCAACAATATTTTGACCGGGCACAAAGGGCGGCAATACCGGCAGGATGTCTTTCAAAAATACCTGTAGGCGTTGTTCGGCCGCTTCTTCGCCTTCAATGCGGTCTATATTGGTAATAATCCTGATCAACGAGCCATCGGTACGGTTCATGGTAATAGCATCATAGATCAAGTACCATTTGGCCAAGTATTCATTGGTGATGTCACGACCGCGCTGGGCGAACCAGAAGTACACCAATTGCCGGGTTTCGTCTTTTTCGATGATAGCCCGGTTCAGTTTTAAGGTTTGACCATCCAGGCTTAATGCCGGAAAGTCCACTTCGCGGATCTGGCTGATTTGCCAGCCGCCACCTGGTATGCAACTGCGCGGTGAGTGGATGGTGGCGCCTTTACGTTGGGATTGGTAATAGGCAGCGTAAAAATTGACACCATTGCGAGTTTGCGGCTGGGCGTAATTCATGATTACGTAATCGGTTAATTTAAGCTGATCCAAATAATCCTGACCCAGATAATCGTTTTTACCCTGCCAGTTACCGACTTGATTGGGGAAATTAATATAGGCTTTACGCTGGGGGATGATGTCGTCTCCCCTGCCCTTAAAGTTTTCCGAAACGCCCGCAGCCAACAACAGCAACAGCAGAACCGCGTAAAATGAGCGATTAAGTACGATAGGGCCGCTGGGCGCGGCAGGTGCGCCTGACCAGTTATCAGGAATCTGCACCAGTTCGTTGATAGGGACTTTATTACCGCTAATGCGGCTGAAGATCCACATTTCAATAAACAGCAATACCATGCACAACAAAAATACCGCCCAACCTTCAAAGTCATGTAAAAAGCCTTCGGCCATTTCCGTACCCCAGCTGTTAACCAAGACACCTATTACACCGATACGAAAGCTGTTCATAAAAATGGTCAGCGGTGCAGATGACAGAAAGATCAGCCATTTTTGCCAGAGAGGGCCATGAAACAGATAGGCGCATAAAAACGCCAGACTAGCTAAAGGAAACAGGTAACGCAAACCGCTGCAGGCATCGACCACCTGAAGTTTATAGACCCCCAGATCAATGACATTACCTTCCAGATAGACCATGATATTGCAGGCACGAATGAATTCGACGCCAAACCAGGAGGATATCAACTGCAGCTTGGAGGAGATGGTACTAATGATAAATGCCGGAAACGGCACCATAAACACCATAAACAACAATGGGATGGCTGCAATCCGCAAACCACGCACACCAAACACCACACCAAACAGACCGGTAAAAGCGATTAGAAATGCATATTGCTCCAGCGCGTACAAGGCGGCCAAACTACCCGGCACGAATATCAATAAACCCAGCAGCAGCAGGCCCAAACCGGCAAGTGAGTCTTTGAAACCTGATACCGGGTGAAATTCACTACGTCTTAACCAGAGAAAATAGATGCTGATGCAGGGGATAAAAAAGCCATGACTATATTCTTCGACATTAAACCAGACATCGACCATTTCTTCTATACCGACCCGAAACACCAACCCCAGCAAAACCAGAGCGATGCCCCATAGCAACCAGATAATATAAGGGTTGAGCGGTGTGTGAGCCTGTTTTAAAGAGGTCATGGTAAGACTGTTCCGTTGTCAAATAGGTAAAAAATCATGTGCGGCCAGGATTAACACTACATGGTAAAGCACTGGACGATGTGGATGCCGCGCGCCCCGCACTACACGAGCACGGGGCATTATATAATACTAATGATTATTCAACCTTGTCGCTGGTAAAAATGGGATTATTTTTATCTGCTTCGGTTAATTTGGCTTTTTCTTCCGGGTAGATATGCCAGAAAGACTGGTCAATAGCACCGTCAACATAGCTGTCTTTACGATCATGACCAAATGGGCACCACCAGTTTTCAACCACTTTGACCAGATAGGCGTGCCATTCAAACAGCGCAACGCTATATGGACAGTACCAGGTGCAATTGAGTATCCAGAACAGTTTGGATTGGGCCATGCTGAACTTGAACGAGCCATCCATGGTGATCTGGTTTTTTAAATTATAGCGGTGGCTCGCCCGGCTGGGTAGGTAATCACCCCACTTTTTCACATTCTCGGCGCCGACCAACTTCAGACTCCAGTAAGTCAGATAGGCGCTGCTGATCACGAACGGCAAAGTCAGGATAGGCAGATAGATAAACAGTAAGCCTATAGCTCTGGCAATTACCGGTTGTTGCTTATGGTGGCAGCCGATATTGACGCGCTCATGACAGGATTCGCAAGCTTTCATAATAATTTCTCCACGGGTTGTTTAATTATTGTTAGTTCGGGATTAAGTAATTGAAATACACTCAGACAGGCTTGGCAACAGAATTGTTTTTGATCGTTGTGATCATGCAAGACAAAGTCTGTCAGCAATACCGGCTGTTGGCACAGGGTACAGGGAAATACATACTTTTGCATACTTCTATTAAAAACGGCTGGAAACCGCACAAAAATAGGTTTTTAAATATTCACTTTCGGGTAAAGCAGGATGAATGGGATGATCCGGACCTTGGCCGCCGGTGGCTAATATCACCAAATGCCGGTCGATGTGGCGCGCGGATGAGCGGAGAATTTCGTGCAGATTGTCTCTGCTTAAATGATGTGAGCAGGAAGCTGAGACCAACAGGCCTTGATTATTCAGAACCTGCAAGGCCAGATGATTGAGGCGGCGATAGGCTTCATATCCAGCCTTGAAATCTTTTTTGCGTTTGATCAGTGCCGGTGGATCCAACACTACAGCATCATAACGCTGGTTTTGCTCGACCTGCTGCTTAAGAAATTCAAACACATCCGCTTTGATGAATTGCATTTTATCTTGCACGCCGTTCAAAACCGCGCTTTGTCCAGCCAGAGCCAACGCGCTTTCCGAGCTGTCCACACAGGTGACTTCGACGGCGCCGGCTACGGCAGCGGGAATCCCCCAGCCGCCAGCGTAACTAAACAAATCCAGCACTTTAAGACCTTGCGCCCACTGAGCAAACTGAGCGCGGCCCAGGCGGTGATCGTAAAACCAGCCGGTTTTTTGACCATCTGCGACATTAATATGGAAACGGCAGTTATTTTCGATTATTTCCAGGGTATCCGCCAAATCACCATAGGCCAGCACCGGTTCCAGACTTAAATTTTCCAATTGGCGCTGACTGGTGTCATTTTTTAACAATATTGCCGTCGGATTGAGCAGTTTTAACAGAATATCAATCAGCAAATCCTTGTGCTTTTCCATACCGGCAGTGGTGATCTGTACTGATAATACCTGCCCAAACCGATCTATCACTAAACCCGGCAGACCATCGCTTTCTGCAAATACCAGCCGGTAATAAGGCTGTTCGAACAAGCGCTGGCGTAATTCCAGTGCGGCGCTGAGCCTGGCGGTAAAGAATTTTTCGCCGATGGCAGCGGCGGGTTTTCTGGATAACAGCCGGGCGCAGATCAGGGCATTGGGATTGACATAAGCCACACCCAGCGCCTTGCCGGCATGGTCGTGGACGCTAACCAGATCACCAGGCGCAAACTGGCTGAGCGGACTACGACCGGTATCCACTTCATTGCTGAATACCCATAAATGCCCTTGACGCAGGCGTTTATCTTCGTGTTTTTGCAGAAATAACTGGGGATAACTCATGTCTTGCAGGTTTAACCATAGGGGTAGGTGCTATTCAGGAGCCGCGGTTTAGCTGCGGTATAAAGCCGAACCAGAATTAAGATTTAGGCCGTTTTTTGCTCGGCATCGATACGGCACCAGTCTTCACGACCATAGGTGCCGAGGACATTCAGGCCCAATTGACGATAGCTGGCCGCCACTTCACCGGCCTGTTGTTTGAGTATACCGGATAACACCAGCTTACCGCCGTCTTTAACCAAGGCGCTAATAGGGCCGGCCAGCTCTATCAATGGCTTGGCTAGAATATTGGCAACCACAATATCAGCGGTCAAAACATCAAATTGCTCCGGCAAATAATAACTGATGCGGTCTTGGACTTGATTTTTTTCGGCATTGTCGCGGCTGGCAGTTATAGCTTGCGGATCTATGTCCAGAGCGTGAACATGTTTGGCTCCCAACAATAAGGCGGCAACCGCCAATATGCCGGAGCCACAGCCGTAATCGACAACCACTTTGTCCTGCAAATCGTGACTGGCCAGCCATTCCAGACATAAGGCGGTGGTTGGGTGGGTACCGGTGCCAAAGGCCAAACCGGGATCTAAAGTCATGCATATCGTGCCGGCTTCGTGACGTTCCTGCCCGGTGGGACACACCCAGAGTTTATCGGCAAACTTCATAGGTTTGTAATGCTCCATCCAGGCCCGCTCCCAGGCTTGATCCAGCAGTACTTCGGCATTCCAGCCATCCAGCGGTTGACCGATGAACTGATTGAATACCAGGGTATGCACTACATCAGGATCGGTGTCCAGTTCGAACAGTGCCGTGACTTTGGTATTGCTCCAAATGATAGTCTGATCGATAGCGGGTTCATAAACCGGCTCATCTTCTGCGTCACTGAAGGTGACCGAAACGGCACCTAATTCACTAAAAAAATCCGAAAGTTCCGGTGCGGTAGATTCATCCGTTATCACCGAAAGCTGATGCCATGCCATAGTTTAACCACAGAAAAAATAAAAACCGCATTTTATACCTGTTGCAAGGCTAAAGCATGGGAAGTTTTGCCGGTTTGGTTTGGGCTTGGACTATGTATCGGTTAATTAAGAGACTGAAGTTTCCCAAAAATTTGTAGATTGTTAGAAGGCTTTGCGAGTGTTTATAAAGAATTGCTTTTGATGTTAGGCGCTTGTCGACTAATCATATACGTTAGACATTAATTGTTTATTTTCCTTAAAAAACAATACTTTGATAGTGAATGAGATCAAGTTTTACTGTATAATGAAAGTTCCTAACGCTTTGATTAGACAAATAAAAAGACCTCATTCATGTTCATTTTACGCGATATAACACAACCCTTACAAGCCCAATTTAGCCACTCTGAACTAGGCAAAGAGCGGTCCTCATTATTCATCTATACGCTGCTTTCCATTATCATCCCATTCACCTCGTCGATTACCTCAAACTGCTATCGCTGTCTTACCACCTTATTTGGCATTGACCTTAACCAAAAGCGTTTTTATACGTTTATGGCATCCAGCACTTTGCCGTGGCAGCGTGTTTGGCAAACTATTTGGGGATTAATTCCATCACCCGAAACAGATGGACGATTATTATTGGCTTTGGATGACACCATTAACCCTAAATCAGGAACCCATATCTTTGCTTGCGATACAGTATTTGATCATGCTGCCAAAACAAACCAAAGCCAATATCCTTGGGCTCAAAATATTGTTGCCGTTGGTTTACTTAAACGCATCAAAGGCCGCTGGGGTTGCTTATTCATGGATTTTCGATTTTACATTGCGCAAAAAACCCTAACGGCAAACTCGAAAAATGCCAGAATCAAAGATCAGCCTGTGCCTTTTCAATCAAAACTTGAACAGGCCTGCCATATGTTGATCGGCATAAGCCAACACTTTCCAAACACCCCTGTGCTGGCTGTCATGGATAGTTGGTTCGGTAACTATAGTGTATGGCAACCCGTACGAAAATGTTTAGGGTTACGCTTCCATATTCTATCTCGATTACGGAGCAACAACGTGTTGTATAATCAACTCGTCGAATCGAAAGAAAACAAGCGTGGTCGTCCTGCCAAGTACGGCAAGCGTATCGGTTCTACGGCTGAGATAGCCAAACAATTTGTCTCTTTAGCAAAGAACTATACCGTTGAACTCTACGGTAAAACGCGTCAGGTGTCTGCCTATGATCAAGTGGTGGTGCTAAAAACACTTAAATGTTCTGTTCGCGTTGTTTGGGTGTATCGTAAAACCCAATGGATAGCCTTGTTTACCACAGATCTGACGTTGTCGGTGAATCAAATCATTGAATTTTATGGCGCACGTTGGAAAATAGAATCTGGCTTTAAAGAACTGAAGCAAGACATAGGCAGCCAATCGGCGCAATGCCGCAAAGCGGCGGCTGTCATCAATCACTTGAACTTTTGCTTAATGGCTTCTACCCTGGCTTGGATTTATGCTGATAAATTAAAAGCAGACCCAGAGCGTCGGCATAAAGTTAAAGGTCGAACCAGTTTTGCCTTTTCTGATGTTCGACACATTATTGCTGAAGCCGCACTTAATGAGGATTTTGTTAGGCTTTGCCCTAAACCCAGCAACTCCCCAATAAATTCTATCGTAGCCGTGTTATTACGCATGGTGGCTTGATGAATTTCGCGGAAACTTCAGTTAAGAGATTGACTGCTGCTTTCTATTAGAACCAGACTGGCTTAATAGGTAAGCTGAGGATGGGATTACCAAGATAATGCCTTGTCACCTTTTTTCAAAAGCTATGTTTGCGGATTCCACTTTTTGCATAATAAATGCTTTCAGTTTAAGCCAAGCAACCCCCGCCCCCCTTTGAGAAAAGGGGGCGGGGGTTTATGAAGGACACACGACAGCGTGCCCTCTCTACATTAATGAATACCCAATTTCTTTTCCAGATAATGAATATTTTGGCCGCCGGCGGCAAAAGCCGCATCGGACATAATCATTTGCTGCAAGGGAATATTGGTTTTGATACCGTCGATAACCATTTCACTCAGAGCGGTTCTCATTCTGGCAATGGCGCTGGCGCGGTCTTCACCATGAGCAATTAATTTGCCTATCATGGAATCGTAATACGGCGGCACCCGGTAACCGTTGTAGATATGGGTTTCGCAGCGGATACCCGGGCCACCCGGCATGTGGAACTGATCGATCAGGCCGGGACAAGGCATAAAGGTTTGCGGGTCTTCTGCGTTGAGACGGCATTCCACCGCATGACCGGTGAATGTCACCTGATCCTGAGTGATGGACAGACGTTCGCCGGCAGCTACTCGAAGCTGTTCTTTGACGATATCAAAGCCGGTGATCATTTCAGTAACCGGATGCTCCACCTGTACCCTGGTGTTCATTTCGATAAAAAAGAACTCGCCTTTTTCATATAAAAACTCAAAAGTACCGGCCCCCAGATAGCCAATGTCGCGGCAGGCCTGTGCACAACGCTCACCCATTCTTTGCCGCTGTTCCGGTGTAATACCCGGTGCCGGAGCTTCCTCCACCACTTTCTGATGGCGGCGCTGCATGGAGCAATCCCGCTCACCCAGATGGATGGCGTTACCGTGAGAGTCGGCCATCACTTGAAACTCGATATGGCGCGGGTCTTCCAGAAATTTTTCCATATACACGGTGGGGTTGCCGAATGCAGCAGCCGCTTCGCCTTTGGTCAGATTAATGGAGCTGATCAGATGTGATTCGGTATGCACGGTGCGCATACCACGACCACCGCCACCACCGGCGGCTTTGATGATGACTGGATAACCAACCTCCCGGGCCAGTTTCAGGTTGGCGGCATCGTCATCGCCCAAAGGTTCACCATTGCCCGGTACACAAGGGATACCGGCAGCAATCATGGCTTTTTTGGCGGAGATTTTATCGCCCATCATGCGAATAGTATCCGCTTTGGGGCCGATAAACACAAAACCGCTTTGGCTGACTTTTTCAGAAAAATCGGCATTTTCCGACAGAAAACCATAACCGGGATGAATGGCTTGAGCATCAGTTACTTCTGCAGCACTGATAATAGCCGGGATATTCAAATAACTTAATGCGGAAGGTGCCGGGCCAATACAGACGGCTTCATCAGCCAGACGCACGTGTTTTAGATCACGATCAGCTTGCGAATAGACGGCGACAGTTTTGACGCCCAGTTCACGGCAAGCGCGTAAAATACGCAATGCAATCTCGCCGCGATTGGCGATAACAATTTTCTCGAACATAGTTCCCCCAGTGGCAATTTATTCTATAACGAACAATGGTTGACCGTACTCGACGGGATGACCGTTTTCCACCAGAATTTGTTTAATTTTTCCACTTTTATCTGATTCAATTTGATTCAGAATTTTCATGGCTTCTATGATGCACAAAGTCTGACCAACAGTAACAGTGTGACCGATTTCGACAAATGATCCTGAGCCCGGTGAAGCCGAGCGGTAAAACGTGCCGACCATAGGTGACAGTACTTGATGACCAAGGATTTTTTCTTCGACCGGGGCAGCTGTTGCCGAAACCAGCGGCACGGCAGGAGCAGGCGCTGGTGCAGCGGCGGGTGCAGGTGGCGCATAATGGCTATATTGCGGAGCAGGAGCCGATGAATAGCGGTTGATTCGGACTGACTCTTCACCTTCAGTAATCTCTATCTCAGCAATATCGGATTCCTCGATGAGATCGATGAGTTTTTTTATTTTTCTAATATCCATTGTTCTGAGTTCTCTCTTGTAAAAATTGATGAGCAGCTTGCAGCGCCAGCAGATAACCATTGGCACCTAATCCACAGATAACGCCAACGGCGATGTCTGAAAAATACGAATGTGTTCGAAAAGCCTCCCGTGCATGGACATTGGATAAATGTACCTCTATGAACGGAATTTTGGTGGCAAGTAAGGCATCGCGTAACGCCACACTGGTATGGGTAAAAGCGGCAGGATTGATGATAATGAAATCAGTATGTTGCAGATAGGCGGCGTGAATGTGTTCCACCAGGACATGCTCGGCATTGCTTTGCACAAAAGCAAGCTCTAGCTTTAAATCGGCAGCCAGATGCTCCAGATTGGTTTGAATATCCGCCAAACTTGTTGTGCCGTAAATCCCTGGCTCTCTGATACCTAGTAGGTTTAAGTTAGGGCCGTTAAGTACGGTGATTTGCGCCATAGCAGGTGGTAAACGATAAAACCTTAAAGGCGCAAATTTTGCCTAATTTGTGGGCTATTGTCCAGATAATCTGTTAATAAACCGAAATTATTCTGCTTTGGGTTTATTCAGCAGGGGAGCAAGGACAGAAAGCAGCTTGTCTTTGCTTAATTCCCCGGGCTGATGATGGATAATTTGACCCGTAGGATTGACGATAATGCTGAACGGCACGGCGTTGATTATATTGCCCAGCCGGTATGCCAGGCTCAGGCCGGCTTCTCCGGCAACCAGAATAGGGTAATTAATGTGGACACGAGCCAGATAATCCAGCACAGCCGCTTTTTCTTCGATAGCCACACCAATAAACTGAACACCCTGGGCTTGCAGCTCGGTTTGCATATTGATGAATTCGGGGATTTCTTTGATGCAAGGCCCACACCAGGATGCCCAAAAATTCACCACCAGAAATTTACCGCGCCATTCGCTGATAGCATGGGGCTTATCGTCGATATCCGGCAAGCTGAATTCAATAGGCGGCGCGGTGGCAGCTGTTTGTTCGCTGAGTTGCTGAATCCGCTGGGCAAATATACCCGCCAGCAAGGCTAATGCAGCTATGGCAAGAAAGATAACGGTTTTTTTAGTCATGCGTAAATTTGAAATGTTTGGGTGTCATGTTGGAGGCTAAGTATTAACTTAGGCGCCTGGCTGTCAGGCATTTTTCCATTTGATATTGCAACCGATGCTGGGGGTTTGTTCGGCACTGATGGTTTGACCGGCCAACAATTGATCCAGCGCATTACGCAAGTCCTGCCCGGTGACTGGCTGGTTATTTTGCGGGGTGGAGGCATCCAGACGACCGCGATACACACAATTCAAATATGCATCAAACAGATAAATATCGGGTGTACAGGCGGCCTGATAAGCTTTTGCCACTTGCTGGCTCTCGTCGTATAAATAGGCAGCAAAGGGATTACCCCACTCTGCCATCAGAGCCTGCATTTTATCCGGGGCATCTTGCGGATAATTGTCGATATCGTTGGCACTAATTGCGATAAAGCTGATGCCCAGCGGCGTGTACTGGCGTGGTATGGCCTGTAACTGCTGTTTAATATGCAGTACAAACGGGCAATGGTTGCAGATGAACATCACCACTGTACCGAGCCGACCTTGCAGATCAGACAATCTGAAAGTTTTGCCGGTGGTGGTATCGGGCAGGTTGAAATCGGGAGCGATGCTACCCAGTGGCAGCATATTGGAAGCGGTGGCGGCCATAAGTATCCTCTGGTTGGTATGTGGATGGACAATCCGGGTAAAACAGCCCTGGCCAAGCCGACAATATCCGCACGGTATATCTCCGGATTTTATTCAGCTTTTAGCAATGTCCGTAATCACGCTATAATAGCCTTTTTTACCAAACCTTGAGGATCAAAAAATGGCTGCAGATTTAATTGCCCCCTCCATTCTCTCCGCAGATTTTGCCCGTTTAGGCGAAGAAGTGGTGAACGTTTTAAATGCGGGCGCAGACATCGTGCATTTCGATGTTATGGACAATCATTTTGTGCCGAATCTGACCATAGGTCCCCTGGTTTGCGAAGCACTGCGTAAACACGGCGTTACCGCACCGATTGACGTGCATTTGATGGTAGAGCCTGTCGATCGCCTGATTCCTGATTTTGCCAAAGCCGGGGCCAGCATCATCACTTTCCACCCGGAAGCCTCTGTGCATATTGACCGCACCCTGCAACTGATTAAAGATCAAGGCTGTAAAGCCGGTCTGGTATTCAACCCAGGCACACCTTTGCATTATCTGGATTATGTGCTGGATAAAATCGACATGATTTTATTGATGTCGGTTAACCCAGGCTTCGGCGGCCAATCGTTTATTCCTTCCGCACTGGACAAACTACGTCAGGTGAGAAAAATCATTGATGATAGCGGCCTGGATATTCGCCTGGAAATCGACGGCGGCGTAAAAACCGATAATATCCGCGCCATCAAAGAAGCCGGTGCGGATACTTTTGTAGCTGGTTCCGCGATTTTCGGCAAACCGGATTACAAAAAAGTCATTGATGAAATGCGAGCTGAGTTGGCGTTAGCCGGTAAATAAATACCGCTAACCTAGTTCTTGAAAAACCGCTTTAGCCCTTGGGGCTGGAGCGGTTTTTTTGTGTCTGAGGAAAAACTTTTTGGTTATGGCGTGCCAGACTATCAGCATACCACCACTCAGGTCGCTGGCGGGATAACCAAAACCTGACCGATCTTGACATTGCCGTCGTTCATTTTATTGGCCAAACGCAAAGCGCGCATGGAGACTCGATATTGCTGGGCTATGCCGGACAGGGTTTCACCACGATTGATGGTATGCTGGGCCAGGCTGTCGACAACCTCGTCTTGAACAGCAGCCAGCAACATGGGTTTATCGGAGGCTGGCAAAGAATTATTTTCCACTTGGGCACGGACAACCCGAGCGGCCCTGGATTGCTGGGCCAACAGGGTATTGGCCGGGGCATACTGCCGAAAATGCGCCATGATGCCGCCAAACATGGCGGCGGCCATTCTGTCCTGATAAGCTCGGCTATTGAGGCGATTTTCTTCTTCTGGATTGGAGATAAAAGCGGTTTCTACCAGAATGGAAGGAATATCCGGTGATTTCAGCACCACGAAGCCGGCTTTTTGCACAGCGCTTCTATGTAATTCCCCCAAGCTTCTGACGCTTTTCAGAACCTTGTTGCCGACATTTTGACTGGCTTCCTTGGCGGCTTTATTGGATAAATCGTGCAGAATGCTAACCAGGGTATCGTTACCTGCGTCATTGCCGTTACCGCCAACGGCATCAGCGGCGTTTTCGGTGTCAGCCAGCCAGCGGGCACCGGCGCTGGAAGCACCTTTGCTAGCCAGGGTATATACCGACGCGCCACGGGCACTGGCATCATTAAAAGCATCAGCATGAATAGAGACAAACAGATCGGCTTTGGCCTCGTGAGCCAGCCTCACCCGCTGGTTTAATGGCACAAAATAATCACCATTGCGTATCATGGCGGCTTTCATGCCAGACTGATTGTTGATGATGGCCTCCAGGCGTTTGGCAATGGCAAAAACCACGTCTTTTTCCTGAGTGCCGTTACCGCCTTGGGCTCCGATATCTTTGCCGCCGTGACCGGCATCAATGGCGACAATGATATCCCGGCCTTTGGTTTTAGGGGCTTTCAGTGCCACCGGGCGCACTGGAGTGACTGGGGTTTCGACCGCTTTAACAGAGCTGGTTGCCACCAGATCGGCATGACGATCAACCTTCTGCGGCAAAGCTGCTTTTAACTGCAGATCAAACTGCAGTTCTGCGCCGTTATTTTTTTCTACCAACAGCGATTTGCCCTGGGCCGAGCCTTTCAGCTCGATGACTATGCGCAAATCCTGGCCGTTGCGGATGCCGGTACGCAGATTGGCAAACAGGGGATGATCATTCGGCTGATTTAACACCTGATTCAGCCGGGTGTTTTCTAGATCGATGACCAGGCGATGGGGATTGCTGAGGCTGAAATAACGGTGGCGGCATGGCGCGGACAAGTCAAAAGCGAGGTGGGTTGGCTCCTGGCTGGAATAACTGATGGATTTCAATTGCAATTGCTCAGCGTTGGCTGTACAGGAAATCACAGCAAAACACAGTATCCGGTAAAATTGACGGAGGCATCGCATAATCGTATCCAAGCATTCTTGATAATGTTGTTAAGATTATAGCAATATGTCTTTGTTTTTCCAGTGGAGAATTAAAGAATTTTTTAAAGCAGGCGCTAGGGCTTGAATTTCCAGCAACCGGATGTCGGCCTGATAGCGTAAATTAATTTCTAAATCAGCCGCCGGCAGAAAACCTTGGCCCATTTGCGGCCATTCGATCAGACACAAGGCGGTTTGTTGCAGATAGTCGGCCATGCCCATCCATTCCAGTTCTTCCGGGTCTTTGAGCCGATATAAGTCGAAATGAAACACTTGCCTGCCGGCCAGCTGATATTCTTCGACCAGACTATAGGTTGGGCTTCTCACTGCCTGGCTATAACCGGCGGCGCGCAATAACCCCCTAATTAAAGTGGTTTTTCCGGCACCCAATTCGCCATATAAAAACACCAGGCATTTTTCCGGCAAAGCCTGCCATAGCGCAGCACCAAACGCCTCGGTGTCCGCACTATGGTGCAAGGCGAATTGCACCAGCCTGCCTGCTGTTTATTCGCCGGCCAGGATACCTGCCAAGCGGGATGCCGGCACATAACCCGGCAACACATTGCCTTTGGCAGTAACTATCATCGGCGTGCCGCTCATGCCGAAATCTTCGCCCAATTGCATATGGGCATCAATGGGATTGACACAAGGCTTGCTGTCCAGGGTTTCACCTTTTTTGGCAGCGGTAAGGGCTTTGTTACGATCTGCGGCACACCAAACCGAGATAGCTTTTTTATAGGAATCCGAACCTTTACCGGCTCTGGGGAAAAACAGATAGCGTACCGTAATGCCCTGGGCCAGATATTGGTCAATTTCTGAATGTAATTTGCGACAGTAGCCGCAATCGATGTCGGTAAATACCGATACCTGATATTTGCTGGTTTCCGGTTTGAAAATTATCATGTTTTCCGAACCCAATTTATCCAGCGCCGCTTTACGCACATCGGCCAGTTTGGTTTCGGTGACATTTTTTTTGGCGACAGTATCGTATAACTGGCCTTGCAGCAAATATTTGCCGTCTTCAGAAACATAAAACAGATTAGCGCCCACTCTTACTTCGAACAAGCCATTGATTTCAGAAGGCTTGATGCTTTCGACCTCGGTATTGGGCATGAATCCGCTCAAGGATTTTTTAATAGCGGCCTCATCTGCCGCAGCGTTGACGGCAAAACCGGCAGCCCATAACAGCACGAACATGGAAATAAGTGATTTCATAGATAAACAAATAAGAAAAATGAGATTGATAGACTGTGGATTACCGGCTGGGTTCAGCCATTAATGCGGAAATAATTTGCCCAGATCCAGGAACACGGCAAAGATCATTAAAGACATCAACAAAAACATGCCGACTTGCTGAAAATACATCTGAATTTTTTCCGGCACCGGACTGCCCTTTACAGCTTCAATGGTAAAAAACAATAGATGGCCGCCGTCCAGCACTGGAATCGGCAACAGATTCAACACCCCCAAACTGACACTGACCAAGCCCAGAAATTTTAAAAAAGCCGTCAAGCCCATATCGGCAGACTGGCCGGCATACTGGGCAATACTGATAGGCCCACTGAGATTATCCACCGAAGCTGAGCCAACAAACATTTTGCCCATCATCTTCAGGGTACTGGTCACATAAAAGCCGGTTTTTTCGAAGGCAACCGGCAGGGCATCCCAAGGCGACAATACGTAATCGACTTTAAGACCGTCCATAAAATCCTTCGGTACATCCACACCGGCACCGATTTTGCCTATGCTTTTACCGTCACGTTCTTCTTTATGCGGAATAATCGACAATTGTACCGGCATCTCATTACGTTCGATGACCAGTTTGATCTCGACATCGGCTCTAGCCTGAACATAGTCCACCCATTGCTGCCAGTCCTTGATAACCTGACCATCGGCACTAATAATTAAATCGCCGATCTGCAGGCCGGCCACCTGGGCTGAACCGTGCTCAAACAGTTTGCCTATCACCGGCCGCAACACCGGCATCCAGGGCTTGAAGCCCAGATTTTGGCTAAACTGTTCGGGATTGTCGATATCGGCATCAGTCAACTGGATCAAACGCAACTGATGAGCACCATCCTGAGTTTTAACTTCAACATTGAGCTGATGTTCGCCATTCAGTGCCTGAGACAGCAAAGTATCCAGTGCCTCCATCCAGGTAATGACCGGTTTTTGGTTAATACTGATAATTTCATCCTGCTCGACAAATCCGGCGCCTGCGGCCAGACTACCCGGCGCCACCGGCCCCAGTATCGGCTTAAGACCCGGCTCGCCGATTACCAGCACCAGCCAAAATAAAATCACTGCCAGCAATAAATTAAATAGCGGCCCGGCAGCCACGATAGCGAATCTTTTCCACAACGATTGGCGGTTAAAAGCATGCGGCAGGTCTGCTGTTGCCACCTGACCTTCACGCTCATCAGCCATTTTTACATAGCCGCCCAGCGGAATGGCCGATATCACAAACTCGGTGTCGTCAGCAGATTTGCGCCATGAATACAAGCGCTTGCCGAAACCGATCGAAAACCGTAATACCTTAACCCCGGCTTTACGCGCCACCCAAAAATGCCCATATTCGTGAAACGTCACCAGAATGGCGATGGCGACGATAAAGTAGAACAGCGTATGGACGGTTTCCATATTTAGGCCGGTAAGGCGGTGATCAGACTATGAGCGACATTTCTGGCCTGCTGGTCGGCAGTCAGCACAAGTTCCAGGCTATCGGCAGATTCCGGGCTAAATTGACTCATAGTTTGTTCAATAATTTTAGCGATGTCGGTGAAACGAATTTCCTCATCCAGAAAAGCCTGAACGGCGATTTCGTTGGCAGCATTCAATACCGTGGGCATAATGCCGCCGGCTTTAATGGCCAGATAAGCCAGTTTCAAACAGGGAAACCGTTGTAAATCGGGTTGTTCAAAATCCATATGCCCCACTTTAAAAATGTCCAGCGGCGCTACACCAGAATCGAAACGCTCCGGCCAAGCCATAGCATAGGCAATTGGGGTACGCATATCCGGGTTACCCATTTGCGCCAACACCGAGCCGTCGACATAATCGACCATGGAATGAATAATACTTTGTGGATGTATGACCACCTGAACATCATCCGGTTCCACATTAAATAACAAACAGGCTTCAATAAGTTCCAGCCCCTTATTCATCATAGTGGCGGAATCTACCGAGATTTTTCTGCCCATATCCCATTTTGGATGGGCGACCGCCTGTTCCGGGGTGACATGATCCAAATCGGCCAGCGGGGTTTGCCGGAACGGGCCGCCAGAAGCCGTCAGCAAAATGCGCCGCACCGCTTTGGCAACTGTACCGGTGGTGTATGCAGCCGGCATACATTGAAAAATGGCATTGTGTTCGCTATCGATAGGCAATAACTGGGCACCGGCATCACGCACGGCCTGCAGAAAAATCTGACCGGACATCACCAGCGCTTCTTTATTGGCCAGCAAAATGGTTTTGCCGGCTTTGGCAGCCGCCAGAGTGGGAATCAGGCCCGCGGCACCGACAATCGCCGCCATGATGGAATCGACATTTTCCAGGGTCGCCACCTGCTGTAAAGCCTCGGCTCCAGCCAACACCTTGATGTCGGCCACCGATGAGGCGGCAATTTTGGCGCGCAGCGCATCGGCTTTACTTGCATCCGCCATCACCGCATATTCGGGATGGTGAACCAGACATTGCTCAAACAGACCGTCGACATTCCCGTTCGCGGTTAAAGCCACCACCTTATACAGGTCAGGATGGCGCGCCACCACATCCAGTGTACTGACGCCTATTGAGCCGGTGGCTCCCAAGATGCAAATGCCCTTCATGCAAATACGCTCCTACCAATTAACACGATACCGGCATAAAAAAACGGCGCTGCGGCAATAACACTGTCTATTCTGTCCAGAATGCCGCCATGACCCGGCAATAGATTGCCGCTGTCTTTAACACCTTTTTTTCTTTTCACCAGACTGAAGAACAAATCCCCGTAAATCGATACCAGCACGGTCAAAACCGACAGGAATAAAATATCCACCGACATCAGGATAGCAATTTGCGCTTCTTCGGCTTCCAGCGGCGCCAGACCATAATACAGGCGCAAGGCTATGCCGCACACCAAGGCAGAGACCAAAGCACCGTACATGCCTTGCACGGTTTTACCGGGGCTGATATCGGGCGCCAATTTGGTTTTTCCCCATTTTTTACCGGCAAAAAAAGCGCTGACATCGGCCGCCCAGATCAACAACAGAAAATACAGCACCATAGCCGAGCCGTAATAAGCCCGCAGTTTTACCAAGAACATCCAGGCCGATAACAATACCAGCCACCCGACAAAGGCCTTGAATCGCGGAGAAAACGCCATAGCCAATAATTGCCCGCCGGCATTTCTGATCAGGATCATGGTTACTATCCAGAACAGTACCGGTGCAATCACCAGCCATTCCAGAGCATCGGAATAATCTTTGACTTCCGGCCATTCCAGGGCATCGCCCAACAACTCCAGAAATACCGTCCAATAAGTTACCCCCAGCATCGGCAAGATCAGCAACACCAAAAATTGGATGCGTTTAGGCTTAGAGTCAACATCAGTCAGCGCCAACCATTCCCAAGCACCCAGCAAGGTAATTATTGCAATGAACAGGGAAAAATACAGCGTAGGCAATTCAAAAATCGCCAAAACGGCAACACTCGCTAACACGACTGCTGTTATTATTCTTTTTATTAACATAATTTAGCTTATTAATTATTATTGGTAATTATTCAGGGTAAGGTTGCCGGTCTTGTTATTTTTAAAGGAACACTGGGACGCTGAATAGTTACTATTGTATTTATAAATTAGCCAGCGTTTTTTTCTCAACCATTTGTTCACCGGTGTGCCC
The DNA here is from genome assembly GCF_018734325.1 of Methylomonas paludis. Taxonomy (NCBI): domain Bacteria; kingdom Pseudomonadati; phylum Pseudomonadota; class Gammaproteobacteria; order Methylococcales; family Methylococcaceae; genus Methylomonas; species Methylomonas paludis. The sequence continues at coordinate 990,836 of NZ_CP073754.1, read as the reverse complement.
AAACCGTCTTTGCCGGCTTTTAAAGCTGGCTACTGCATTGGCAAGTTCATTCTTGTCAAAATCCGGCCATAGCCGATCGGTAAAATAGAACTCGGTATACGCCAGTTGCCACAGTAAAAAATTACTGATGCGCTCTTCGCCGCCGGAACGGATAAACAAATCAGGTTCCGGCAAACCCGCGGTTACCAGATGCTCGTTAAGCAATTGTTCGGAAATCTGTTCAGGCTGCAATTCACCCTGGGCAATGCGCTCGCCAATTTTACGCAGTGCCTGGGTAATATCCCAGCGTCCACCATAATTGGCCGCAATCAACAGCGTCAAACCGGTGTTTTGCTGGGTTTGGGCTTCTGCTTCACGGATTTTTTCCTGCAATTTTTCCGGAAAACCGCTTTTGTCGCCAATGATTTGCAAACGAATATTGTTTTTCATCATACTGTTGACTTCGGATTGCAGCGTTTTCATGAATAAATCCATCAACAAGCTGACTTCATCCAGCGGCCGCCGCCAGTTTTCACTACTAAAGGCAAATAAGGATAACACCTCAATATGGTTATCGCTGCAAAATTCAACAGCCTTGCGTACCGCCTTGACACCGGCATGATGCCCGACGATACGCGGCATCAGCCGCTTTTGCGCCCAGCGGCCATTACCATCCATGATAATGGCTATATGGCGCGGCACATCACCATCGCTTACCGGTATTTTTCCTACTTTAGCAGTCATAATTTCGCTCAATTACATGGATAGCAGATCGGCTTCTTTTTCTTCCAAGGCTTTTTCCACTTCCTTAATATACTGATCAGTCAATTTCTGAATTTTATCTTCCGCCTGACGGGCATCATCTTCGGAAATCAATTTTTCTTTCAGGGCTTCCTTAATCGCGGAATTGGCATCCCGGCGAATATTGCGAATCGCCACCCGACCGCCTTCAGCCTCATTTTTCACTACCTTGACCAAATCCCGGCGCCGCTCTTCGGTTAATGCCGGCAAAGGGATACGGATCACCGTACCCTGAGTGGCGGGGTTCAACCCCAGGCCGGAAGACATAATAGCTTTTTCGATGGCCTGGACTATACCTTTCTCCCAAGGCACCACTTTCAGGGTGCGGGAATCTTCAACCGAAACATTGGCCACCTGCGATAAGGGTGATTCCGAGCCATAATAACTGACCGAAATCTGATCCAGCAGGCTGGGATGAGCCCGTCCGGTTCTGATCTTGGTAAAAGCTTTTTGCAGCGCTTCGATACTTTTCACCATGCGCGATGCTGCATCTTGTTGAATATCATTGATCATTCTATTCTCTCACGATAAGCGAGCCGATATCTTCACCCTGCATCAGGCGCATTACCGCTCCAGGTTCAAAAATATTCATAACCCGCATAGGCAAATTATTTTCCCGGCATAACACCAGTGCGGTGGCATCCATAACGTTCAGACGCTGATCGATAGCCTCGTCATAGGTTAAACGCGGATAAAACACTGCATCCGGATCTTTATTGGGATCAGCGGAATAGACCCCTTTGACTTTGGTAGCCTTGATCATTAATTCCGCATCAATTTCAATGGCGCGCAGACTGGCAGCGGTATCCGTGGTAAAAAACGGATTACCGGTACCGGCGGCAAAAATGGTGACCCGACCTTTTTCCAAATGTCTGACCGCCCGGCGGCGAATATAATCTTCGCAGACCTGATTAATTTTCAGGGCTGTCATTACCCGCACCGGTTGGCCCAGGTATTCCAAAGCATCCTGCATGGCCAAGGCATTGATCACGGTAGCCAGCATACCCATTTGATCACCGGTCACCCGATTCAAACCGGCAGAGACTTTTTCTGCCCCACGCAAAATATTACCGCCGCCTATCACCAAGCCCACCTGGATACCGGCATCACACAAATCTTTAACTTCATGAGCTAAGCGCTGAACGATATCAGGATCAATACTGCCGCCCTGTTCACTCATGAGGGCTTCGCCACTCAATTTAAGTAAAATTCTTTGACAAATTATCCGACTCATAATCAAACGTATCCGCTATTAATGTTAAGTTAAAGGTAATTATTCAGCGTCATGTTGCATGAGCCTTTTTTAAAAAACGTACTTGGCTGCGAATGATGCGCTGTACTGCGGTTAGCACATCCTACAACCAGCTGTTTTTAAAGGGACACTTGGACGTTGAATAATTACAGTTAAAGCAAGTCTTGCCCGACAGAAAAAACCCGGTATCGACCGGGTTTCTGGAGCGGGATTAAGCTCTGACCTGCGCCATGACTTCTTCAGCAAAGTTTTCTTCTTTCTTTTCGATACCTTCGCCCACTTCAAAGCGAGCAAAACGCACCACTGAATTCCCTTTGGAAGTCAACAATTTGCCTACGGTAACGCTGTCGTCTTTGATGAAAGGTTGACCCAGCAGAGTCACTTCCGCCAAAAACTTGGCGATCCGACCGTCTATCATTTTTTCTACAATTGCCGCCGGTTTGCCGCTTTCCAGGGCCTGAGCCGCGAAAATTTCTTTTTCTTTGGCTATTACTTCAGCAGACACTTGGTCGCCGGAAACATAAGCCGGTTTGGCAGCTGCCACATGCATGGCAATATCTTTGCCCAGTGCAGCGTCTTCCTGGCTCAACTCTACGATCACGCCAATTTTGCTGCCATGCAGGTAAGCGGCCTGACCGCCAGTGCTGGTGGTAAATTTAACGAACCGACGCACAGTGATATTTTCACCCAATTTGGCGATCAATGCACGGCGGGTTTCATCCACAGTGCTGCCATTAGGCAATACCAGGCCCTGTAACTGTTCTTCGGTTTCCACATCACTGTCCAGCAACGCAGTGGTGACATCGTTAACAAAACCGGAAAAATCATCGCCTTTGGCAACAAAATCGGTTTCGGAATTGACATCCACCAGCACTACGGTTTTGGCATCGTCAGATACTTTTACACCGATAATGCCTTCTGCAGCGATACGGCCAGATTTTTTATCTGCTTTGGCCAAACCTGATTTGCGCATGTTTTCGATGGCCAATTCCATATCACCGCTGGCTTCCACCAGGGCTTTTTTGCATTCCATCATCCCGGATCCGGTTCGCTCACGCAATTCCTTCACCATAGCCGCACTAATACTCATGATTATTCCTCAAGTTTATTAACTAAAAAAACGCCTCACTAAGGAGGCGTTTAAAAGACTTACTCACCCTGGCCGAATAAATCAGCCCGGCATAGCCGCATTAACGGCCTAATTAATTTACTGCTTCAGGAGCGACTTCTTCGACAAAGTCGTCCGCTTTGGCTGACGCATCCAGGCGTAATGATTTGGCTTCCAGAATTGCAGCCGCTGCACTTTGGCAGTATAAAGAAACCGCCCGAATTGAATCGTCGTTACCAGGAATTACATAATCTACCGTTTCAGGTGAATTGTTGGAATCCACAATACCTACCACCGGAATGCCCAGTTTTTTGGCTTCCATAATGGCATTTTTTTCGTAACCGACATCCAATACAAAAATCACGTCAGGGGTACCGCGCATATCTTTGATACCGCCCAGACTGCGTTCCAGTTTTTCCAGCTCACGTTCCATGCCCAAAGCTTCTTTTTTGCTGAAACGTTGGTAAAGTGTACCGTCAGCTTTCATCGCTTCCAGTTCTTTCAGGCGATTAATGGATTTTTTGATGGTTTTAAAGTTGGTCAGCATACCGCCCAACCAGCGATGGTTGACATAAGGCATGCCCGCGCGAGTGGCTTCATCAGCCACGGTTTTGCGCGCGGCTTTTTTAGTGCCGACAAACAGAATAGTGCCTTTATTGGCAGTCATTTGACCCAGATAATTCATGGCATCATTAAATAAAGGAAGCGTTTGTTCCAAATCAATGATATGAATCTTGTTACGAGCGCCGAAAAGGTAAGGTGCCATTTTCGGGTTCCAGTAACGGGTTTGGTGTCCAAAATGAACACCGGCTTCTAGCATTTGACGCATTGACACTGCGGCCATTGTTTTCTCCTAAGAATTTGCCGGATTTTCCGGCTTTGGGTTACGCCTCCGTACTGTCCCGACTGATGACCGGCCCAGGCAAACTTGCCTAAAACCAGCACCCCATCAATCGTGTCGACAGACGTGAGTATTAAAAATACATAGTGAACTTATCTTTATACCATGATTACGTTTTCACAACAAGGCCGAATCTGTTAGACTGACTAAGCACCCGCATAACCGCGACTGTAAAACCTTATTAACCCTATGTTTTCTATTTAAGAGCCACGCAAAGACCGCATGAGTATTGTAATAAAAACCGCTGACGAAATTGCCAAAATGCGAATTGCCGGTAAACTGGCCGCAGAAGTGCTGGAAATGATTGCACCCCATGTTGTGGTTGGCGTTACCACCGAGGAACTGGATCAAATTTGCCACGATTACATTGTCAATGTGCAGCAGGCAATTCCAGCGCCATTAAATTATCGCGGTTTTCCCAAATCGATTTGCACTTCGATTAATCATCAAATCTGTCACGGCATTCCCAGCGATAAAAAACTGAAAAGCGGCGATATTGTTAATATTGATATTACGGTGATTAAAGACGATTATCACGGCGACACCAGCCAGATGTTCTGTGTCGGCGAGGTTAGCCCGCACGCCCGGCGGCTGGTGGAGATTACTCGCCAAGCCATGTTTTTGGGCATTGAACAGGTCAAACCCGGCGCCCATTTTGGCGATATCGGTTACGCGATTCAAAAGCATGCCGAAACCAATCGTTATTCTGTGGTCAGAGAATTTTGCGGCCATGGTATCGGCAAAAAGTTTCATGAAGAGCCGCATGTGCTGCATTACGGTAAACGCGGCGATGGGGCTGTTATCGAGCCGGGTATGATATTTACCATAGAACCCATGCTGAATCTGGGCAAACCGCACATGAAAATCCTGGCTGACGGCTGGACCGCCGTGACTAAGGATCACAGCCTTTCCGCTCAATGGGAACATACGCTGCTGGTGACAGACACCGGCTATGAAATTCTGACTTTACGTGAGGAAGAACGGTGAATCTAGTCGAGTTACCGGTTCGTAAATCTATCAGCTGTTTTGCCCAACCCAATCCGGCGGCAGCTTTTAAGGCCCTGATTCAAACGCATTCTCAGGGGCTAAGATTACGGTTTCGACCGGATCAGTCGGTGTCAAGCTTGCTGACTGCTAAATCACGCTTCACTGATGGTTTGCTGAAATGCTGCTGGCAGCATTTTCTGGGTGTCAAAAACCACGCCCTGGCCTTGATTGCTACCGGGGGTTATGGCCGCACTGAACTGTTTCCCCATTCTGATGTCGATATTTTGATTATCGCCAGTCCGGCGGATAAAGAGTTGTTTCAGGAACAATTAGCCAATTTCAGCCGTTTTCTGTGGGATATCGGTCTGAAACCGGGCCAAAGTGTGCACAGTATCGACGAATGCCTGGAAGCCGCCGGTGACGATCAGACTATTTTCACCAGCTTGCTGGAAATGCGGCTGATCACCGGCAATGCCGAGCTGTTCCGAAGCCTGAAAACTCAGCTGAGCACACGCCAACTTTGGCCTTCCGAACAATTTCTACCGGTTAAGATTGCCGAACAAGAGCATCGCTACAGCAAGTTTCATGAAACCGCCTACAATCTGGAACCCAATATCAAGGAAGGTCCGGGCGGCTTACGCGATCTGCAAGTTATTGCCTGGGTATTTAAACGCCACTATCATGCGGCCAGTCTGAACGAGCTGATTAAGTACGGCTATTTACCCAAATCCGAATATCACAGCTTTATTACCGCCAAACAAATTCTGTGGCGCTTGCGCTTTGCTCTGCATTTATTAACCAATCGCAGCGAAGACCGGCTGCTGTTTGATTACCAGCGCGAACTGGCGGCCTGGTTTGGTTATCTGGATCAAGATCAGCAGCCCGATGTTGAAAGCTTTATGCAGTTTTATTACAAGACGGTCGTGGACATTGAACGTCTGAATGAAATGCTGCTGCAATTGTTAAATGAGAAGCTGATCAGCGATCCTGATCAATTGAAACCCATACCGATCAGCGCCGATTTCTCGGCAATCGGCGGCTATCTGGAAGCTACCAATCACGAGGTCTTTACCGAAAATCCGCTGGCATTGCTGGAAATATTTCTTTTGGCTCAGCAATTACCTTCGTTAAAAGGCATCCGCGCCAGCACTTTGCGTTTGATTCGCAAAAACGTGCATCGAATCGATCAGGCCTTCCGCACCAGTAAACAGGCCAACCGGCTGTTTCTGGAAATATTGCGCCAACCGCGCGGCATTACTCATGAATTAAAACGCATGAACCGTTACGGTGTGCTGGCCGCGTATTTGCCGGACTTTGCCAATATTGTTGCGCGCATGCAATACGATTTGTTCCACATTTATACTGTGGATGAACATACTCTGTTTTTAATTCGCAATCTGCGCCGGTTTTCGCTGGACAAGCACAGCAAGGAATTGCCGTTCTGCAATAAAATATTCCTGCTGATCCCCAAGCCGGAAATTCTGTATATTGCCGCGCTGTTTCATGACATTGCCAAAGGCCGGGGCGGCGATCACTCGCAATTGGGTGCTACCATTGCTGAAAGATTCTGCTTTCAGCACGATTTACCCACCCATGACATCAAGCTGGTCACCTGGCTGGTGCGGAACCATTTACTGATGTCTATGACTGCGCAGCGTAAAGATATCAGCAACCCGCAGATTATCCATAGCTTTGCGCTGCAAGTCGGCAGCATAGAATATCTAAACCATTTATACCTGCTGACTGTGGCCGACATCCGCGCCACCAGCCCCAGCCTGTGGAACTCTTGGAAGGACTCGCTGCTTAGAGAATTGTATATCGCCACCCATAATGCCTTGCACCGGGGCCTGCACAATCCGATGGCCCGCTCGGAACGCATTAGCGATAATACCCGTGAAGCCCGTCAGGAATTGCTTAAACTGGGCATTTCCACCACCAGCATTGACCAATCCTGGCGGCATTTAAGCGAAGACTATTTTTTGCGCTACTCGGCGGACGAAATTGCCTGGCATACCATCGCTATCGCCGCCAGCGCCGAAACCGAATTGCCGCTGGTGCTGCTGCGCCCGCAAACTCAACGCAGCAGCGCGGAAATCTTTGTTTATACCCATAATCAACCCGGCATTTTTTCCACCTGTACCGCCACGCTGGATCAACTGGGCTTAACCATTCTGGATGCCCGCATCATTACCACTGCTGATCAATATGTGTTGAACAGTTTTCAGGTGCTGCAACAATCCGGCCAACCGATTAAAGATCTGTTTCAGGAAATACATATCGCCAGTTCGCTGCGCCAGGCACTGTTAAGCAAACGGGTCAATCGCCACCCCCGCAATTTGCATAAACAATCGCGTCAGGCCCGCCACTTTCCGATTCCAACCCGCATCACCTTCCTGGATGATCCTTATCAGCGCCATACCATTATTGAGCTGATTACCACTGACCGGGCCGGGCTGCTGTCGACTATAGGCCAGGCCTTTAGTGAACTGGACGTGCAATTGCATGATGCCAAGATTACCACCATCGGTAGCCGGGCTGAAGACATGTTTTATATTACCGACCAGCAGGGTCAGCAAATTGGTGATGCCGATAAACAACTCCAAATCCAGGAGCGCATTTTGGAGTTATTACACAATGATGCTTGAGGTTGTTGGGGTGGCGAGCTGCGAGCGATGGGCTTTATTGGGTTTGGCAAATTACATGGCGGTCGCTTTGATTAAGATTATGTTTGTGTTGATAGTTGATTTTGGTTGAAGCGGTGGTGGGTATTGATGAAGTCTGCTGACGCTGGTTTGATTGAGGCTGCGCGGTGAATTCCTCGATTCCACTGCGTTGCATCGAGGCTACGGGGCGCTTTGATTAAGGCTGTGTTTGCGTTGATAGCTGATTTTGGTTATAGAGGGGTGGGCATTGGCGAAGTCTGCTGGCGCTGGTTTGATTTAGGTTGTGCTGCGAATTCCTCGATTCCACTGCGTTGCATCGAGGCTACGGGTCGCTTTGATTGAGGCTGTGTTTGTGTTGATAGTTGATTTTGGTTATAGAGGGGTGGGTATTGGTGAAGTCTGCTGACGCTGGTTTGATTTAGGTTGCGCGGCGAATTCCTCGATTCCACTGCGTTGCATCGAGGCTACGGGTCGCTTTGATTGAGGCTGTGTTTGTGTTGATAGTTGATTTTGGTTGAAGCGGTGGTGGGTATTGATGAAGTCTGCTGACGCTGGTTTGATTGAGGCTGCGCGGTGAATTCCTCGATTCCACTGCGTTGCATCGAGGCTACGGATTCCTGGCTTTAATAACCGTAAATCAATTTTAAATAAGTGGTTAGCTTCGAGCGATGGGTTTTATTGGGTTTGGCACATCATATGCCGTATTCGTCAAAATAAGATTGGTCGACTACTAGGGGTTGATGATGAACCGCAACGAATCCGATACCGTTAGGGTTGGCATTTATGCCAAAAATTAAAAAATTTGGCACTGCTTTATTGTTTAAATATCAATTGCGGCATTTTTGATTAGCCCTTATGCTGTTCAGCCCAATGGAATTGCCGGGTTAACCACTAAAATCATGCCGATTTTGCCAACTCATAAAACCACCATAGAATATCTAGAGCATTGCCGGGTACAGGCAGCCGACGAACGCTTGGTTTATGTCAAACGCAAAGAGGCCCTGGAGCAGCATTTCGCCATACCCTATGGCAATACCTCGGTATTACTGTTAGGCCCCGGCACTTCAATCACTCAACAGGCTGCGCGGCTGGCCGCCTCGCAAGGCATGTTAATCGGCTTTTGCGCCGGCGGCGCTACACCGATTTATCTTGCCGCCCTTAACGAATACCGCGAACCGGAATATCTGCAAAAATGGTATCCCTTATGGGAAAATCCGGTAAGCCGGCTGGCGATTGCCAAGCACTGGCAAAAAGTACGTGCTGAATTGGTTTGTAAAGTCTGGCTGAAACTGGACGGCGTAGAAATCAACTGTCGGGAAATCGCCGACAACTTTCTGGCCAGGGTGGCCGCAGCCGCCGACACTCAGGGCGTGTTAATTGCCGAAGCCTGGTTCGCCAAACAACTGTACGCCCTACTATCCCGGCACTTCAGCACCCAATTTACCCGCCAACCCAAAGCGCTTGATCTGACCAATCAATTTCTGGATAACGGTAATTATCTGGCTTACGGTTTGGCGGCTTGCAGTTTATGGATATTGGGCATACCCCACAGCCTGCCGGTATTACACGGTAAAACTCGGCGCGGTGCATTGGTGTTTGACCTTGCCGACTTGGTTAAAGACGCCGCCATCATGCCCAACGCATTTCTGGCAGTTGCCAATAAAGAAAACGAAAGTCAGTTCCGGCGCCGTGCCCTGGCAACCCTGGATGAAATTAAAGCCCTGAAATGTTTATTTGCCGAACTAACCGCCGCCTGTAACGGCGACATAAACCCAACCGACCAGCCCAGCGCTTAACCATGTTAGTGGTATTAATCAACGAATCGGAAGGCAAAGCCTGGAAACGTACCCGACGGGTACTGGCCAAATATCTGCCGCAAATCGGCAGCCGGGTCTGGGCCGGGCACATCAGCGAAGAAGGTCTGAAAGATCTGCATCAGGAAATTAAAAAAACAGTTAGTAAAGCCGGCTCTGTAAGCTGTCACCGGGTCATGAGCCGCAATCGCTTGGAACTGCAATGGATAGCCGGCCAAAAAGACTTTTATGATTCCCAAGGCCGTTATGCCTTTCGCACCACGCACATCCGCAAAGAATACAGCACCGAACCACTAGGCCCCTATGCAGAACTGGTATATCTATGCCGACGCATGGCAGCATTGCTGCACGACATCGGCAAAGCCACACTGGCCTTTCAGGGCAAACTGCGAAGCGCATATCACCATGAAGAATACCGGCATGATCTGGTAGGCTTTTTGATGCTGCAACAGCGCTTTGCCGCCAGCCAGCCACCTGATGATCAGGTTTTTCTCACGGAACTGGCAAAGGCGGATCCGCTGTGGCCGGAGGGCGAACTGCTGTTTGAAACCAAAAACCAACCCACACACTTTCCCAATCTCAGCCCCAAACAACTCAAGACATGGCTGGCAACCGCGCCTATTTTTAGTCTGGTAAGCTGGCTGGTGTTAAGCCATCACCGTTTACCAGCCGGCAATGACCAAATTGAAGTATGCGCCAAAGACCCCACTAAAAAAAGCACACACGTCAATCAAACAACATCGCAAGACGGCAAAGTCGCCACCCGAACCCTCAGCCAACAAGCCGCAAACAGCCAACTACCCTGGCAAGAACCTAAATGGCAAACCCAAGTTGCCGCCATTGCAGAAAAAATCAGCGCACTACTCAAGCAATACCCAGACTTACGCGCCGATTTAACCACAAACACCGGCGACTGGATTTTGGCAAACGTACATTACAACCGTCCCCTGCTGATTGCCGCCGACCACTTAGCCAGCATTCAATGCAATACCAGCAAACTGGCGGTAGACAAAGCCTCACCCAGCCAGCCAGCCTACGCCAACACCTATCAGGAACAGCAAAAACCCTACTGGGGCGACACCCTCCCCCAACATTTGCTGCGCGTGGAAAAACTCACCCGCAAACTAAAAACCCTGCTGGCTAATGCCGGGCATTTCCGTTCTGCCGGGTTACAGATAACGTCTCAAGCGCGAATCCCCATTACAGCCCCCAATTTTTACTGGCAACAAAAACTCGCTGAAGCCGCTCAACACACCCTGGAAAATCGCCCGGTATTTGCCGCCATCCTGGCAGAAACCGGCAGCGGCAAAACCTTGGCCGGCGTGCGCTTGCTGGCAGCCATCAGCCCTAAGGATGAACAGGGTGAACCGCGTTTGCGTTATACGTTGGCTTTAGGCTTACGCTCACTAACCCTGCAATCTGCAACTGCATTACGCGAACAAGCGCTGATTAGCCAAGAAGATTTTGTCACCTTAGTGGGAGGCCTAGTCTTGGACGACACCCAAAATTCCAGCGAATCCAGCGAGGCATCCAAAAATGGTAAGGAAAACACCACAGCCGATGACGAAAACGGCTACAGCGTAGGCGGGAAAGATATTAACACCCTCAATCCCGACAATATGCCCTGGCTGGATTGCCTGGACGCCCACCTAGATGGAGACTGCCAAGGCAAACGCGACCGACCGGCCTTATTCAAGATTGTTCATGAGTGGCTAGGCCAACGCGGCCTGCAATTGCTGGAAACCCCAATAGTCGCCTGTACCGTTGACCATCTGGTTCCAGCCACCCACGCCACCAGCGGTGGTGATGCGCGAATGGCATTACGCATCTTCACATCCGATCTGATACTGGACGAAATAGACAACTACAGCGCCCAAGATCTGATCACCCTGGGCAAACTATGTTTCATGGTTGGGCTGGCTGGTCGCCATGTGGTATTAATGTCAGCCACAATGGGGCCGTATGTGGTACAAGGCCTGTTTGACGCCTGGTGGCGGGGCTTATGCATAAAAGCCAAACTGGACGCACCCAGCTTTAACTCCCACACAGCCCACCCGCTTCCCGCCCGACTGATCTTTGCCGGCAACCAGCCCGGTCTGGAAGTTGAATGCCACGATCTTCACACCCACGTTCCGGCCAAATTAATGTTGCATTACAATGATTACGTCAAGCGCACCTGCATAAAAATTCAAGCTACGGCACAACGCCGTCATTTGGATATTTTGCGCCTGACCCCACTGGCACAAGCTACCGATAAAACCAGGCACTTAAAATCCCAAATTTACGCTGAAATTCTCCAGGGCTGTTACCAACTCCACCAAATTAACGCGCAGAAAATCGACAACATCAACGTTTCCATCGGTTTTATCCGCTTTAATACCGCCAAACAAGCCTGGCGCTACAGCCGATGGCTATTAGAACGCCAAAACCATCAGGACGCATACAACTATCAAGTAGTCTGTTACCACGCCAAACATCCGCGTCTGGTGCTGGGTTTAATGGATGCCAAGCTGAATCAGCTTAACAATCGCAAACACGACTCAAACTGGCAGGACTTGCCCGAATTACAGGCCGCACTGGCCCAAACTAAAACCAAGACCAAACAGGACTTAATGATCATAGTCGTTACCACCACTTTACAAGAAACCGGGCGCGACCACGATTACGACTGGGCCATTCTAGAACCGCGCTCAGTGCGCGGCGAAGTGCAAGCAGCCGGACGGGTACGCCGCCACCGCCCCCAGCCCTGGGATAAACTTAATATATTAATCCTGAGCCAGCCGTTACGAGCATTTTCAGCACAGTATGATGCTGACAAATATAAAACATTTGGCTTAGACAATGTATTTCTGTGGGGGAAACCTGGGATTGAGACTAAGGACAGATTAGTCTGCCTACCAGTTTTAAGTGAAATACCGGAATTTTTCCCCAATCTGGATATCAACTTTGGCAAAGGCAAAGCCCACCGTATCGACTTGGCTAAACAAGCCTTGCCTATTCAACTTTGGCAACAACAAGGCTTGAATTCCAGCTTATGCTTGTTAGCACCGGATAAAACTACTTATAGTTATGATGAAAACCCCATCGGCACACTGGAACATCTCGATGGTTATGAGAAACTTTGCGATCATTATGATGATAACTCTGAGTCTGGCAAACAATCGCTAAACGCCTATCTATCGCCAACAACAAACACGGGCAATCCAGCATTGGCTCTGACCAAAGCTCAATATTGTTTAAACCGCTTTCGAGAAAGCTTGACTAAAACCATTACCATTTACTGCTGCTATACCGATCTGGATAATCTATTTAAAAAATTCTATGTGCAGGACTGTGATGACAGGCTTTGCCCGGACAATAGCACGGTTGAACTGGTAAGTTCTGAGCAAACCAAAATGCTTGAGGAGAGGATATTTTTTAATGCTCTGGCCAATGATGTCCGCGCTCATTTTGCCGTAACCCCGCAACCGGCTTACGAAGCGTATCAGGCCTTATTTTGTGATCTCGATTACTATCAAAACCCAGCCTACTACTTTCATTGGGCTTTGGGTTATTGTCCACGCAGCCCTACCAACTAACACCAAATCTGCCGGGTAATAGCGCCCTGGACAATCATTCCTGCCCCCCGGCAAAATCAGTTAAAATGCAGAAGCGCCGCCTAGGCGATTTAGAAAAGATTGATGTTTTACTCACCGCCGCTCAGGCGGTATCCGGTCGCGTTCAACAGAGCGCGACTGTAACTCTCAGTCTGATTTTTAATGCTAAAAAAATCGCAATTATTTAGCGTAAATTTTTTATTATCCTTTTTAAATAGGTAGTTAGCTTCGAATGATGCGCTGCACTGCGTTTAGCACATCCTACAACTGCCTGTTTTTTAAAGTGATAATTGGACGCTGAATAGTTACAAAAAATAAACAAGATAAGATGGGTAGAGCGAGAGCGAAACCTATCCGCTTAATAGTTAGGCGCAGCTTACTAATAAAAAATCCAGATTAATGTTTTAAATATAGTTGACTTACTTCTAGCAGATATTCTAAGCTATTGCTTCGCTTTACCCATTCAAGGAGTAAAAAATGACCAGCCCAAATTGCATGACAGGAGGTGTTTAAATGGCAAGCCCATCCAAAAAACTCAAATCCGAACAACCCAAAGCCTTGCCTGCCCTATCCATATACCAACAGCAAGGCAACACCCTGGCAGCCTTAACCCTAGCCCTACAGCACGGCCTAGCCAACAAGGAAAAAGATCTGGCAAAAACCTTTCAAAAACAATTATTTCAGGCTGCCGGACAAGATCAGTATAGATTGCATTTGCATGATAACCAGGAATTGAACACTGCCTTGAGTCTGGCGCTGGCGCTGGTTAACAAGACCGATAACGTAACAGACTGGTTAGACATACTCCAGCAACCCGATTATTGGCATGCCATACGACTGAGCCGCATTACCCCGCTACTCAACAAGGCCGTAGCTCGTCTGGCAACTCACATCCCCAAAGTGCGCAATCCCGCCAACGAAGGCGCCCCCAAATTTGCCAAAACGCCCTGCCCTGATTTGTCTGTGATTCCCGCCAGCGCCGCCAGCCTGGCTACCAGCACAATTGAAGGTGATGCCACTTTAGTCGGCGCCCGGTTTTTCTTTGAGTTTGTGTTTTATCTCGCCGGCAAACCGGCATCGGTATTCAGCATGTTGCTGAACAAAGACCCAGTGCTAACTGATTTCCTCCAGCAAATTGGTCTGGACGAAATCATAGTTAAACAATGGCACAGTAAAGCAAGCCAACTACCCGCCGAGTTATCGCCCCTCCACGCCCAATTACTGTTTAAAACTACAGGCGATGAGCAAACCATTAGCATTACGCCCATGCTGAGTGTGGCGGCGGCGGCCTGGCTGGGACAATGGCGCAGAGAAGCACTTGTTCATACCGAAGAAAATCAGATCGGCAACCGTCCATTATTCAATATCGAAGCCGCCGAATACGGTGGCACCAACGCCCGTAATATCGCGGCGATACTAATGGATTTTTCCGGTAAACAACAACATCCTAAAATCCTGCCGCCGCCAGTCCGACGGGATACGCCGGACAGGTTGATACGTCTGATCCATCAGCCCCAATATTTGATCAATGCCAAGCCATTGAAAGGCAAAACCCTCAGCAAATTAGCCAGCCACTCCACCTTACCTACCAATGACCAGCTAACCCAACGGCTGACCAATATCATCCGGCAATTGCTGGATGAATTACTGGAAGACGTACTACTAATTAAAAGCCTGCTGGATAGCCAACATCCAGAAGCACTTAAATTCCAGGCCTTTTTTAGCGGCATAACCAAAACCCATCGTCATCTCCAGTTGGTAAGCGGCACAGCCAACCGCGCACAAATCAAAACTATTGCCATCCACATAGCAGAAGCCTGGTTAGGCATTAACCAAGACTTTAAAGGCGGCGGAGAACGTTACCAGCAAATAGTAGCCATTATTGATCAACAACTAAACGCATCCATACAGGGGGAGTTGAGCTTATGAGCAGCCGTTGCATGTTAGTGATCGGCGAGCTTGGCATCGCCCAAGCTAATGCCTTATCGGATGGGGTATTTTTAAGCGCCGTACCACCACTTACCGCCTGGGTGGGATTGGCAACCGCGTTAAATTTACGTTTGGGCGCAGATATAAGCATAAACGGCATCGCCCCGGTAATCGGCGAAGCCCAGTTGCACCGAGGCCATGCCAAATACGTGCGCTACCGTTCCGGTCAACTCAGTGATGTCAGCAGCCGTGGCGTACAACATCCCACCATAGACGACCGCCGCACCAGTTTAAATGCTTATCTAATGCTGGATGTCAGTTATAGCGATACTTTAGAGCTTGATCTGATCAGCCAGGCCTTGATCGGCTTGCGCCTAGCGGGCGGCGTTATTCAGCCGCTATCCGGACACCGGGATATTACCATTAAGGAGTTTCAACATGATGGACAGAACACAGCTCTGGCGCAAGCATTACAACGTTTACCGTCTTATTTTTACCTGCTTGAAGACGCCAGCCGTCTAGTCGAAGCCGCTCAGCAACAAACCGATGGCCCGCAAGGCTTTGCCATTCTCACCGCCTGCATGCAACGCTGGGCGGGTGATGAAACGCCCGAAGAGCGTAAAAAGCAGCTGACCCTACCAGAACGGCCTGAATGGCTACCAGAACGAGGCTATTACCGGCCAATGGCAGTGGGTTATCAATTATTGGAAGCCGCCAAACACCGCTCAGGAGCGCGGGATAACTTGCTTCACGCCTTTGCCGAACCGGTTTTTAGTCTGATTCGTTTCCGCAGCGTGGCGTCAGTGCGGAAAAATCATAACCCCAGAAATGACGGTAGTTATGTCTGGCGGCAAGGTGAACGCAGCACACACATCTATGGTGCTTGCGCCGTTAATTTAAACAAAAAAGCCAAACTTTAATAAATCATTTACTCAGGAACCGACCATGACCGAAAAATACAAACACCCATCCACCCTGGCTTTCACCCGTTCATTGGAACCCGGCATTTTTGCTTTTTTTGCTGAACGCAGCGAAAACCCCACAGACAAGCTACCCGTACTGGTCACGCTGGAAGCCTTGCGCGGCACCATCAGCAATTTTCTGGACGATGCCACCCTGAACACGCATTTAAGCAAATCCGCCGACGAAAAAAGCGAAAAAAATCCACGTAACGCTAATTTGCAAAGCGTGGAAAAAGCCACTTTGCCGATAGGCTACGATACCTTAATTGTAGAAGGCCACATCAGTTTTTTGGCCAACACTGCGCAATCCTGCATGAGCAACGATCCGGCTTTTATGGCCACTTACACCCCCTATCACCAACACTTTACCGAGCAAGGTGGGTGGCAGTTATTGGCGGAACGTTACGTCATGAACATGGTGAACGGGCGCTGGCTGTGGCGCAACCGCAGCCAGGTGGCCCAGGCTGACAACGGCAAGCTGAGTATTAACTTAAGCTATCAAGCCGGCAATACCAAGCAAACGGTCAGTATTACTGTGGATGCCCTGGGCATCCCTGCACGTGAATGCCTGAAAATCGACAGCATTGGCGATGCAGGCATACGCGCCAAGCTTGAAGAATTACGCGACCATATTGCCGCCGCGCTTAGCGCCCAGGGCGCCGACGCCTGGAAACAGGGTTTACGTGTCAATTTAAGCGCCAAAGCCGTTATCGGCGGCGGGGCGACCGTCTACCCCAGCCAGGAATTTGCCACCAACAAAGACAAAGATAGCGAAGGCCGTGAAATCAGCAAAATTCTGGCCAAACGCCGCATCAATACCGATCAATACCAGGCCATACTCCACGAGCAAAAAATCGGCAACGCCATCCGCACCATAGACACCTGGTACGATGCCGATTTAGGCGACAACCGCGCCATAGCCGCCGAACCCTACGGCGTGGTAACCACCGAAAGCATAGTGTATAGAGACAATAAAAAAGCCCGCCATTTTTACAACATTATCGACAAACTGGACAAGGAACTGATACGCCTGCAAAAAAACCCACAATTGACCGGCGATGATTATTTCTTTATGTCGATAATCGTGCGCGGCGGTGTATTGGGCGGCGAAGGCAAAAAGGCCAAAACTCAAAATGTCGTAGAAGGTGACGAATAATGTACTACACCGACATCCTGCTGTTTCAGGGGGCCGAGCCAGACGGCATCAGCGATGCCACCTCACGGTTGTTGGCGGTACTGCACGGCATCAACCGTGCACATGGCAGCGCTGAAGCCCCAGGCGGTTATCCCCTGGCAATTGCCTTTCCGCGCTGGCAAGCTCCAACTATCTCGGCAAACCGCACCCTAAGCAACGGCACAACCGGCCCCATCTTGCGGGTGTTTGGCCCGCAAGCCTTGTTGACGATGCTTAACACCCATAAACTAATGCACAGCCTGATGCTGGAAGGTCGGGCCGATCCCGGCAAAATTATCCCGGCACCGGAAAATGCAAGCTCATGGGTGGCTTATCGGCGTTATCACCATAAAGAAAAAACCAAGAGCGCCAGTTATCAGAAACGCCATCAGGCCTTTTTGGAAACCAAGCGCGCCAGCGCCGAAGCAAGTGTGTCACTCACAGAGCTACCCAAACCCAAAAACCAGCACCTGTCCTATATCTATTTAAAAATCCCCAGGGAAACTCATGTGGTAACGTTTCCGGTAGTTGAAAAATTGGCAAGCACTAACTCACCTGAGCAAGTTTTGCGCATTAATAGTTGGGGTCTTACTACCAACGGCTGGCTGCCATATTTTTAAACGCAAGTACAGGTGGGTATCATGGTGTACCCACCTGGTTGGTCTAAGTATGGCTTTGCCATTTGTCCGCTGCACCTTAAGAACCAGCCGGTTTGATATTGGTTCTTATCCAACTGGCACATTCATTTTCGGGCTGACTGCCTTCAGCCAATTTTAATACGGTGATAACGCATGAGGCATCATCGGCCAGCAATTCCTGTCCATTTAGAGCCAGGAACAGCTCCATTGTTGTAAATGCTGTTCTTTTGTTGCCATCAAAAAAAGGATGATTAGTGATAATACTATAGCCATAGGCAGCAGCAAGATCGGCAATATCGGTAGATTGGTAAGCAATTTTATTTTTTGGTTGAGACAATGCAGACTCCAACATGCTCTGGTCAAGTATGCCACTTGCCCCACCATGTTCTGCCAAATGCTCTTCGTGTAACGCCAGGATTACAGATTTTTCAACCCAAATGACAGGCACTATTTTGCCAGCTCATGCAAAACAGCACGACGATTTTTCATAATCTGCCTAGCCTCAATCATTTGCTTTTCAAATTCCGGATTGTAGGGTGTTAGTCGATAACCCTCGGGCTATTCAGTCAGATAGACAGTATCGCCTTTTGCAAGATGGCGTTTATCCAAGACTTTCTTGGACAATACGATGCCTACGGAATTTCCAACAGTTGTAAGCTTGAATGCAAAAAATAATATTGTGACCTTGATTCTATTTTGCCAGTATCGGGCAAATAAATCCGGCAGTAAAAAGGAATAATTTTTGATGAAAAAATTAACCAATACAAATCAATTGGTTAAGAAACAACCTAAAAACATTCGTTTTTGATGTGAAAAAGCCTGTAGCTCTTATATACTGTGGCTGCTGGGATATAACAGATCGGGTTCACCGCCGCTCAGGCGGTTTAGAAAGTCATCCGGCCATCTGCTGGCTGCCCGGAAATGTTCACCGCCGCTCAGGCGGTTTAGAAACAATTTCGGCGAGGCCGAATTCATGACGTAGAGTTCACCGCCGCTCAGGCGGTTTAGAAATAATTTGTATGCGGCTCAAATTGCTACGGGCCGTTCACCGCCGCTCAGGCGGTTTAGAAAATAATCAGCAGCCGTTTGTAAATTTGAATAGTGTTCACCGCCGCTCAGGCGGTTTAGAAACGTTTGCGCCTGTATTGACACCGGCGCAATAGGTTCACCGCCGCTCAGGCGGTTTAGAAAATAACTGTTGAGGGTTGGAGTAGATAATGAGTGTTCACCGCCGCTCAGGCGGTTTAGAAACCGCTGTGCCTGGCAGTAACTGCCCTATGCCAGTTCACCGCCGCTCAGGCGGTTTAGAAAGTTGTTATAAAAAATGCAATCAGACGTAGCTTGTTCACCGCCGCTCAGGCGGTTTAGAAAAGTGTCATTGATCGGTACAATAGCGCCATTTCGTTCACCGCCGCTCAGGCGGTTTAGAAATTACCATCACGCCAGAAATGCAGTGTTGGAAAGTTCACCGCCGCTCAGGCGGTTTAGAAAATAACTGTTGAGGGCTGGAGTAGATAATGAGTGTTCACCGCCGCTCAGGCGGTTTAGAAAGTAAACGCGGACGTACTCGCCTTTAACACCACGTTCACCGCCGCTCAGGCGGTTTAGAAATTAAACAACCGGGCCACCCCGATTCGTTGAGTGTTCACCGCCGCTCAGGCGGTTTAGAAAAAATTATATTTTATTAAGCAGCATTTTTAATGGTTCACCGCCGCTCAGGCGGTTTAGAAAATTATTAAATGGTGCCCTAGCAATTACTGATCGTTCACCGCCGCTCAGGCGGTTTAGAAAGTTTGCTGAAAAATTCTTCGCCAGTTTGCAAGGTTCACCGCCGCTCAGGCGGTTTAGAAAATCGACATCTGGACTGAGCGCTAATAACTGGGGTTCACCGCCGCTCAGGCGGTTTAGAAATTTAGTATCAAACACAAAAACCGGCGCGTTTGGTTCACCGCCGCTCAGGCGGTTTAGAAAGGTGGCAGTCAGTGACCCCAGCCCCGAACCGGGTTCACCGCCGCTCAGGCGGTTTAGAAAGGTGGTAGTATTCCCGCGTGGGTGGCTGATCAGTTCACCGCCGCTCAGGCGGTTTAGAAACCGTTGTTGAAAACCTGCGATTCATCACCCGCGTTCACCGCCGCTCAGGCGGTTTAGAAAAAATAAAAAATCATGGCGGCGATTCCGACAAAGTTCACCGCCGCTCAGGCGGTTTAGAAATAATAATCGCGCGGTTGAGAAATGTGTTGGACGTTCACCGCCGCTCAGGCGGTTTAGAAACTGGTTAGGAATAATAGAACCTAAATTACTTTGTTCACCGCCGCTCAGGCGGTTTAGAAATCTGGGAGTAAAAACCTAATGTCATTTGATTTGTTCACCGCCGCTCAGGCGGTTTAGAAAATATTGATTATGCTATGCAGGACACTAGAGCAGTTCACCGCCGCTCAGGCGGTTTAGAAAATCGCTCAGTTTGGGATTAACCTACGAAATTGGTTCACCGCCGCTCAGGCGGTTTAGAAAAATGGTGTCAATATTATTGATGTCCTGATAGCGTTCACCGCCGCTCAGGCGGTTTAGAAATAGACGACAACGAGACGATCATTAGCACAATGGTTCACCGCCGCTCAGGCGGTTTAGAAATTCTGGAGCCGCTCCGATTCCCGGCGGCGCAGGTTCACCGCCGCTCAGGCGGTTTAGAAAAACTCAGGTATAGACGCAAGCACAGCGGAAACGTTCACCGCCGCTCAGGCGGTTTAGAAAGCCTGCTCCGGCATACAGCCACGGGCAGATCAGTTCACCGCCGCTCAGGCGGTTTAGAAACGCTGGGAGAAATTCTTTGTTTTGTGCAGTATTGTTCACCGCCGCTCAGGCGGTTTAGAAATTGCCAACCCCTTGCCCACCGGCAATGAGCAAGTTCACCGCCGCTCAGGCGGTTTAGAAATAATGACGGTCCAGGCGGTGATTATTCAATGGGTTCACCGCCGCTCAGGCGGTTTAGAAACAATATCGGTTATATCCTGACTAGTTAAGGTGGTTCACCGCCGCTCAGGCGGTTTAGAAATGATAGTCTGGATTTTGGCTGTATAGGCTATCGGTTCACCGCCGCTCAGGCGGTTTAGAAACGTAAAATAGAGCCAGGTAGACCGGGCATTTAGTTCACCGCCGCTCAGGCGGTTTAGAAAGCTAGCGGGGCAAATATTGTGCCTAATGGCACGTTCACCGCCGCTCAGGCGGTTTAGAAATGGACGCAGTCGTACAACGGTTTATCAGCTATGTTCACCGCCGCTCAGGCGGTTTAGAAAAGCAAGCATTAACGCAATCTCTAGCAAATAGTGTTCACCGCCGCTCAGGCGGTTTAGAAACATTTAGGCGCGTCAGTTTGCAAATAAATAATGTTCACCGCCGCTCAGGCGGTTTAGAAACAACTCACTGCGCAAAAAAAATCAATCATCACGTTCACCGCCGCTCAGGCGGTTTAGAAAAAATTTATTTGTTCGGCTATAATCCTCTTTTTGTTCACCGCCGCTCAGGCGGTTTAGAAAAGCAGGCGCTAACGCAATCGCTAGCAAATAGTGTTCACCGCCGCTCAGGCGGTTTAGAAATGGTCAAAATGCCGATCAAGCCAGGCCCGGCCGTTCACCGCCGCTCAGGCGGTTTAGAAAGGAGGGAGAGGCACAATTAGGGCGGCGTCAATGTTCACCGCCGCTCAGGCGGTTTAGAAAATCATCCAGCAAAAACAACGCCGGATACGTAGGTTCACCGCCGCTCAGGCGGTTTAGAAACGCCGCACAAACCGGCGGCCTTCAGGGGTAGCGTTCACCGCCGCTCAGGCGGTTTAGAAAACCTAAAAAAAGCGAGACACCTGAGTAGGACAGTTCACCGCCGCTCAGGCGGTTTAGAAAACCAGATACGATGTCTCCCACGCTATTAAACAGTTCACCGCCGCTCAGGCGGTTTAGAAAACCATCAATCCAAATTGTAGGCGTATTCGTATGTTCACCGCCGCTCAGGCGGTTTAGAAAAACCACAGTTCCTGTTTGTGCACTGTCACCCCGTTCACCGCCGCTCAGGCGGTTTAGAAAGGTTTACCAATGGCCATATAACACGCCTCAACGTTCACCGCCGCTCAGGCGGTTTAGAAATCAAGCGCAATCCACCCATTATCCGTCATCAAGTTCACCGCCGCTCAGGCGGTTTAGAAAACGGTCTGGAATCTCAATAACGGGAGGGAGAGGTTCACCGCCGCTCAGGCGGTTTAGAAATGTTGGCCAATCTCGTCCAGCAGCTCACACGCGTTCACCGCCGCTCAGGCGGTTTAGAAAATGGATATTCGATATCAAAATATTAACGTAAAGTTCACCGCCGCTCAGGCGGTTTAGAAAAGGTAGATAATGTGATGTTTTGGTGGTTTGGGGTTCACCGCCGCTCAGGCGGTTTAGAAAAACCGTGGGCACGTTTTCCCCCGCTGCGTTAGGTTCACCGCCGCTCAGGCGGTTTAGAAATCACCACCGCGCTCGTATCTTGCAATTTTGTCGTTCACCGCCGCTCAGGCGGTTTAGAAATCCAACAGAACACGCAAATCCAGCTCCACATCGTTCACCGCCGCTCAGGCGGTTTAGAAAAATTAGGGGTTCACGGGTTCTTGGCATTTCAAGTTCACCGCCGCTCAGGCGGTTTAGAAAACATTAGCAATGTATACAGGCGCGGATGAAGAGTTCACCGCCGCTCAGGCGGTTTAGAAAGCAGATCCCGCTACCGTGGCAGCTGCCGCTATGTTCACCGCCGCTCAGGCGGTTTAGAAATTCGCTATTCTGGAAATGGCGCATCATGTTGAGTTCACCGCCGCTCAGGCGGTTTAGAAAAATAATCTCTGATGGCGCCATTAACCCTCTAAGTTCACCGCCGCTCAGGCGGTTTAGAAAGTTGCGTCATTGGCATTCATGTACGGCTGCACGTTCACCGCCGCTCAGGCGGTTTAGAAATCATACATGCCATGCAATACTTGATAGGCATTGTTCACCGCCGCTCAGGCGGTTTAGAAATAATTTTTCTCCAATTGAGCCGGCTTTCTTAAGTTCACCGCCGCTCAGGCGGTTTAGAAAATCAATCGGCAGCATAAATGGCCTAATTGCTCGTTCACCGCCGCTCAGGCGGTTTAGAAAACTCGTTACCGCAGACTGACCATTAACGGTATGTTCACCGCCGCTCAGGCGGTTTAGAAAGTTGGCTGGGATGATGCGCGGTAGCCACGCGGGTTCACCGCCGCTCAGGCGGTTTAGAAATGGTTGCACACTGGGGATTCATTTTCTCAAGGGTTCACCGCCGCTCAGGCGGTTTAGAAAAATGGTTAACATGTCTTGCTCCTTAATTGCCGGTTCACCGCCGCTCAGGCGGTTTAGAAAAAAACGATGCGCTCGATGTGTTGTCAGGCGGCGTTCACCGCCGCTCAGGCGGTTTAGAAAAATTGTTACAAAATTTACCGCATTGATATTTAGTTCACCGCCGCTCAGGCGGTTTAGAAAATCGAGGCGATGGCGGAGCGGTTGGCGGATGAGTTCACTGCCGCTCAGGCGGTTTAGAAACCAAGGCCAACAAATCCAAAACCTCAGTCTCTGTTCACCGCCGCTCAGGCGGTTTAGAAATATCTCGCCCAAATGAACGGTGGATTTAACGAGTTCACCGCCGCTCAGGCGGTTTAGAAATGAACCAAATCTACTGCGCCACCCTCAATCGCGTTCACCGCCGCTCAGGCGGTTTAGAAACATAGTGGTCGCCGTGATGGCGTTCCGCAAAAGTTCACCGCCGCTCAGGCAGTTTAGAAAGATTTGTTCAACATACAATCAAGAGCGAGCAACCTTTGATAAAGGCTACGCTGCGAATTCCTCGATTCCACTGCGTTGCATCGAGGCTACGGGTCGCGATGGTGCTGGGTGTTTTGCGATAGCTAAACACTCTGCACTCGCGAAGTTTTGGTGGCTTGCCTGGCGGCTAAGCCACCCTACTGGCGGTCGTTTTGATTAAGGTTATGTTGGTGTTTGCAGTTGATTTTGGTTGAAGCGGTGGTGGGTATTGGTGAATTCTGCTGACGCTGGTTTGATTTAGGTTGCGCTGCGAATTCCTCGATTCCACTGCGTTGCATCGAGGCTACGGGTGGCTTTGATTAAGGCTGTGTTTGTGTTGATAGCTGATTTTGGTTGAAGGGGTGGTGGGCATTGGTGAAGTCTACTGGCGCTGGTTTGATTTAGGTTGCGCTGCGAATTCCTCGATTCCACTGCGTTGCATCGAGGCTACGGTGTAGTGGTCTAATAAAAACGGACACATTGATAGGTTGTTAAAATAACTTTATCAAAACAGCAGGATTATCCATGAGTAAGAAACCACGTCGCAGCTACGATGCAGCGTTCAAACTCCAAGTTGTCAATATGATTACCACCCAGGGCCTAAGCATCAGCCAAGTGTGCCAAGATATGCGTCTTGGCGAGAGTATGGTTCGGCGCTGGTTGCAACAATTTAAGGCAGAGCAATCAGGTCTGCCAGGTATAGGTAAACCGTTAACCCCAGAACAGCAAAGGATTCGTCAATTGGAGGCCGAGGTTCGGCAACTGAAATCGGACAACGATCTACTAAAAAAGGCCTCCGCCTTCTTTGCCCGGGAGCTGAGGTAACTTATCAAGTTATCAAGCCGTTACAAGCAGAGAAGGCGCATTCTCTAAAACAATGTTGCCGTGTTTTGGAAGTGAGTCGTTCGGGTTACTACACTTCGGTCAAACGAGAACAGGACGTTAAACCAGTGAGCGAGGTGGCGGTGCAGCTCACAAGCGTATTTGAGGCCAGTGGGCGTTGCTATGGCAGTCGCCGGATACGGGCAGCCTTGGTAAATAAGGGGATACCGATTGGCCGGTATAAGGTTCGAAGCCTGATGCGTCAGCATCAACTCAGAACAGTCTGGAAGCGTAAATTTGTGCATACCACAGACAGTAACCACCCATTGCCGGTATACGACAACGTATTGAATCGTCAATTCAGGCCTGAGGCACCCAACCGGGCCTGGGTAGCGGATATAACATACATTCGTACCCTGGCAGGTTGGCTCTATTTGGCCGTGGTGTTGGACTTATATTCACGCAAAATAGTGGGCTGGGCGATGGCTCCCAGCATGCCGGCAGAGCTGGTCTGCAGCGCCTTAAAAATGGCCTTGATTCAACGGCAGCCACAGCCGGGCTTAATTGTGCATTCGGATCGAGGCAGCCAATATGCCAGTCACGAATACACGCAACTGATTGAGGATTATGGCTTGATTGGTAGTATGAGCCGCAAAGGTAATTGCTGGGATAACAGTGTGATGGAACGCTTCTTTCTGAATTTGAAAATGGAGCGTGTCTGGCGTCGACAATACGCTAATCATCCAGAAGCGGTCAAAGATATTACGGATTACATCGTTTGCTTTTACAACAGCCAGCGATTGCATTCCGGACTGGGCAACGTGCCTCCCAATGTCTACGAACAGGAAATGGCACGCGCATGACCTTATGATGTGTCCGAAAAAACTTGACCACTACACGGTTGATTAAGGCTGTGTTTGTGTTGATAGCTGATTTTGGTTGAAGCGGTGGGGGGTATTGGCAAAGTCTGCTGGCGCTGGTTTGATTTAGGTTGTGCTGCGAATTCCTCGATTCCACTGCGTTGCATCGAGGCTACGGGTGGCTTTGATTAAGGCTGTGTTTGTGTTGATAGCTGATTTTGGTTGAAGCGGTGGGGGGTATTGGTGAAGTCTGCTGACGCTGGTTTGATTGAGGTTGTGCTGCGAATTCCTCGATTCCTCTGCGTTGCATCGAGGCTACGGGTGGCTTTGATTAAGGCTGTGTTTGTGTTGATAGCTGATTTTGGTTGAAGGGGTGGGGGGCCATTGGTGAATTCTGCTGACGCTGGTTTGATTTAGGTTGCGCTGCGAATTCCTCGATTCCTCTGTGTTGCATCGAGGCTACGGGGGTTGCTTTGGACTGCGTTTCATTGGGCTGTGGGTTTAACTAGCAGTTTATTTCTTTGTGCGCTGTGTCACAGTTTAGTTTTTGCTATACGCAAATTGCCAACAAAGCCACATTTTTATTCAGGGCTTTCTTTTATAGTGCTAACCACTCAAGTGTTATTCCATTTTTTTTATAATAATAGAGGTTAGTTACATGACAAAACGTTCATCCTTACTTTTGCTGCTAGCCAGTATGGCAGCGCCGGCTTATGCCCAGGTGTTCGGCTCGTTGGCCAATTTTGATGTGGTCAATGATACCGGCAAAACCGCGCATGGTTTTGAAATTGATATCGAAGGTATCCATTCCAGCGACATCACTTCTTTGTTTGGCGCCGCCAATCGCTGGCCCAATATGGAGCGCTATGGCAATCCCACTGTGACCGATACCGGTACCGGGGTTAAAATTGTCTATGAAGCCACTTATAACGGCAGTTGGTCGGCAGGCACTCCGTCCGGCGGTTTGCCGGTCAGTCCATCAGACAGTTGCTGGCCGCTGGGTGCAAAGGCCTATGGCCCGCTTTACCCTTGCGACCATTTTGGGGTTAGTACTTCAGTATCGACGCCTAATGTCACTTATTCCTGGCTGGTGGAAACTTCGCCCGGCGCCAGCACTTTAACCCCGGTACAAGCGACTGTGCCCAATCCGGTGTGGACCGTAACCCCAGTGCCGCCGGTGGCCAA
Organism: Methylomonas paludis; assembly: GCF_018734325.1. Lineage (NCBI taxonomy): Bacteria > Pseudomonadati > Pseudomonadota > Gammaproteobacteria > Methylococcales > Methylococcaceae > Methylomonas > Methylomonas paludis. The sequence continues at coordinate 964,334 of NZ_CP073754.1, read as the reverse complement.
TATACCGCAGCCACCTAAGGTTAATGTACTGATCGTGGCACCGCAGCCCAATACCTATGAATTTGGTGAGCCACGCTGGGTTAAAGTAACCGCTACCGGCACTTTGAAAAATGTCGCTGTTGAAGATTTAGTGGCCGAAAACGCTATTATCAAAAAAGCCAACACCCAGACTCAATTGGAATGGCAATTATTGCAGGTTGACTCCGGCGCTCCCGGTTCCGGTCAAATTGATTTGACCGGTGTAGCACTGGACCCAGGCGCCACGGGTGTGGTGTATCGTTTTGAATTTTATAAATACACCGGTCAGCGCGATCCGGCCACCAATGAAGCATTGGTTGGGCCGAACGGTGACACCCCCGGCGCCAGTGGCCCTAGTGCGGGTGATTTAGGCCAGTTTATTGTCGCCCAAAATGCGGGTATCAATTTTGACGGCAAAATACCTGCTGCACCGCCGATTCCTGTGGCACCCAGCCTGAATGCCAGTATTGCCGGTGCAGTGGTGGGTACACCTTATAGCCAGCTTATTACTGCCACGCCAGGCAATGCCGGCGACAGCCTGAGTTTTACGGTAACCGGTTTGCCGGCAGGTTTAAGTTTTAACACTTTGAGCAATACTATCGTTGGCACGCCAACCACGGTAGGGACTTATGCGTTGACTATTACTGTCACCGATAAAGTCAACGGCACCAGCACCACTGGAAAAACCCAGTTGCAAGTTGCCGATGCGCCTATCGTGTTTAATTTAAGTTTTAATCCGGCGGCGATTAACTGGCCATTTAGCCAGACTTTTAGCTCTAAAGGCGGCTATGGTGCCATTACTTACAGTATCTTCGGCAGCTTACCGGCCGGCCTGAAGTTGAGCGGCAATACCTTAAGCGGTAAGCCGACCAAACTGGGTACCTATCCGTTAACCGTAACTGCCAAAGACTCGCTGGGTTATTCGCAAGTAGCCAACGCTAATCTGGTGGTGGGTACCACGTGCGCCGCCAGCAATAAAATTATCAATAATGTTACGGCTCGCGCGCCGGTCTGGATTGATATCGACGGCGGTGTGGCAAATGGCGGGGAAAGTGTCATCATCCCTGCGGCTAATGCCACCACCATCAATAGTCCTTTGACAGCAGCAACGGCTTTTAAACCGGGCAATCTGGCCAGCTTTACCGGCACTTTGGATCAGGCACATACCTTCTGTGTGGCAAGTAAATTGACCTTGGCGCAAGGTTTGACCTTACCGGCCATCACTCTGGCTAACGGACAGGTGAATCACAGCTATCCAGCTGTGAGCGTGGCACCAACCGGGGGGATAAAACCTTATACCATTGCGGTTGCCAATCTGCCGGCCGGTTTGATATTTAGTGCCGGCAAAATCAGCGGTACCCCGACCAAAGCAGGTACCTATAGCGTAGGCTTCTCGGTTACCGACAGCAATGGTCAAAAAGTGTACTTTACTTCGAGCTTGCTGATTAAGCCATGATGATAGTTTATAAACAGTGGTAATGACTTTGTGTAACTTTGTATGATTCTGGTTAACAATTACTTGGCTTCGAATGATGCGCTGCACTGGGTTTAGCACAGCCTATAACCAGTAATGATAGCTTTGAAACACTGTTTATTGTTTTAGAGATTAGGGAGACGAAAGTCTCCCCTTTTTTTTGTGATCTGACCTATATCGTTTCTGGCCTTATCTATTTAGAAGCTTGGTAGTTATTCAGTGTAACTTTGTATGATTACTTTTTTAAGCAAGTAGTTAGCTTCAACTGATGCGCATGACTTCGTTCAGCACATCCTACGCCGTATCCGGCAAAATATGATTGGTGAACTAGTAGGATGTTTTCACTTCGTGCTCAAGCGAGTCGTGATAGCGAGTGGCTCGGCTAGCGGCGAAGCCACCCTATCCTCTAATGAGGGTCTAGCACCGGCCTGCCGGAGCAAAATTTTCACCGCTATCCCCTTTCAGCGACCGGCATTGATACAATAAGCCTATTTTGTTGAGCTATTGGAGTTGTTCATGATCCGTTTTCCAGCCGAATGGGAACCGCAATCTGCTGTTATTATTGCCTGGCCCCATGCCAGCGGCGACTTTAGTAATTTGTCTGCGGTGGAAGATACTTACCATTTTATTGCTACTACGATTACCCGCTTTGAGCCTTTGCTGATTTTATGCCGGGATGGCGAACATCAGGCGCATATTCAGGCCCAACTGTCTGGGGTGACTAATCTGCATTTTATTCAGACTACTTATAATGATATCTGGTTGCGCGATACGGTGTTTTTAAGTCTGGAATGGCAACATCCTAAGGTCCATACTCAATTGTTGAACTTTCGGTTTAACGGCTGGGGTAATAAATATGCCCATGAAGCTGATAATGCGCTGAATCTGCAGTTGTTCGCCCATCCGATTTTTGCCGGCCACCCTACTGCCACCTTGGATCTGGTGCTGGAAGGCGGCAGTATTGAATCTGATGGTCAGGGTACTTTGTTAACCACTAAGAACTGTTTGTTTAATCCTAACCGTAATCCGCATTTGTCGGCGGCGGCCATCGCCGGTGAGTTAAAGAATTATCTGGGCGTGCAGCGGATTTTATGGGTGGAACAGGATAATTTGGCCGGGGACGATACCGATGCCCATATTGATACTCTGGCGCGTTTTGTTGATGCTCAGACGATTGCTTACAGCAGTTGCGATAATCCGGAAGACCCGCATTATGCCGGTTTGAAAAACATGGAGGCCCAGTTACAAAGTTTTACCCAGCAAAATGGCGATCCTTACCAGCTGGTGGCGTTGCCTTTGCCGGAACCCATAGCGGACGAAGATGGCCGGCCTTTACCTGCCAATTACGCTAATTTTTTGATTATTAACGGCGCGGTGATGGTGCCGGTTTATGATGACCCTAAGGATGCGGTGGCGCTGGAGCGTCTGGCGGGGGTGTTCCCCGGTTTGGAAATTATTCCTACGCCTTGCCGGCCGCTGGTACAGCAATACGGCAGTCTGCATTGCGCCAGTATGCAAATTCCGGCGCTGGTTAAATTAAATCTGTAGTTTTAGTTATTTATGAAAAATAATCTGATAGCCTGCGCGGTGCAGCAAGGCTGTAATAGCGGACGCGAGACCAATTTGGCCTATTCTTTACAACAGATTGAGCAGGCTGCCGGCCGCAATGCCGATCTGGTGGTGTTGCCGGAATTGCATCTTGATCATTATTTTTGCCAGAACGAGGATACCGACTGGTTTGATCTGGCCCAGCCGATACCGGCTGGCCCTGCCTGTGTCAGCCTGAGTGCTGCTGCCAAGGCTCATCAGGTGGTGGTGGTGTCGACGATTTTTGAAAAACGCGCACCGGGGCTGTATCACAATACCGCGGTGGTGTTTGACAAAGACGGCAGCATCGCCGGCACGTTCCGGAAAATGCATATTCCTGATGATCCTGGTTTTTATGAGAAGTTTTATTTTACGCCGGGGGATTTGGGCTTTAAGCCGATTAATACCTCGATAGGGAAGTTGGGGGTGCTGATCTGTTGGGATCAATGGTATCCGGAAGCGGCACGGCTGATGGCGCTGGCCGGGGCGGAATTGTTGATTTATCCCACTGCTATCGGTTGGAATCCTGATGACGATGCCGGTGAAAAGCAGCGTCAGCTGGATGCCTGGATTACTATTCAGCGCAGTCATGCGGTTGCCAATGGTATTCCGCTGATTTCTTGTAATCGTATCGGTTTTGAAGCGGCGCCGGATCAGGGCAGCGGTATTGATTTTTGGGGGAATAGTTTTATTGCCGGGCCGCAGGGCGAAATAATTGCCAGCGCTGATCATGTTCAGGATACTTTGCTGTTTGCTGAGCTGAGCGCTGAGCGTAGTGAGCAAGTGCGTCGTATTTGGCCGTTTTTACGTGACAGGCGGATTGATGAATATGCCGGTTTGGTGAAACGTTATTTGGATTAGTTTTTGGTGTTGTTGAATTTCGCTGACCTTGGTTTGATTGAGGCTGCGCTGCGAAGTCCTCGATTCCACTGCGTTGCATCGAGGCTACGGGGGCGGGGTGCGATGCGTTGTTACCAAAGGGGATTTATTGTTTACGCCAATAAAAAATGGTGCTGAGAAACACTGTTTAGCTATCTCCCGACCTAAACAAAGCTTCGCCAACACCATTATTTAACCCCTCAAACCCAGTTCAAACACCTGTATTTAAGGTTTTTTGTCACTATTCACTGTAAGCAAGCCGGGATAGCTTGGCTAGCCTTGGTACATCAGGTTTGCTTAAGGCTACCCTAGCGGTTTTGTTTGCTTTGAATAGTGGCGTTTTTTCTATTAAAGAGCATGAGGTTGCCGGCGACTTTGTCTGATAACGTCTAAAAAAATGCTTCACCAACAAACTCATAGACAAAGTTTACCGCGCACTTTGTTTAAATCAAGTCCTATGCTAAATCGATTGCCCGACCCGCTGCTTCGCTAAATTATAGATAGTTAAGCCAGCTCCATTCCGGCTTGCTGATTTTCAACTGTTCAAAACTTCGGCACAGTGGGTAGAGTAGCGCTAATACGCTTAGCCAGAGTAGATAAACAATCGGTAGGCTATAGCCATAGTCCTGCGGCAATTCCGCTACCCAAATCCCGCCGGTCATTAAGGCCGAAACTGGTCCATCATCGGCCCAGGCTACGGTAAGTGCCAATAGATGAATCAGATATAAATGCAGTAAATAGAAAAACAGCGGTGTTCTGCCGAATAAGCCCAAAAACGCCGGCCCTAGCCTGGGTAGCGCTTCAAATAGGGCCAGAACCACAAGCGCCGGTCCCAGGGTCATTAATATATACAGTAATGATGGCGGGTATTTATGACAATTTAGGAATGATAGCAGGGTAAATTCTGGTGTGGGGTATGCTTGCCAGGGTTTTGGGTCACCGTACTGATTGCTGTAACGCAGTATGATAAACGTGCCCATCAGCGTTATTCCCAGGCTAAAAAGCCGTGCCGGGCTGCGCCAGTACGGTATGCTCAGCCACTTGCCAAACCCAAAACCGATTGCCATGACGCCCAGCCAGGGAATCAGCGGGTAGTAGGGGTGCAGCAGCCAGCCATCGGCCAGTCTGATTTTAGCGCCGGTATGCAATACCGACCACCACGGGCCAAACCAGCCCAGTTCACTAGCTGACAGTGAGTCTAAGCTGTTATGTCCAATAATCATCACGCTGCCGAAAGCAATTATCCAGCTGAGCGGCAATTTGACCAGGCCGGCCAGCACTAGCATGGACCAGGCGATTGCCCAAAGTACGCCACCGTCTATCTGGCGAAAATCATGGTGAAAATTCCAGGCCAGCGCTTCGACTGTGGCGGTCAACGCCAATATAATTAAACCGCGTTTGACTAGGAAGGTGCTGATAGCGGCCTCAGTACCGCGCTGTAACCACCACAGATAGCTGCCGGCACCAGCTAAAAATACGAATACCGGCGCACAAAAATGGGTGATCCAGCGCGTCATAAACAGGGCAACCGAGGTCTGATCCAGATCGGTGGGGCTGAAGTGGGCGTTACTGAAAAAATCACGGGTATGATCCAGTGTCATTAACACCATAACCAAGCCGCGCAAACTATCTATTGAGGATATCCGCGAACCGGAAGCCTGCATATGTAATTTAGTATCTTTATTCATCAGGCCTTTTCTTAGCAACTGGAATGCGCTTTTGCTTAATATTTTTGTGACGCTATTAACCTTATTGGTGATGCGGTTAGACAAGCCTAAATTACTTTGCTATAAATGCCGCGCCGGTCAGCTGGCCTGACGGGCCATTATAAAATAATAAATTGGGCAGGAGTTCTGATGAAAAATAATAATAAAATCGCAATGATATTAGGTGCAGGTGTTTTAATGCTGGGTACCCCATACGCATCAACTTAGTATAAATTAGGCGAAATATACTGTTTAACCATATGATAAAATAGATATTATTTACTTGTAAACTAATATTCGAAATGGAAATTTTTTTAGGCTGGCGCAAACCCTGCAGTTTGTTCTGACCACTAAGTCTAACGAACTCGCCAAAGAGGGATTCATCAAACGCCAGCGTAAAATCACGGGGTCTAATTTTGTGAAAACGTTGATCTTTGGTTGGATGCAGTACTTCACACCGTCAGTCGAAGGCTTGGCTAGAGCCGGCTATACTCATGGATTAAAGATCAGCGCTCAGGGGTTGGACAAGCGCTTCACCCAAGAGGCTTGCGAATTGATGAAACGTGTTTTGGAAACAGCTCTTGCCCAAGTTGTGACTGCGAGTGTGCAAGTGGACGCTGGTATTTTAAAACCCTTTCCGGCCATTTATCTTGCGGATTGCAGCACCGTTGCTTTACCCACTGAATTGGAGACGATTTGGCCCGGGGTCGGCGGTTCCGAGAATGCGAGCAAAGCTGCCATTAAGGTTGATACGAACTTGGAAATAAAAACCGGGCAAATCCATTTTAACTTGTTGCCGGGCCGCCATTCGGACAGCCGTAGCCCTGTCGCCGAGTCTGTTTACGAAAAAGGGAGTCTACGCATACAAGATTTGGGCTATTTCAATCTAGGACGCATGAAACAACAGGCTGAACGAGGTGAATATTGGATTTCTCGCCTGCAACCCGGTACGCAAGTTTTTTCAATGGCCGGTGACCCGATAAACTTGAGTAGTCACTGTCTAAACTTACTCAAACAAGGACTGATGCGAAATGAAATCGCGGTCAAAGTGGGCGTCAAGGAACAATTGACTGTACGAATGCTATTCTGGAAATTACCGGCGGAAGAGGCGGGTCGGCGACGGGCAAAAATGCTGAATAACGGCAGAAAGCACAGCAGAATGCCTAGCGAAGCGAACCTTGCCGGGTGTGATTGGAATATACTGATCACCAATGTCGAACCTGAAAAACTTAACCATGAAGACTGTTTTGTCATGTACGGTGTTCGTTGGCAAATTGAGCTGATTTTTAAATTGTGGAAATCCCATAGCGGCCTAGGACATTCGCGCAGTGAAAAACCGGAGCGTATACTCTGTGAAATCTATGCCAAATTACTAGCGATCATCTTTCAGCACTGGATTGTGTTGACCGGACTCTGGCAAAAGCCTGATCGTAGTCTAGTCAAAGGCAATCAAATGATTAAGGAGCAATCATCGGGTTTAGCCAAATGCATGAATGATCTGGAAACATTGGCTAACTTTCTAAAAGAACTGGCGGACAGGTTCGATCATGGCTGTTCAATGAATAAGCGAAAGAAAACGCTAAACACCTGTCAACGGATAGAACTTAGGTGCGCTTATGCATAAAGGGGGACGAGCACAGATCAAACGCATAGCGGGATTGAAAGGATGTAATTCATCAGCATTTATAACATACTAATAAATAACGATTGTTTTTTAAAGTTGATGCGTATGGTTTTAATGCTGGGTACCCAACCGGTATTGGCAAAATGTAGTGATATTACCGCATCCAAACTCAACAGCGCTATTTCTACCGCTTCGAGTAAAAACGCGGTGAAATCTCAGGGTGGTTATGGTCTGAAGATGTGGATTACGGTTGTGGATGAATCCGGCAAAATTTGTGAAGTTACCACCAATGGCGCAACGGGTGCCTTGGCCGGCAATTCCGAGTGGCTGGGCAGTCGGGTGATTTCCGCTCAAAAGGCCTTTACGGCTAATGCTTTCAGTCTGGACGGTTACGCGATATCTACCGCCAATCTGTATGCTGCGGTGCAACCCGGCGGCAGTTTGTTTGGCTTGCAACACAGCAATCCGGTTGACGCGACGCTGGCCTATAGCGGCAGCCCTAGCGCTTACGGCACTAAAAGCGATCCACTGGTGGGTAAACGCATCGGCGGTGTCAATGTGTTTGGCGGCGGTTTGGCTTTATATTCCGGCGGCAAAAAAATCGGCGCTATCGGCGTTTCCGGTGACACATCCTGCCGTGACCACGCTTTTGTCTGGCAAATCAGGGAAAACCTGGGCTTTGTTCCCGGCGGCACCGGCATTACCACCAGCAATTATGATGCTGCCGGCGCTAACCCTACGCCTTTGAGTGGCGCAACACGCGGTGATGAGCTGATTCTGCAATCCGGCAGTTCTAGTTATTGGGAAGCCTGGGCGCAACCCGCCTGCCCTAATTCGGCAGTTGCGGTTGGCGCAGCAAGTGGCACTTTGCAGGACAAATAAGCGCTATCCGGCAAAAAATTCCTCTGGAGCAGGGACGCTCCTTCCAAGTATTGTTGCCAATGAAACCAAGTCCGCAATTAAAATTAGCTCTGGGGCTAGTATTGGCCCTGCCCTGTGTGCTGTTAACCGGCATACCGATCTTGGCCGCTCGTTCACCTCATTGCCCCTCTCCTCCGACAGCCACTGCCTCAATAGCTGAGGTAAATCCACCGGATTTGCCGCAATTGGCTGCGCTGGCACTCAGCGGCGGCATGGTTGCGCCTGATCCTGAAACTTTGCAGGAGGAGCAGGACATGCTGAATAATCAAGTCGAACAGGCTAAAGCCTGGCTGGATGATAGCGATGAACAGCAACGCTTAATCGGTGCCGAGCAGTTTTCGGCTTTTCCCACCCCGGAGGCGGAATTGTATCTGCGCGAAGCCCTGCAACATGATCCTGCCGATGCGGTACGCGCTGCCGCAGCCGATAGTTTGGCGGCGTTTACCAGTATTAAGCCGGAAACGCTGGATGTGCTGTTGTCTGCGCTGCAGGATTTTAATGAAGAGGTGCAAGGCCGCGCCTTTAGCACCTTACAAATTTTATATAAGCGCACCAATCCGGAAACAACCCGCACTATCCATTTGCGCCTTAAACAGTTAGTTACTTCCGGTCAGTTGAATTACGATAATCGCGAAGCTATTAATGAGTTTTTACTGGATCAAACGGGTAGTTAAGCAGTATTTTGGCTGGGTTTTATGGTTTTAGTAGTTGATTTGGGCTGGGTATTGTTGCTTTCCGCTGATGCTGGTTTGATTAAGGTTGTGCTGCGAATTCCTCGATTCCACTGCGTTGCATCGAGGCTACGGGTGGCTTTGATTAAGGCTGTGTTTGTGTTGATAGTTGATTTTGGTTGAAGCGGTGGTGGGTATTGGTGAAGTCTGCTGACGCTGGTTTGATTTAGGTTGCGCTGCGAATTCCTCGATTCCACTGCGTTGCATCGAGGCTACGGGTGGCTTTGATTTAGGCTGTGTTTGTGTTGATAGTTAATTTTGGTTGAAGCGGTGGTGGGTATTGGTGAAGTCTGCTGACGCTGGTTTGATTTAGGTTATGCTGCGAATTCCTCGATTCCACTGCGTTGCATCGAGGCTACGGGTGGCTTTGATTTAGGCTGTGTTTGTGTTGATAGTTGATTTTGGTTGAAGCGGTGGTGGGAATTGGTGAAGTCTGCTGACGCTGGTTTGATTGAGGTTGTGCTGCGAATTCCTCGATTCCACTGCGTTGCATCGAGGCTACGGGTGGCTCAGTGAGTCGCTATTTTTGCGAAAGCTTGTTTAGGGGCATCCCAGCCCCAACAAGCGGCAAAAATTACGCGACCGCTAATGCCTCCGGCGGCCCCGATTCGTCCTCCTCACCTCGTTCCGACCCAACAAGGGGATCGGAACTTCGGCTCCAAGTGACTTGACGGCGTTTCGCGATGCCTTGCAGGTTTTCTCCGCTTCGCTTCGAAAACCCGCCCGGCGCTACGCCTATCGGGGACTAAAAATCTTCGCTCCACTTACGTTCCGCTTCCAAGATTTTCAGCGGATGAGGTTGGTTAGGGTTGGCCCACATCCCCTACCGGCGCGGCAAAGCCATCCTCTACCAGGGCTTGGATGTTGCTGCCGGTGAGTGTTTGTAAAAATGCGACCAGATCGGCGCATTCTGTGGTGTTCAAGCCTAGCGGTTTAATCAGTGGTGACAGGTTTTCATTGGCGATGCCGCCCTGGTTGTAAAAATTGACCACATCGGTGAGGCTGGCCAATGCGCCGTTGTGCATATAAGGTGCGGTCAGGGCGATGTTGCGCAAGGTGGGGGTTTTGTAGCGCCAGCGGTCTGCGGGGTTCTGGCTGATTTCGTAATAGCCGAGATCGGAGGGCGCTACGCTGCTCACTGCTTGTAAACCCGCGCTATCGGCATCGATAAATTGGCCGGGGGCAATTTGCAGATGCTGTTTAGCCGGGGTTGTGCCCATTGCTGCGCCATAGCCGATGCCGGTATTGTGGGCCAGTTGGTCGGTGAACAATGCTGAGTCGGCACTAAGCAGGTGGCATTGGTTGCAGCCGGCTTTGCCGGTAAACAGGGCAAAACCGCGCTGAGCCGCTGCCGAAATGGCCTGGGTTTGTTTGGCGTAATACCAGCGATCAAACCCGGAATCTGCTGAATTGAGTGTCCGCAGGTAACTGGCCAGGGCCGCACCGATATTCTGCATATTGGCCGGTTGCCGAAACGCGGTTTTAAATCGGCGTTGATAATCCGGGTTAGCGCTGATTTTGGCGACTACACTGGCAATGGCTGGATTAGCCATTTCATTGGCGGCCAGCAGCGGCCCCCATACTTGCTGTTCCAAACGATTTTCCCGGCCATCGTGAAATAGCTTTTCGGCATAGGCTACGTTGTATAAGGTCGGGCTGTTACGTCTGACACTTCGACCTTCAATGCCTACTGCGGTGGCCATTTCATTATTGGTAAAGCCTTGCTCGGGGATATGGCACATGGCGCAGGACATGGTGTTGTTGAGCGACAGGCGGCGATCGTAAAACAATAAGCGACCCAGCTCGATTTTAGCCGGGGTGAGCGGGTTATCGGCTGGTACCGGTAATTTTGGTAAGCCTAAGGGCGGATGTTGGGCATAACTGATCAGTTTGGCCGCTTGACCGTGGCGCTGGGCTAATGCCAGCGAATGGGTCTGATAATCATTATGCTGATAATTCTGGCGGTTATCACCGGCCTGCTGCCAGGCCTGGCTCGCTGCCGGGAGTGGCGCAGCGGGACTGGGGTTAAGCAGGGCCTGGAGATCGGCGCTGACCAAGTCTGCCCGCAAAAAATCCAGGCTGTAAATATTACGAATTTTGTGCTGGGCATCAATCAGATAGACCCGTAATAAATGTGTGTATGTGCCGGTAAAACGGCCTTGGCTGTCATAAATTTTTTGCACGCTTTGTCCATAGCCATCCAGTATCGGCTGTAAAGCTGCCTCGGATGCGGTGGTTAGAAATTGCCAGTCCAGTTGTTTGGTATTAAAGCCGGCGCCGTACTGGCGCATCACTTCCGGGCTGTCATGCTGTGGATTGAAGCTTAGGGTCAGCAAGCGTAATTTACCCGCCAGTTCCGGCTGACTTTGCAGTTGACTACCGATTTTGTGCAGGATTTGGGTCGCCAAGGGACAGCCGTTGACATCATTACAGGTGCTGTAAATAAAACTCAGTAACACCGGTTTGCCCGCCATCAAGTCGTGTAGCCGCACCGGCTGATGTTCGGCAGTTAATACTTCACCATCCGCCGCTTCTCCAAGCACCGGCAAGTTGTAGTTTTCAGCAGCCAGCGCTGTGCCTACGGCTAGACCCAGCGTTAAAATACAGGCATACACGATGTTCATAAAGGCGGTATCTGGGTTATAGAGGGCGGTGGATTGCCTGGCGGCGAATCCACCTTACCGGGTCAATCTGGGCAATTACGGGGCTGTTTGCCCATATAAGGCATAGGCGCCAAACCGCATCTGGTGGGCGCGGCCCAGTTTTTCTTTGGTAAAATCAATGGCGAATTGTTCGCTGAGTTTATGGCCATCCCATTGGTAGGCTTTGAAATATTGTTCGTTATCCAGGCCTTTTTTGTCCCAGTTTGCCAGTAATGATGAGGTGTAATACAGGCGTTTGCCGTCCCAGCTGGATGAGACCATATTGACTTGGGCGCCGATTTTTTGTTCGAACACTTGTTTGGGGTGGAACGGGTCGCTGATATCAAATGCCCTGGTTTTACCATCCATGAAGGTATTAACCCATAGAGTGTTGTCGTCGCTGGCGATGGAAATATCCACCGGCAACGGTATTTTGCTGGGATCACCGATATCGGCTACGGCTTTGGCCTGCCATTGTTTTTGCTCATCCAGATATATCAGCCAGATTTTTGAGGTTAGCGCTGTACTGGTAAAGCAATAGTTGTGGTTTTCTGCCCAGGCGCAACGGATTTCCAGTGGCGCACCGGGGACATCAAATACTTTTTTGGGCCGGCGGCTGTTTAAGTCCCATTGCACAACGGTGTTGCCGAAACGTTGCATGGCGGCGGGGTCGGCCAGCATTTTGCCGAAGTCCATCATGTAATTGGACCAACCGGTAAACGAGGATGTCAGCAGCAGATTTTGACGCGGTAAAGCCCGTACATCATAGTTGTAACCATCGGCATACTGGCCGGATTTGATGGCGCCTTGCAGATTGTCGTCGGTGGGTAGCCAGTAAGTGGCTATATAATCGCCGGCATTGCTGTATTCGACCAGTGCGGTACGGCCACCGTGATCTTTATGATTTGACAATCCGGTGATCAGCATCCGCCCCGGCAAGGCGTATAAGCTGTGCGGGCCGACCACGCCACCGGACTTGGCAACGAAGTCGTTGATGGTTTTTACCAGTTTGGGTTGGCCTGGATTGCTGTGTACATCAAATATAAAAATTTTGTTGGTATCCAGGCCACCGGCCCAGAGAAATTTGCGGTCGTCGGTAAAATCGGCATGATGGGCTTCGTTACGTCCACCCACTGAAACAGTGGCGGCCACTTTGCCATATTGGGCCGATTTGGGATTGACGGCGATGGTTACCAGTTTGTCCTGTTCGTCACCCACGCCTTCGGCACCCAGGGTCCAGACGTAAACAAAATCTTCCTGTCCGGTAATTTTGGGCATATAGGGTGATGCACAGGTTTCGTCGGCGTGGGCCGAAAATTGGACGGTGCCTAGCAGTAAGGCAGCGCCGATGGCGCTTAGTTTGTATTTCATGTTGGTTCTCCCCCGAGAATGATGTGTTGCATAAAAATGCTGATGGCAGCGCGGCGATTTTATTCGGCGCGGGTCGGATCGATTATGGTTTTAATTTCTTCGATACGATTGGCCGGAAACCCGCCTAATTCGGCATGTTCCCGTATCGCCTGTTCACTGGGCGCTATATAGATGCAATAAATCTTGTCTGCGGTGACGTAGCTTTCCAGCCACTGTACTTGCGCCCCCAACTGGCGCAACACGCCGCAGGATTTAGCCGAAATACCCTGCAGTTCGGCTGCGCTGAGTTGTCCGGCACCGGGTATATCTCGTTCGATAATGTATTTAGGCATAGCTGCCTCCTTATAATAAACGACCGGTCGTCTTTAATAAGACCCCATAAATACCGGACCAGTCAACTGACTCTATCCGGCTATCACTCCAGGCTCAGGCCCGGAAATACTGATCCAGCAATTCGTCGCATACTGCCTGTAAAGGTGCCAGCGACTGTTCTACTTTCATTCGCAATAAAGCGCCCTGCCAGGTATTGAACAGTAAATCAGCCATGTTTTGGGCATCGCGATCCTTGCGCACTTTACCCTGCAGCTGACCACGTTCCAGCGCGGCTTTTTGTAAGCGGCTGTATCGGGCCACGGCATCCAGTAAGGCCTGACGGCAGATTGGGCTAGTGTCGCCGATTTCGGCCATCAGATTACCCAATAGGCAACCGCCTTTAAACCCGCTTTGCGCCACTTCCGCCACCAAATCGTGGTAATAAGCCTGCAATGCTGCCAGGCCATCCCGCTCTGGATCTTGCAGATGCCCGGCCAAACGCTGGATAAATGGTTCGATGTAATGGCTGACGGCCTCGGCGGCAAATTGTTCTTTGCTGGCGAAATAACTGTAAAACGAACCTTTCGGAATGTTTACCGTGACCAGAATTTCTTGCAAGCCGCTACCGTGATAACCTTTTTCCAATAATAGGGTGACGCCTTGATCCAGCAGTCTGGTTTTTTTACTGTATTTGTCGGCAACTTTGCGCATGGCAATAATATACGACCGGTCGTCTACAAATGTCAAGCTATCTTATGATTACCAACTCGCCAGCTTGCTGCGATTGCTTATGGCGGCTTTATTAGTTGTTATAATATATCGGCGATAGCCCGATAGCGCGCCAGGTGACTGGGTTCGCGAAACGGCAGGAAGGCATCAAAACTCCAGCCGATTTCGCCAAAATGATCTACCGGCCAATCGGGCAAATGTTCGTGGCCGGGGCGTAAGGCTGATTGTCTGGTGACGACGCCGTCGTTTATTTCACCATAAATATCGCCTATATAGGCAGCCAGTTTGAACAGTAGTAATTCATGCCCGGCCAGCGCTGCGTTGCCGGCTACTTCGAGATAGCGGATGTTCGGCACATCGGCCACTGTGGCATTAAATTGCAGCGCTGCCGCACTGCTGAGATCATGCAATGCACCGGCATTGACTTGCAACCAATCCCGTATGATTTGGGGTATATGCTGAAACAGCGGTTCAGTTGGATTCAGAATGGCATCTGCCACTGGTGAACCTTGATGCGGGGTGCCGATTGTAACCAAGGTTTTGACTTGCGCCGCCAGTTGCGAATCTGCGGCTAAAGCTTGCCGGGCATCTAGTCCGCCCATACTATGGGCAATGATATGCACCGGCTGGTTTTCTGGCCAGGCATTTTTAATTGCCGTAGTTAATTGTGCGGCACGTTGTTGTACACTGCCAATTGGGTTGACCTGCGGCGCCAGTACCTGGTGACCTTGCCGGCGCAAATGTCCCAGCACGCCGTTAAAATAATCTATCGGCAAGCGGCCATTACCGCCAAACCCTAAAACTCCGTGTGCAAGTACTATATTTTTAGCCATAAAACATCCTCTGTCCAAAAGCGTTTACATGAATTGTTGCGCCTGTCTATTATAGAACATCAATAAACAAAGTTATTTTTCGCTGCTGAGCATTTTGCCTAGTTTTTAATTTAAGCCAATAATTAAAGCCATGTTTGGGTTAATTGCGATTTGGACAGCAGTAGAGGCCATTGTAAACCTCCCTTGCCTTTATTTGATAACGGCTACGCTGCGAATCCCTCGATTCCACTACCTTGCATCGAGGCTACGGGCCTGCTTAAATAGCCGATTTTTCTGGTAAAGAAAAAGCTGAACTTGTCGGCGCCAGGTTTTTTGCGGTAGCAAAATGCCAAACTGTCTGTGAAGTTTGGCGGCTTGCCTGATAGCGCAGCCAGCCTACCGGGTTGACGGGCAAATGCGTGAACTCAATTAATATTAGCTTGCTTGCAGTCAAGCTTGAGTATAATTCGCGCTGGCTTTTTATTGATTGGGAATTGCAAAATGTTACGCATTGAATCAACTATCTTACGGCTCTATTATCGTCTGGCTGCCTGGCCGCGCTATCAACAGGTGTTGGACTTGCCGCCTTTGCAGCGCTGGGGTACATTTGCCGGGGTATTCCTACTCCTGCAATTACTGGTGTTTGGTAGTTTATATCTGATTTTTGATGGCGTGGTTGTGCTTGGTTTTCTATGCAGTATTCTGGCCGGCTTAGGTACCGGGGTAGGTGCTTTACCAGCCTTGTACATGAAGGATATTTCCCAACGTCTGTTTAGCAGTATGCTGGGCGCTGCGGCCGGGGTTATGCTGGCAGCAACGGCGTTTTCGCTACTGATGCCGGGTATTGATTTTGGTAATCAGCTCTGGCCGGGACTGGGTATTTGGGTCGTTGCTGCCGGTATAGCGCTGGGCGCCTTGTTTATACATGTGGCTGATGAACGTCTGCCGCATTTGCATTTTGATACTGTTGCCGGTAACAGCCTGGATTCCATGGAAAAAATCTCGCTGTTCATTATTGCCATTACCATCCATAATTTTCCGGAAGGCTTGGCTGTGGGGGTGAGTTTTGGCAATGGCGATATGAAAAATGGCTTGGCGTTATCTATCGCTGTCGGTTTACAGAATATACCGGAAGGTCTGGCCGTTGCGCTGCCGCTGGTGGGCTTAGGCTTTAATAAATGGCGGGCTGTGGCGCTGGCAACATTGACCGGACTGGTGGAGCCGATCGGCGGTTTTCTGGGAATTACCATGGTATCGCTGTTTTCGGCCATTTTGCCGGTGGCGATGGGTTTTGCCGCTGGGGCGATGTTATTTGTGATTACTGAAGAGATTATTCCGGAAACCCACATCAACGGCAAATGCCGTTATGCCACTTTCGCTTTAATGTTGGGGTTTATTGTGATGATGTTGCTGGACACAGTTATGTTTTAAGCAGTTAAAACATAACTTCCGTCCCGTACGGCGTGTGGGCATTACAATATTTTGCTTGGCCCACCGACGTTTATTTTCAGCAAAAAAACGCTTATGCCTTATGTGTATTGTAACGGCGCCGCATCACTGTAAATGCTGCCAATCCGCTACCAAATAATAAGCTGCTCATGGGCAGCGGCACGGCTGATAATGAACTTAAACCCCGGACGGTCAAACCGCTAACTGAGCTTAAATCCTGATTGTTAAACGCATCAATCAACGGTTTAAGCCTGCCGGAATCGGGAACATTCAACACATTGCTGTATAAGTAAATCGATTCGCCAAGATTGCCGCCGGTAAAACGCACTTGATTCGACCATGAGGGTAAAAACTCTGTGGCAAAACCAAAGGTATTTTGTGCGGTACTGTAGCCAAAGTCGGTGACCGCTGCATCATACAATACCGCAGATGTCGTTGGTACTGACACTCCAGTATCTCCAGCCAGGACAACAGCAGCTTTTGGTGAAAACTCACCAATAATGCTGAAACGATCACTGTCACTGGCCACAAAATGCCCCGCCGCATCGAAATTTGCAGTTAAGGTAAACGTGGTGGCCTTTCCAGTATAAACACCAGAGTTATCCGGGGCGAAAAAGTTAAAGGCTGCACTACCGTTTACAGTGGCGCTAACCGTTAAGGTATAGCTATTGGCATTATTTTCAGTAACATGCAAGGTTTGGGCTCGGTTAAAAAAGCTCCAGTCATTGACATTTGGCACTTTACCCGAAGTTAAAACCGAGTTCAAATCCGGTATGACAATGGCGGCCTGCACCGGATGACCAATGCACAGCAATACCAACGGTAAACTAATTAATTTGGATTTCATAAACTATCCTCCTTATCCTTAGGGAATGAACCGAACCGATTAGATTAACTAATCCGGTTGCGGTTTTATAGCATGGAGCGCTTAGTTTAAGCCTGTTGATTTACGACGCTGAGCTGCGCTTAACAGAGCAAGCCCCGCCACCATCATCAGCCAGCTTTCTGTTTCAGGCACCGCTACAACAGCTGATTGCAATCCGGAAATCGATAATGCCGAACCGTAAGAGTTATCAAATTGATTGCTTACTACAAAATACAAAGGCCCATTGTAACCACTCCAAAAGATGTGGCTAAAGTGACCGGAAATTTCGCCAGCAACCGGCTCACCCAGAATAGAACCGGTGGCAGAAGGGTTGGCTGTGGTGACATCACCTAATTGATAGCTTGTGCCCCCAAACAAAACCTGTGAAAAATCGTTGGCAACTGTGTCAGTGGTTGAAAAAGTCCAGTCGAAACTCACCTCGGTGTGGGGTGCCAGGTTGATATTGCCGGAAAGCTCGGAACCGAATGTGCCTGGGTTACCAAAACCGTCAGTAAAACCTGAGGTATCGAAACTTGATGTATAGGTGGCACCGCTGTCATCGCCGGTATAAAGTGTCGCTGTGTTGCCGACAAAGCTAACCAGATTGCTGTCGCTGACGGTTGAGCCGGTCAGATCTATTACACCAGCAGATACATTACTGATACCACTCACTAATAGTTGGCTAACGAAAACCACGCTTGATAATAATTTAAATTTGTTCATCACTAACTCCTTAAATTTGTCCGGTTTATGCTAAATTAAAATTTGCCGCTCTTTAACAAAAAGCAAAAAATATACCAAATATTATATTCTTCCCTATTGCTTTATCTTTACACCAATAATACTTACATAACTGATGGTTAGGAATCGCCATAAACCACCAATGCAAAGTTTACCTGCTGCTCAGGGCCCGAATTTAATTGAGCTGTGTTATTTGACGCAATAAAATTAGGTCATTTACCACACTCAATACCATCCTCGCTGAGGAGTGATTCACTAACGCAATCGGGCGCGACGAACGGATAAATAACTGGCATAGACTGTTCGTATATCTATTTTAGCCAGCTAATGTGAAGATTGTGTTAAATGAAGATTTATTTTTACAAATAATTGATGGGGCCGCAATCAAAATACAATAAGCAATTAACATACCCAAATTTTTCAGCTTATGTTTTGTTTAAACTTAAAGACCTGCGGACAAGGTTTTTACGGTCAAAATAGATAGTAATCAGTTGATTTAAAACAATTTTAAATTTATTAATCAGACTAAATATTAAATTTTCCGGCCATGAAAATGGCTATTGTCCACCTAGTAAATCCTTGATTTTGCCAAAAAAGTGTTGGAATATCAGCAGCAAACAAGCAGCACCTGCTATAAAACCAACACTTCATCGGTTAGGTTTTAGTAGATAGTCGTTTTTGTTTCGCTAAACAAATCAAAAAACCAACTGAGCGCCGATTGCCGCAACGCGGAATAGCGGTTGTGGGCTACCAATTACCGCGACCACACAAACATAGTCTTGCAAAAGACCGGGGCCAGGGTTTGAACAAGTTTGGCTTGAACCGGCAAAACCAACGCCGATTATCAATTAAGCTTCTGTTATCTCAGTCAATTCGTAGTTACTGACTTTGGTAATGGAGACGCTGTTCGGGGTCAGGCTGAGGGCGTATTCACCGTTTAACAGCCCCTGCAATTCACGACCGGCCATATTATAACGCCATCCTTGCAGCAATAAACAGTCTTCTTCCTCGAACAAAAGCTGTTCCAGATCTTTACGGCTGGCGAGTATCACTGGATTTAGTGAGTTTTCCTCGGCACGCACCCTTACCACAGAGCTTAACACATCCAGAACTGCTTCATGTTGTTGGGTTTTTTTGATCGGCCGATCTTTTTCATTCAAAGGTTTGGGTGGCCGCTGCCGAGCAGCATCTATGAGTTCACAGACTATTTTGCCGTAGCGGCTGACTGTGCGTTCGTTGATATTGCGAATTTTTGCCAGTTCCGCCAAGGTCACCGGCTGTAATTTAGCTAATTCCAGCAGAAAATCATCTTGCAATAGCCAGTTGCGGGGTTTGTTTTCCGCTTGGGCGGTACGTTCACGCCATTCGCTGAGGGCTTGCAAGATGGAAAGTTGTTTGCCGGTAAGTTTGTTTTTACCGCGAATCCGCAACCAGGCATTTTCCGGAGACATTTGATAAAGCTCGGGATCGTTCAATAATTGAAAATCGCTGTTTAGCCAGTCACGCCGTCCCAGTTTTTCCAGTTGTTCGCTCATCAAGGTGTATATTTTGCACAAATAGATGACGTCATCGGCAGCATATTGAACTTGATCGGCACTGAGCGGGCGTTCTGACCAGTCAGTGCGGGTATGGGCTTTATTCAGGTTAACATTCAAAAAGCTGGAAACCAGCATGGCGTAACCAGGGTTTTCCTGAAATCCAAGTAAGGGCGCGGCGATCTGGGTATCGAATATCGGCCCGGGGATTTTGCCGGTTAGCTGGTAAAAAATCTCCAGATCCTGACGGCAGGCATGCAGCACTTTGACGATTTGGGGGTTATAGATGGCGTCTAGTAAAGGCTGTAAATCGGTTATCGCAATGGGATCGACACAAGCCACCCAATCCGGGCTGGCGATTTGCAACAGGCAAAACTTGGGATAATAGGTTTTTTCTCTTAAAAATTCGGTATCTAAAGCAATCCAGGGCTGCTGACTGATAGCCTCACAAAGTGCGGGGAGTTGGGCCGAGGTATTAATATATTGGATAGTCATGGTCTATGGCGATGTTCAAAGCGCAGCCGCTCAGTATGGCGGCTTAATATGGGCTTATTGTACTATTCTGAACTTTTAATTTATCAACTATTTAGGCTATTTCTGCGAAAATTGGCCTGGAATTTGTAAAAACTTGGCTTTTTTGCGGTGGAATTGGTCTGTTTGCGGACATAATCTCTGATTGGAGAGCAAATTTGCGGATATGTTCCGACTTGGCTGGGGCTGATGCGGCTTGGTAAGCTATGATTTGCCGGCATTATAATTCAGTGATTACCCTGATTTTTATCAGGTTTATGTGTTTAATTTTTAACTGGTTTGCGTTTATTTTTGATGCGTTTGATGGCCAGTTTGCGCTCATTGATGCTGGCTTCGGTCAATAATTGAAAAATATCGGCCGGCATACCGTCCGGTAGCTCAACCAGGGTATGATCGTGGCGGATTTCGATTTTGCCGATGCGTTTGATATCCACGCCCGCTTCGGAAATTAACACGGCTTGTATTTGCTCCCTGGCAACCTGATGCTGGCTGCCAATATCCAGCCGGTACCGCACAAAGCGGTAGTTGTTTTTGGCCGGTTTCGGCACCGGCAACTGATTACTGGTTTTGACTGGCGGTGGCTGTTGTTTATAGAGTAACGCGGCGGCACAATCCAGTACGCTGATGTTCAGGCGTTCCGCACTGCGCTGAATTAAGTGGCGCTGCTTATCCAGATTTTGTAAAACGATAATCTGCTCAAGACTGGCCGCCAGGGCTGCGGCCTGTTGTTCGGTATCGTCCGGTACTGTACTGACCATTTAGAGCCTGTCCATATCAACTTCAACAAAAGCTTCGTCCCGCAATCGCCTTAACCATAATTCGGTTTCTTCTTCGATTTTACGTTTGCGGATTTCGTCCCTGACCCGGTCTTTCTTGAATTGCTCACTATTGTCCTGACTTTCGCGGGCCATGACCTGAATGATGTGCCAGCCAAACTGGGTTTGTACCGGCGGGCTGGTTTCATTGATTTCCAGCTTGTTCATGGCTTCTTCAAAAGGCTGCACTAAGGCGCCGGGTACAACCCAATCCAGGCTGCCGCCGTTGATGGCAGAGCCTTTGTCGTCGGAATGGGTGCGGGCCAGGGTGGCAAAGTCTTCACCGGCTTTGAGGCGGTCGATGATGGTCAGCAAGCGTTTACGGGCTTCATTATCGTCGATCAATTCATTGGTTTTGATCAAGATATGCCGCACTTTGGTTTTGGTCACTATATGCTGGCCTGCGCCTTCAATTTCCAGGATTTTGATGATGTGAAAACCGCTGGGACTGCGAATCGGATCGGAAATTTCACCTTGATTCATGCCGATGACGCTGTCGGCAAACAGTGTGGGAATCTGGCTCAGGGTACGCCAGCCCAAATCTCCGCCTTTTAAGGCGTTATCGTCATTGGAAACACTGATTGCGGTTTGTTTGAAGTCTTTGCCGGCCCGCAGATCACTGACTACCTGATCGGCTTTTTCTTTGGCTTTTTGAATGGCACTGGCTGAGGCAGCTTCTGAGACGGCAATCAGAATGTGGCCAAGCCGATATTGGGAATTTGTCTGCCCGGCTCTGCTTTGGGTTTCCATGTAATGCGCAACTTCGGCATCGGTAACTTTGATGCGGGAACCGATTTCACGGCCACGCAGTTGATTGACGGCAATCTCATTGCGCAGATTGTCTTCAAATTTTTTAAATTCCAGGCCTTGCCGGCTCAGCTCCTGCTGAAAATCCTCGACTGACATGCCGTTACGGGCCGCAATGTCGGCAACGGAATTGCGCAGCATTTCATCACTGACCTGAATCCCGGAACGGGTGGCCAGTTGGCGCTGTAATTTATCGATGACCATGCGTTCCAATACTTGTTTGCGCAGCACAAAATCCGGCGGCATCATGACATTGCTGCTGCGCAGTTTGGCGCTGACGGCGGCGACTTCCTGATTAAGCTCACGCTCCAGTATTACATCATCTTCGACTACTGCCACGATTCTTTCCAAAGTTTCGGCCTGGGCAACCAGGCCCAATCCTTGCGCTAACAGCCATAGGCCAATAATAAATATCTTCATCATGCTTAGTTAAAGTATCCGGCTCGGTGATAACCGTTCA
Organism: Methylomonas paludis; assembly: GCF_018734325.1. Lineage (NCBI taxonomy): Bacteria > Pseudomonadati > Pseudomonadota > Gammaproteobacteria > Methylococcales > Methylococcaceae > Methylomonas > Methylomonas paludis. Next base: position 942,325 of record NZ_CP073754.1, on the reverse strand, counting down.
GGTTGGTTTGCAGGAAAGTATCGACGTCGTCGCCAAAACCGGACAAACCTTTTAACTCCAATTGGACGAAAAAGGCATTTTCCGGAGTCAGGTTGGAGGGTACATAGCTGGAGGTGGTGGCACCATTGATGTAACGTCTGCCGATCAGGCGCAGCCGCCAGCAACAGTTTTCTTTTTCCAGACCAATAAAGCTTTCGGTAGTTTTATCGAAATTTAAGGAATATTGCCAGCGCCCCAGAATAACCCACTCGTTAAATAAGGGCCAGCGGAATGAGGCATCGGCCAGCGAGATGGTGGCTAGGGCATTGGTGGAACCGGATACTATGCTGGGCGCCAGCAAGGGGTTGGCGGTGGCACTGCGGTAACGATAACCGATATCAAAAATTTTGTCCGGCTGATCGCGGTATTTCAATACCGCCTGGCCGCGGGCAAAGCGGTTATCCTGAGCATTCCACTGCGCCCCGGTCAGGTAGGACAGGTGTTCATCAATCTGGCCACTGACTTCGGTGATTATATTGGAGGTTTTACTGGTCTGGATCGGCACTGAGGTCAGATTGGTCTGGTTCAAGGATGTCAGGGTGACGGTACGATCCTGGAAGTAAAAAATCTGGCCTAGACTGACTTTTAACGGCTCTAAACCGGTTTTGTTGTTGATATATCGGCTGGTTCCGGCTACTGTCACCTGATTGGCGTCTTGTAAGCGGTCGTAGCCGCTATAGCTGTTTTCGCGGAATAAGCTGTTGAAGTTGGGATCATAAGCGGTGGTATCAAAAACCGGTATATCGCTTTGATTTTTGCGCGGGATATATAAATAAAATAAGCGCGGCTCAATAATGTTGTTATAAGCGCCATCGGTAAAATCCATCGATTTTTCCACCATTAAGCCACTATCCACCGAGAATATGGGTAAGGTGCGGTTGATGGATGCCGCCAAGCCGTTGACATTTTGATTGCTTAACTGGTATTGCGTGGATTGCACTGAAAACTTGGGTATAAAGAAGCCGGCACTGGACTCAAACGGTGTGGAAATCGACGGCTGCACCATCATCCGCTGACCGTTGACCAGGCTGGGATGGTAAAAGTCGCTATACTGAGTATCCATGCCTATCCGCAACGGCATACCTTCAAAATTGTGATTCATTTTCAGGCTTAATTTGGGCAAAACGTCGTAAGGCAGTGCGCTGCTTTGGATGGTGGGGTCGACCGATTGATAGTGCTGGATAGCGGTAGAAACACTCAGGTCTTGTATGCCGTAGTTAAGATTGGCCTGACTGTGCAGAAAGCTGTTTCTTTGCACGCCCAAGGCGTTGTTTAAATCGTTGAAATAGGTTTTGTCGGAAACAAAGTTTAAATCAACCATTGAGTTTAAATGATTGGTAAAATTGGTTTTGTCCTTGAGGCTGACCTGATAGCGCGAGGTATGCAGTTTTTGGTCATTGGGCATAAATTCGGCACCAAAACTACCTTGAGATATGCTGGTCAAATAACGCAGTTTGTTGCTTAGCATTTCCCCCCGTCCGGAGAAATAACGCGGGGTGATGATGGTATCGACATTGGGGGCAATATTCCAGTAGTAGGGGGCGGCGACATAAAAGCCGGAACGCTGAGTACTACCCCAGGTGGGCGCCATGAATCCGGACAGCCTGCGTTTGTCGGTTGGGAATGAGATGTAAGGGGTGTAGATCACCGGCGCGCCCTTAAACTCCAGCCAGGCATTTTTAGCCGTACCCTTGCCGCTGTCTTTGTCTATCTTCAGGCTGGAGGCGTGGATAATCCAGTCCTGATTGCCGGGCGCACAACTGGTAAATTCGGTTTGGGTGTAACGCGACTGGGATTTATTATCTCTGAACATGGCAGCGGCCCGCCCCCGTAATGGGCCGTCGCCGGAGATAAACAGCGCATTTCTCATCCGCGCTTCGTCGGTATTCATCCGTAATGCCATACTGTCGCTGGCCAAAGCCAACGTACTTTCCCGATAAGTGACATTACCCTGAGCATCCATGGTTTCGGCTACAGTATCATAACTGGCTTGATCGGCTTTAAGATGCTGGTCGGCACGTACCAAGTCGACATTACCGGCAAAATTAAGCACTTCACCCTGAAAAGCTTCGCTAAAATCGGCCGTGACATCGGTTACGGCATTGTCACGTGCTGCAGCGGATACGCCCACCATTTTGGGTTTTCTACCCGACCAGTTCTCGCAACCTTGCCAGGGATCCTGGTTAAATTCGCTACGCAGTTGCTGAAACTGCATTTCCTGACGATGGCTAAAAGTTGGTGTCAGTAATCTGAATGAGTTGGACTCATTGCTGATAGCCACCGGCTGAGCTTCACCGTGCTGGTCGGTGCCAACCAGATTACAATTCCAGGCTGACTTTTCGCTGCCGGACAAACAAGTCCAACCATCCGGCTGCCCTTCCGCTGCAACAGGCGGTGCCGCCGCAGGCTTTGGTTCAACTTTTTGCAATTGCGGTTTCTGGTTTTCGGTAATATGCACCCGATGCTTTGCCGGCGCTGGCTTGACTGTTTCGCTGACTGCTGCGGGTTGCGGTTGACTGGCCGGTAGGGGCTGTTGGGTTTTGGCGCTAGGCGCAGCTAAATTTGGGCCAGATCCGGCATCGGTTGCTCCGGCAATATCCGGGGCAGGTGCGGGTACGGCCACTGGCTTAGGGCCAGGACTGGACTCAAGCGGCACAGTTTGCGGCGCAGCTATTATTTCGGCTTGAGCCGCTTGCGGCTTTTTCTCGGTTTTGATGATCTGTGGTTTAGCAGGTTCCGGCGCAGGTGTACCCTGATTTAGACAGGTCCACTCGCCATTGCTGTTTTGCTCACAATCCCATGCTGAGTTGCCAACCGCCTGGACTAGTCCGGGGAACAATAGTAGCGTAAGCCAAAAATTAAAAAACCAATGATTCATGTATGAGGAAAAACGGCTAATTATACTTAGCAGAATAAAAATCGAATAAAATGCATATTCTATTTTACCCCAGGATGCCCTGCTTTATTAAATAATGTCTTTACTTGATCATGATGCACGCAGTTTAAGCCTGATAAATTGGCTGGAAAACAGTTTGGCTTTAGAGGTTATTGAGCTGACGGCGGCTTCCAGCGATGCTAGTTTTCGCCGCTATTTCCGGGTGATACATAGCGGCGGCCGGCATATTGTCATGGATGCGCCGCCCGAGCAGGAAAATACTGAACCGTTTATCCGGATTGCCCAGCTGTTTGGCAGTGCCGGTCTGCATGTTCCGCATATTTTCCAGCATGACAGCAAGCTGGGGTTTTTGCTGTTGGAGGATCTGGGCTCAGTCAATTTGCTTGATAGCCTGAACCCCGGCAATGCCGGCCGGCTTTACCGTCAGGCTCTGAGCAGTCTGCTGAAATTACAAACCGGTATCGATTGCGCGGTTTGTGGTCTGCCGGCTTACGATACAGCGCTGCTCAGCCGGGAATTGGCGATTTTTACTGACTGGTTTCTGGAAAAATGGCTGGGGGTGACTTTACCAATATCTATCAGGCAGCCTTTACAGCAGTTATTAATTGATTCGGCACTGGAGCAACCGCAAGTGTGTGTGCATCGGGATTTTCACAGCCGAAATTTGATGGTGCTGGATGGCGATGCCCCAGGGGTTATTGATTTTCAGGATGCGGTGATCGGGCCGATTAGTTACGATGTGGTATCGCTGCTACGCGATTGTTATATCCGCTGGCCGGAAACCAGAGTGGAGCAATGGGCTTATGATTATTATCAAAAACTAGGGCAAGCCGGGCTGGTCCAGGTTGATTTTGCTTTGTTTAAGCGCTGGTTTGATCTGATGGGTTTACAACGGCATCTGAAAGCGGTGGGGATTTTTGCCCGCCTGCATTTACGCGACGGTAAGTCCGGTTATCTGGCCGATATTCCCCGCACGATGGCGCATATCACCACAGTATGTGAGCTTTACCCGGAACTTGAGGCGTTTAAGGTATTTTTAACCCGTCAGGTATTACCGATTTATCGGACGGCGCTATGAAGGCTATGATACTGGCGGCGGGACGCGGCGAACGCATGCGGCCGTTGACGGACACCACCCCGAAACCGTTGTTGCAGGCCGGCACCAAGACCTTGATTGAATACAGCCTGGAAAATCTGGCCGGCGCCGGTTTTACCGATATTGTCATCAATCTGGCCCATCTGGGCGAACAAATCCGCAGGTTTTGCGGCAATGGCCAGCGCTGGGGTTTGCATATCGCTTACTCCGATGAAGGCGATACGGCTTTGGAAACAGCCGGCGGTATCCGCCACGCCCTGCCCTTGCTGGGTGATGCGCCGTTTCTGGTGGTAAATGCCGATGTGATTTGCGCTTATCCGCTGGCACAATTGCGGACTAAAACCATTGCACTTGCTCATTTGGTGCTCATCGATAACCCTGCCCATCATCCGCAAGGCGATTTTCAACTGAATGTTGACGGCAGCTTGACGGAAACTGGTGGGTCCAAACTGACTTTCAGCGGCATAGGCATTTATCACCCGGCCCTGTTTAGTGATATTCCGGCCGGCCCTTATAAGCTGCGCCCGGTTTTGGAGCAAGCCATGCGCCAGGCTCAGGTTAGCGGTGAGTATTATCAGGGCTTGTGGCTGGATATCGGTTCACCGCAACGGTTGGCTGAAGTCTCGGCAGCGGATTTGAAATTGCCGGATTAGTCTTTTTCAGCGCGGGTTTTTGGGCTATCTTCTACAATCTATAGCTGTTCAGTGTTATCGAATCCGCAGGAATTTTAAAAAACATATATATTTATCATAAACTTATTGCATAAAAATCAATTTATGCCGAAAATATATGAACCCCGACCGGCAACTATAATTTCTTCTGTTAATCTTATATTATAAATTTTGGCTTTTTTAGTCCGCTCGATGCGGCATTACTTGCAGCAAATCAGCACCCATTAATACCCATGCAAACTGATATTTATGAATTAATTGAATGCATGACCACGCTAATACGCTCTGAAGAGCGTAAGCGTTGTACTGAGCTGGGTTTGCAGGTCGTGCATTTCCAGGTACTTAATTATCTGGCGCGTTGCAACAAATACAGCAATACTCCGGCTGCGCTGGCTAATTATCTGGGCATGACGCGCGGCACAGTATCGCAATCCCTGATTATCCTGGAAAAAAAGGGCTATATCAGCAAAACCCCAGATGTTAGCGACAAGCGTGTGGTGCATTTGGCCTTGCTACCTGCCGGCGAATCGATTCTAAAACTTGCCAGACCTGCGCAATTGTTTGATAACGCCACCAGTATTTTACGAGGTGCCGAAATCAGCGATTCCGGGGCGAATGTGTTTGAACAGGCACTAACCGCTTTGCAAAAAGCCAATCAGTCGCAATCGTTTGGGGTGTGTAAAACCTGCCGTAATTTCAGTGCACAGAACGGCGGTTTTTTTTGCCAGCTGACTCAACAACCCTTGACCAACCCGGAAAGTGAGCTGATTTGCCAGGAACATATTCCTATCTAAGCCGACCCAGTCGCCGCCGCTCCCAACCCCTGTTATAAATAAACCATGTCCTTAGTCCTTGCCCTGCCTCGTATTGCCCTGACCCCTGGTGAACCGGCCGGGATAGGCCCGGATTTATGCGTCCAACTGGCGCAACTGGCACTACCCTGTCAGTTGATTGTGGTGGCCGACCCACAGTTATTGCGGGATAGAGCCAAGCAATTGAATTTGGAGCTGGAGATTGATGTATTTGACCCCACGGTTGACCGCATCCAGTCTGCGGGCCGTTTGACGGTAATGCCTGTAGCCCTGGCCGACTCGGTGCGCTGCGGTGAACTAAACCCGGCCAATAGCGCTTATGTACTGGACTGTATCTGTCAGGCGGTGATCGGCTGTCTGCACGGTCAGTTTGCCGCGCTGGTGACTGGGCCAGTGCATAAAGGTGTTATTAATGCCGCCGGCTTTAGCTTTAGCGGCCATACCGAATTTATTGCCGAGCTGAGCGGCGCTCATCCGGTGATGATGCTGGCTACACCCGGTTTGCGGGTAGCTCTGGTAACCACACATTTACCACTGGCCCAAGTGAGTGCGGCAATCACCCGGCAAACCCTGTCCGAGGTGATCAGGGTACTGGATAATGATTTGCGACTGCGTTTTGGGGTGTCCAAACCTAAAATACTGGTGTGCGGTCTGAACCCGCATGCCGGCGAAAACGGCTATTTGGGCCGGGAAGAGATTGATGTGATTGAACCAGTATTACAGGAATTACGCGCAGAAGGTATGGACTTGCGCGGTCCTTTACCGGCAGACACGCTGTTCACCCCCAAATATTTGGACCATGCCGATGCTGTGCTGGCCATGTATCATGATCAAGGCCTGCCGGTATTAAAGTACAAAGGATTTGGCGAAGCGGTTAATATCACTTTGGGTTTGCCTTTGATTCGTACTTCGGTTGATCATGGTACGGCGCTGGATCTGGCCGGTAGCGGTCTGGCCCATTTGGGCAGCCTGCAATATGCGTTGAAAGTTGCATTGGACATGGCCGCAGCCAAAACCATTTAGGCAAGTAGCAAAGCCTGACTGGGTTTTCCAGTATACTGGCCTTATTTAGTCTGGCTGAAAAGCCTTCCTTACGTCCGTTTTACATATAACCATGACCCATCAAGCCCGTAAACGTTTCGGCCAGAATTTTCTACAGGATCAACATATCATTCAGCAAATTCTGGCTCAGGCCCGGCCTTTGGCCGGTCAACACTGGCTGGAGATCGGCCCAGGCCTAGGCGCGTTGACCCGGCCATTGTTAAAGACGGGTATCAAACTGGATGTGGTAGAGTTGGATCGTGACTTGGTGAGTTATTTGCAAACTGAGTTTGCCGATCAGCCGCAATTAACGATACACAGCGCGGATGCGCTGAAATTTGATTTTTCCAGCCTGGTCAGCACTACCGAGAAACTGCGTATCATCGGCAATTTACCTTACAATATTTCTACACCTTTAATGTTTCATGTGCTGGAAAACTTTGCCTGTGTAGCCGATATGCACTTCATGCTGCAAAAAGAGGTAGTTGAACGTATCTGCGCTGAGCCGGGCAATAAGCAATATGGCCGACTCAGTGTGATGATGCAGTATTTCTGTGAAGTGGAATATTTGTTTGATGTGCCGCCGGAAAGTTTTCATCCTGCGCCTAAGGTCACATCGGCCATCGTCAGACTGACGCCACATCAGACTGCACCGGTTGAGATCAGAGATTTGCCAAGCTTTCAGCTCTTGGTTACCACAGCGTTTTCCCAGCGCCGGAAAACCATCCGTAATTCTTTGAAAAATCTAGTGTCCGATCAAGTCATGTCCAGTTTGGGCATAGACCCTAATCTACGTGCCGAAGCATTGAGTCTGCAACAGTTTGCCTTGTTGAACCGCCATATCAGTAGCATACCAGACACTATTATCAGTGCTGAAGATACGGTATTTTAACGCTTAGTTGTTGTACAATAGCCGCCAATTTGAGCTGATGATACTCATCGGCTAGTGGATCGGAGCATCCGGGATTGATGCGCTTCACTACGTTCAGCACATCCTACGGCCCTACTTAGTGTAGTGGATCAATCTGGCTTTGCCGTATCGGTCAAAATCTGATTGGTCGACTACCAGCCTGATTTTCCCATTAACCAGAAGCCGGCCTAAATCATATTATACTGATGCAATTGACACTTCTTGAAGACTCTCCGCTGCTGCTGATAGGCTTAACTGGGCTGCTGGGGGTGATGGTGGGCAGTTTCCTGAATGTGGTCATTTACCGACTGCCTGTCATGCTTCGATATGGTTGGCGTGTGGAATGCCTGGTGTTTTTGGGTTTACCAGCCGAAGCCGCACCTGCGCCGGTAAATTTGCTGTGGCCGGGTTCGCACTGCCCGGCTTGTCAAACCGTTATCAAAGCCTATGATAATATTCCGCTGCTAAGTTATTTGCTGCTCGGCGGGCGCTGCCGGGCTTGCGGTGAAAAGATCAGCCTACGTTATCCGCTAGTTGAGCTATTGGCAGGATTTAGTGCCGGACTATTGGCCTGGCGATTTGGCTGGAGTCCGGCATTGGGCTTTGCCCTGATTTTAAGCTGGGCACTACTTGCCCTCAGCGCGATTGATATAGACCAACAATTACTGCCCGACTCTATCTGTTTGCCGGTGTTGTGGCTGGGTTTACTGGTGAATGTATTTTCGGTGTTCAGTGACTGCCGCGATGCAATTATTGGTGCAATTGCCGGTTATTTGAGCCTGTGGATTATTTATCAACTGTTTAAACTGTTGACGGGCAAAGAAGGCATGGGTTACGGCGACTTTAAGCTGCTGGCCTTATGTGGAGCTTGGCTGGGCTGGCAGGTTTTACCGATAATTGTGTTGATGGCTTCATTATTCGGCACATTAGCGGGTATTTACCAGCTGTCACGGCATAAACTGGCACTGGGTCAGCCTATGGCATTCGGCCCTTATCTGGCAGCAGCAGGCTGGTTGGCATTAGTTTGGGGCCAAGAGTTGAATAGCCTGTATTTACAAGTGACAGGTTTATAATAGATGCTGAAAATCGGCCTTACCGGCGGCATCGGCAGTGGAAAATCGACAGTTTGCCGGCTGTTTGCAGAACAGGGGATAACGATTATCGATGCCGATCTGCTTGCCCGGCAGTTGGTGGAACCCGGTCAGCCGGCTCTAACTGTGTTGGCTGCTGAATTCGGCCCACAGATATTGCAATCCAACGGCAGCTTGGATCGGGCTGCGTTGCGTGACCTGGTGTTTACCAATGCCGAACGCAAACGACAATTGGAAAGCATACTGCACCCTTTGATTTATGCGAAAATTACCACCCAGTTAGCGGTTGCACAAGGCTTGTATTGTATTGCTGCCGTGCCGCTATTACTGGAAACCTGGCAACCCGGACTGGTTGACCGGGTGCTGGTGGTGGATTGCAGCCCCAGCCAGCAGATTGAGCGAGTTATGCAGCGCGATCAGTTGAGCCGGATGCAAGCCTTGGCGATCATGGACGGACAAATGTCACGCCTGCAACGGCTTGCCAGCGCGGATGATGTGCTTGACAACTCGACTACAGTGACACAACTTGCAGAACAGATTAAAAGACTGCACAATTCCTACATTTTATTAGCCTCTGTCAGGATATCTTCGGCTTGAATACACAAACCACCTACGAATTCCCGCTCAATGAACGAATCCGGGTTTTCATGCGACTGGAACAATTGTTCCATCAACTCAGCCATTTTATGGCGGGTTCTGCCATTTTTGATAAACGCGCCGCTATTGGAGTGTTACTGGATATTTTAACGATTTTCAGTCGCAGCGATTTAAAATCGGAACTGATCAAGGAGCTTGACAGACACACCAAGGTATTAAATCATCTGGTCAACAGTCAGAACATCGATACTCATAAGCTACAGGAAACCTTGGCTGAATTAAATCAAGCCAGCCGTAATCTGTATAGTGCCAACGGTAAAATCGGCATTAAAGTCATGGAAAGCGATCTGTTTCAGAGCATCTCGCAACGTAACTCTATTCCGGGCGGCAGTTGCTCATTTGATTTACCGGCATTCCATTATTGGCTGGAACAGGATCAAACCCAGCAGCAAATAGATTTGGAACGCTGGACTCAGCCGTTTAGCGACATCCGCACCGCGATTGATTTAATTATGGGCTTTATTCGGCAAAGTAATATGCCCAGCAAGGAAACCGCAAAAGCCGGTTTTTTTCAGCTGGCGCTAGATAAAACCCACCCGGTGCAATTGCTAAGAGTGAGTATCGCGGCTGAACAATTGTGTTTTGCCGAAATCAGCGGCGGTAAACACCGTTTTAGTGTGCGTTTCATGAAACCCTCCAGTGACGAAAACCGACCTAGTCAGGTGAGTGAGGACATCGAGTTTTGGTTAACCCGCTGTATGTTCTAATGACAGACTCAGCTATTATTACCACGGTTAAATGTCCTAGTTGCCATAAACCTGTCGCCTGGATCGCTGCCGAAGTTTTTAAACCATTCTGCTCGGAACGTTGTAAGTTAATTGATTTAGGTGACTGGGCAACCGAAGCCCATAAGATTCCCGGCCCGGCCGTGATTGATCTGGCAGACGAGGAATTGTTTCCGGATTAGCTTGCGGCTAAAAATGCGCTGATGCCGGCGATGCCCTGGGCTCCGGATTGGCTGGCTTGATCCAGATCGGCCAAGCCTAAACCGCCTAAGGCGTAAACCGGCAAATTAACCTGATCGGTCAATTGGCTAAACTCAGCCCAACCCAGTGCGGCTTGGCCGGGATGACTGGTAGTGGCTTGCACCGGGGCCAGCACCACAAAATCCACACCTAATTGCTCGGCTTGGCGTAATTCGGCCAGATTATGGCAGGATGCCGCCAGCCAAGTGGCACCTGAGGGTCGGGCACTACAGTTTTGCAAAGCCCGGCTGCTCAGATGCCAGCCGTCTGCAACAGCATCCGCCAAGGGTAAATCGGCGTTAATCAACAGTACGGCCTGATATTGACGGCAATAGTCCTGCACTGCCCTTAGTGCCGCCGGCAACAGCTCAACAGCCAAAGATTTAACCCGAAATTGCAACAACCTGATGCCTTGCTGCAAGATCCGCCGGCAGTTTGCCAACACTTCGTCGATATGCCGGCCTTCCAGGATGGCGTAATAAACCGGAAGTTGCGCGGCTTTGATGATAGGCTGATTGGCCGCCGGAAACTGATATTGGTTAAGTTGGCGGACGTTTACCCAGCGCATGGCCTGGCCTTCACGCGGGGTTTCCACCCCATTATAGGCATTGACCCGCCACACATCCAACAACACCCGGCGGTCGCCGTAATCATGCCTGACCTTGATCAACGGCGTAGCGGCTTGCACATCTATGCCGATTTCTTCCTGCAATTCTCGGCGCAAGGCTTGCGGCACTGTTTCACCGGCCTCCAGTTTACCGCCCGGAAACTCCCACAAGCCACCCAGATGAGTATGATTGGGGCGTAAGGTAATCAGGATATTACCTTGCCGGTCGTCTATGACGCCCACCGCTACATGCAATTCCACCCTGGCGTTCATTCAGGTGCGGTATTCGGCATTGATACGCACATAATCATAGGAAAAATCACAAGTCAGCACCTCTTCACTGACTGCACCGCGCCCCAGCCGCACCGTGATGGTAATTTCCGGCTGATTCATCACCCGTTGACCATCCTGTTCGGTATAACTGGGTGATCGGCCACCATTTTCAACGATGCAGACCGTACCCAGATAGATTTCGATTTTTTCCAGCTCCAGATTTTCTACACCGGCCCGGCCAACGGCAGCCAGAATTCTGCCCCAGTTAGGGTCACTGGCAAAAAAAGCAGTTTTAACCAAGGGTGAATGGGCGATGGTTTTAGCAACCAATACGGCTTCAGCTACGGTATCGGCCTGTTCCACCACAATTCGCATCAGCTTGGTCGCCCCTTCCCCGTCTCGAATGATCAGTTCGGCCAATCGCTTGCAGACTCTATGCAAGGCCGCATTGAAGACTTCATATTCGGGGGTATCGGCGCTAATTTCAGGGGCGGCAGCACCAGCACTGGCCAGCAATACACAGGCATCATTGGTGGAAGTGTCGCCATCCACACTAATTCGGTTAAAAGAGTGTTCCGCCGCTGCCGCCAAACTTTGCTGTAATAAGCCGGCTTCGATGCTGGCATCGGTGGCGATAAAACCGAGCATGGTGGCCATATTAGGCTGAATCATACCCGCGCCTTTGGAAATACCGGTAATGGTAACGGGCTGACCGGCTATGCTGATGATTTCGGATGCGCCCTTGGCAAAGGTATCGGTGGTCATGATGGCCTGGGCCGCTTGCGGCCAGTGATCTTCGGCCAGATTAGCCACTGCCGCCGCCAGACCGCTGGTCAATTTAGCCACCGGCAGCGGCTCACCAATAACGCCAGTCGAAAATGGCAGCACCTGCTGAGCCAGCCCATCCACCTCTCCAGCCAGACTGGCGCAGCAGGCAAAAGCATCCTGTAGACCTTGTTTGCCGGTACCGGCATTGGCATTGCCGGAATTGATCAGCAGCCAGCGCGGCTCCTGATTTAAATGCGATTTGGCCAGATGCACCGGGGCTGCACAAAACGCATTTTGGGTAAATACTGCGGCGCAGGAGCCCCCCGCCGCCATTTCGATAACTAAAATATCATCCCGTACGGTCTGTTTGATACCGACATTAGTGCTACCCAGCTTGATGCCTTTGACGCTATGCATTTCCGGGAAGGGATTGTGACCAACTGCCATAGTTTTTCCGCTTAAAAGTTAAATTATCTGTCGAGTTACATGATTCTAAACATATAACCGCGTCAGTTTCAATCACAACTGACCACTGTCGGTGCCCTACTCCGGCTCCACGCCAGCTTAGCCGACTTGCAGAACCACGATGTATTCACCCGCTTCCTGACGAGTTTCCAACACTAGATGGCCATTGATGCGGCACCAGGCCGGAATGTCCTGCATGACGCCGGGATCGGTGCATTCCACTGTCAACACTTCCCCGGCTTGCAGGGTTTTGACTTTATCCTGGGTACGAATGACCGGCAAGGGACATAACAGCCGCCGCACATTTAAAACATGACTACTCATACAAACCACTCGGGTGGAATTTGCTCGGCCAACAAAGGTTGCACGACTATATTGTGTTCCAGGCCGGACTGGTCGCGAATAGTGACCTCAACCTGGGAAGAATCACGCCCCTGGCCGTAACGGGCGATAATTTGCCCGGCCAGCTGTAAATCTTCGGCACTGACCCGGCCGTCAATCAGGCCCAGCGGACCGCGATGACTAGCGCAATTCAGACTGATAAATTCTTTTTTATAACCGCTCATAAATTGGGCTTCGCCGTCCTCACGAGCAACTATCAGTTTAAAATTGGGTCTGGGACGGATATGCCGCCCCACTTTCAACAGCATAACATCATCCAGTTCGTAATCACGCTCACCGCGCGCCTGCCATAGATCCACCAGTTTTTTGGAATAACTGGCATCGGTTAAAAAACAGCAACCACCCGCTGGTTGGGCATAATCACTGAAACCATAATCCTTGGCCAGATTCATTTGCGGCTTGCGAGATCGGCCAGTGAAATTGAATAGCCGGTCTCGGTCTACCCAACCTTCCCGCTCCGGCAAAGTGATAGGCAGATATTGAGCCGACAAGGGGCGTAATAATAAGTCATCAGCCCCGGATTGGGCTGCGACTATGGGCATGGTCTGCTTGCGTTGCGACATGGGGCGCTGCCCCATGACTTCACCGGTGATGATGAAGTCAAAACCGTTTTCCTGCATCCATTGCTTGGCTTTGTTGACCATGAAAATCTTGCAGTCCAGACACGGATTCATATTGGCGCCGTAACCGTGTCTGGGATTAAGCAACACCTGCTTGTATTCTTCGATAATATCGATGATATGCAGTTTGATGCCTAGCTGTTCAGCCACCCACAACGAGTTGTTGCGTTTGGGCTTATCGGTATCGCGCTTGCGGATGGCGTGGGTATGGCCTTCTACACAAAACCCGGTAAAGAAATTGATACCCTCAACATGTATGCCCTGATCCATCACGGCCTTGGCGGCCAACATGGAATCCAGACCACCGGAAATTAAGGCTACTGCTTTACGTTGTTGACTCATTGCGGCTAATTTATGTAATCAAGAAAAAGCCGTTTATTATAACCTGAGCGGCAAGTTATTGAAAAATTAGATCAAGATTGGCTATAGGCTGTAAGCGAAATCGAAATTTATTGTCATTACTCGGCATAAGCTAGCATTATGCTTTTTTAAAGGCTATTTTTTGGGTTAATAGTTGCTTTTGGGGCTAGCGGTACAGGGCATTGCTGAATTTCGCTGACGCTGGTTTGATTAAGGTTACGCTGCGAATTCCTCGATTCCACTACGTTGCATCGAGGCTACGGGTCGCGATAAAGCGGGCTATAGTCGCCCGTTGCGCACGGTTTTTTTGGGTTAATAGTTGCTTTTGGGTCTAGCGGTACAGGGCATTGCTGAATTTCGCTGACCTGCTTTGATTGAGGTTACGCTGCGAATTCCTCGATTCCACTACGTTGCATCGAGGCTACGGGTCGCGATAAAGCGGGCTATAGTCGCCCGTTGCGCACGGTTTTTTGGGTTAATAGTTGCTTTTGGGGCTAGCGGTACAGGGCATTGCTGAATTTCGCTGACCTGCTTTGATTGAGGTTACGCTGCGAATTCCTCGATTCCACTACGTTGCATCGCGGCTACGGGTCGCGATAAAGCGGGCTATAGCAACCCGTTGCGCACGGTTTTTTGGGTTAATAGTTGCTTTTGGGGCTAGCGGTACAAGGCATTGTTGAATTCCGCTGACGCTGGTTTGATTAAGGTTACGCTGCGAATTCCTCGATTCCACTACGTTGCATCGAGGCTACGGGTCGCGATAAAGCGGGCTATAGTCGCCCGTTGCGCACGGTTTTTTGGGTTAATAGTTGCTTTTGGGGCAGCGGTACAGGGCATTGTTGAATTCCGCTGACGCTGCTTTGATTGAGGTTGTGCTGCGAATTCCTCGATTCCACTACGTTGCATCGCGGCTACGGGTCGCGATAAAGCGGGCTATAGTCGCCCGTTGCGCACGGTTTTTGGGTTAATAGTTGCTTTTGGGGCTAGCGGTACAGGGCATTGCTGAATTTCGCTGACCTGCTTTGATTGAGGTTGTGCTGCGAATTCCTCGATTCCACTACGTTGCATCGAGGCTACGGGTCGCGATAAAGCGGGCTATAGCAACCCGTTGCGCACGGTTTTTTGGGTTAATAGTTGCTTTTGGGGCTAGCGGTACAGGGCATTGCTGAATTTCGTTGACGCTGCTTTGATTAAGGTTACGCTGCGAATTCCTCGATTCCACTACGTTGCATCGCGGCTACGGGTCGCGATAAAGCGGGCTGTAACGAGTCACTCTGTTCAGCCTGCACATCTGCATACAGTTAGGGATGAAACCAGGCTAATTGTTTGTGTAGAGTGACCACACTGCCGACAATTATCAGGGTGGGGGCTTTCAATCCGGCCTGAGTAACCCGTTCCGGCATATCGGTCAAAGTACCGATGATGATACGCTGATCTTTGGTGGTGCCCTGCTGGATAACGGCAATGGGATGGCCGGCGGCGCAGCCGTGGGCGATGAGTTGCCGGCAGATGATCTCCAGACCAACCAAGCCCATATAAATGACTACCGTTTGATTGGGAGCGGCCAGTTGCGGCCAGTTTTGGTTGATGATGCTGCCGTCGCGTAAATGGCCGGTGACAAATAAACAGGCCTGGGCATGATCGCGATGGGTCAACGGAATACCGGCATAGCTGGCACAACCGGAAGCGGCGGTAATCCCCGGCACCACCTGAAAGCGGATGCCTTGCTGCATCAGGGTTTCGATTTCTTCACCGCCTCGGCCAAAAATAAACGGGTCGCCGCCTTTTAGCCGTGCTACCCGCTTGCCGGCCTGAGCCAGCGTGATCAGCAAGGCGTTGATGGATTCCTGGGGCAGGCTGTGATTATTACGTTCTTTGCCGACATAGATTTTTTCGGAATCGCGCCGGGCCAGATTCATGATTTCGGCAGATACCAGCCGGTCGTAGACAATCACATCGGCCTGCTGCATCAGCCGTAAGGCTCGAAATGTCAATAAATCCGGGTCGCCGGGACCCGCGCCTATCAGATAAACCTCACCGTCTGCGGTGGGCTGCGGATCGACCGCCAGACTTTCCCGCAATAAAGCTTCGGCCTGAGTCTGATTACCGGTAAACACCTGTTCGGCGATATTACCCTGCAAGGTGTTTTCCCAAAAAATGCGCCGTTGCGGAGCTGATTTTAGATTTTGTTTGACCAAGGGTCTGAATTTTTCGGCAAACTCGGCCAGCTTGCCGTAAGCAGCCGGGATTACTGTTTCGATTTTAGCGCGCAGCAAGCGGGTCAGCACCGGCGCTGCGCCGCCTGAAGTTATGGCGATCAGCAAGGGTGAGCGGTCAACTATGGCCGGAAAGATAAAATTGCACAGTGCAGGGTTATCGACCACATTAACCAGTAGCCCGGCCTGCTGGGCGGCGGCGGCAATCGCTTTATTTAGCTCATGCTGATCCGTGGCGCACACCACCAGAAAGATGCCGGTTAAATCGACAGCTTCGAAAGTCTTTTGCTGGATATCCAGGTTATAGCGATTTTGTAAATCGGTAACAGCGGTGCTGATTTGCGGCGCCACCACCCGAATTTGCGCACCAGCGCCGGCCAGTGCTTCAATTTTACGGGCGGCGACCGGGCCGGCGCCGACAACTAGACAGTTTTTTTGTTTCAGGTCTAAAAAAAGGGGGAAGTAATCCATGCTCGATTTGCAGTTATGGGCTTAAGGCGATTTTGCTGACCGGAATAGTCGGGGCAGGCTGTTCCCGCCTGCCCCGTATTGGGCGGCAGTCGGGGGGTTTATCAACCCTTGCCTGGCAACATGCCCACCGATCCCGGTTTTACACGTTGACATGATACTACGACATCCTGCTGATGGCATTTCTGCAGCTCGGTTTGGTCGGCACAGGGCGTGCAAATGGTGGTGCCGGCGGTCTTGATTTGGTGCAGATGCCAACCGTAACCCTGGGTTTGGCAGAACTGTTTGCTGTAGCGTTCCAGGGTATAGGGTTTGCTGGCGGTTTCGCTGGCCTGGGCCGGGGTGCGGCATTGGGCTGACGGCAGGGTGTTGGCCATCAGGTCGCGGAAGATGTATTCGGTGGCCATGCTGGGCATGGTCAATACCATTAATGCGGCGGCGATGAGGATTTTCATGCTCAGGCTCCGGTTTCGTTGAGGACGCGGATGTTCATGAGCTTGGATTCTTCCTGGAGTTGGGCTTTGATGGGGGCGAACTTTTCGTTTTCGTTTAGTTTAACGGCCAGCAGTGCGCCAATAGCGAGGATGGCGGCCACCACAACATATCTGAGAATGTAATCGGTTTCTGGATGTTGAGGATGTGGGTTCATGATGTTCTCCTGAAAAACATGGGAAATAAGGGTGTTGTTTCGCTGTTCTTTTAGTTTTATAGCGAGTCGATACTATATGCCGATCAAATTTGCTTGTCAAACTATTATCGAATCAAAATTATCTGACTGTTTGGGCTAGGGCTTCGGGAAAACCTAGGGATGTGATAAAGTTGCCGCCAGCAGCTATGGGCCGGATTTAACACGGAACTTTATGCATTGACAGCGCTGAGCGGCGCAGGTAAAGTAATAGCGAGTCAATATCTTATGGCCTCAGCCCGGAATCAGGTTCGGGCTGGGTTTTTTATGCGGATGACAGGAATAATAATGAAACCAACAATAAAAAAACTGCATCATTCCCTGCTGGGCAGCGCTATCGCCCTGGGCATGTTCAGCGGCGGCGTTGCGGCCAAAACCGAGGATATGAACCAATTGTATCAAGACAATTGCGCCAGTTGTCACGGTGCGGATTACGGCGGCTATCTGGCGCCGGCGCTGAATGCCGATAAGCTGAAGGGCCGCAGCCCGACTGCTTTGCGCACTATCGTGATGACCGGCAGCTTTGACACCTTGATGCCGCCGTTTTACGGCAAGCTGTCCGATGATGAAATTCGCGGCGTGATCAAGCATTTACAGGCTACTCCGAAACAGCCTAATCCGGCCTGGACCCTGGAAGACACCCGCAAATCGCTGAAAGTTTATATTAAAGACGAAGCCAGTCTGCCCAGCAAACCCAGTTATCAGATTGACGATATGTCTAATCTGATCGGGGTGGCGGCGCGGGGTAAATATGGCCGGGGCGCGGGTTCCAAAGCCGTGTTTATCAATAGCGTCACCCAGCAGAAAGTTGGGGAAGTGGCGACCGGCACTGCCGCGCATATCATTGAATTCAATCCGGCCTTCCCGCGCTGGGCTTATGTGAAAACCGACACTGCAGAAATTTACAAGATTGATTTGTATTCCATGCAGGCGGTGCGTAGTGTCAAGACCGGTTTTAACGGCCCGTCCATAGGCATATCGCGCGACGGCAAGTATCTGATGGCCGGCTCTTTTGTGCCGCATAACGCCACTATCCTGGATGCCGACACGCTGGAGCCTTTGAAAACCCTGGAATTGGAAGGGATTGATCCGGACGGCAAACAAGTGTCTTCGGATTCCGGCATGATCATCGGCACACCTTATGCGGATATTTTTGCCATTGCTTTGGAAAACGCCGGCCAAGTCTGGGTGGTGGATTTGAAAGACGGTTTTCCGGTGACCCGGATCGAAAAAGTGGGCCGGCATCTGCATGATGCTTTCCTGACTCACGGCGGCAAAAAGCTGATGGTGGCATCTTATGATGACAGCATTGTGGCGGCGATTGATCTGGAAAAACGCGAAATCATCAAAAAACTGCCTGCCGGTTGCGTACCGCATGTCGGCGGTGGTTCGGCGGTGGTGGTGGATGGCCGCACCCTGGGCTTTGGCACCAATTTCGGCGACTGCGATAAAACTGTGGTCAGCGTCTGGGATCTGGACAAGATGGAAGTAGTGAAACAGGTGCCGGTATCCGGCGGTACTGAATCACCGGCGGCACATGCCAATGCGCCTTATGTGGCAGTGGACATTATCAGCAAGGACAGACGCGCCCGCACCGTGCAATTGATAGACAAGAAAACCCTGGAAGTGGTGAAAACCCTGGATGTGGGTGGCCATGCTTATTTCCCGGAATATAGCGCCGATGGTAAATTCCTATATATCAGCGCCGGTTACAGCGGTGATGAGGTGGTGGTTTATGATTCGGTGACCTTACAGAAAGTTGCCTCCTTCCCGATGGAAAGCCCGGCGGGGATATTTTCCAGGGGCCGGGTGAAGTATATGACCCGTGGTCTGTCGCCTGACGAACTGGAGTCTGCGAAATGAGAGCGCTGGCATGGATATTGGCAGGAGCCGGGCTGCTGACAGCCGGGGCAAGTCAGGCGGCCAGTCCGTATGCCGGTCAGGAAAAGGCGGCGGCGGTGTGTTCGCAATGTCACGGTATCCGAACTCCCAGTGCTGATGCGCCCTTCCCGCCGCTGGCCGGGCGTGATCCAGAGTATCTGAAGTCGGCGCTGAAGCAGTATCGCAACAAGACCCGAGTGTCTGACTTGATGAATGCGGTGGCCGGTTCGCTGAGCGATGAGGATATTAATAATATCGTTAGTTATTACGCGAATGTCCGGCCCTGAACGGCTGGGCTTGATCTTGCTGCTGGGCTGTAGTGTGGCGGTGGCCGAGCCGGATTTGGCCCGGCAACAGGAGTTGAGCAATCTGCTCAAGCATGATTGCGGGGCCTGTCATGGTTTGTCACGCAAGGGCGGCCTGGGGCCGTCTTTGCTGGCGGCGGATTTGGCCGGGAAAAGCGATGAGTTTTTAGTTGCGACGATTTTGCAGGGCCGGAAGGGTACGGCGATGCCGCCGTGGCGCTCGATGTTGAGTGAGGCGGATGCTTTGTGGCTGGTTAAGGCGTTGCGGGAGTAGTAGGGGTTTGTTGAATTTTGCTGGTGCTGGTTTGATTGAGGCTGTGCTGCGAATTCCTCGATTCCACTGCGTTGCATCGAGGCTACGGGGCTTTGTGGCTGATTAAGGCGTTGCGGCGGTGAGTGGTAGAGGGTTTTGTTGAATTTTGCTGATGCTGGTTTGGTTGAGGCTGTGCTGCGAATTCCTCGATTCCACTGCGTTGCATCGAGGCTACGGGGCTTTGTGGCTGATTAAGGCGTTGCGGCGGTGAGTGGTAGAGGGTTTTGTTGAATTTTGCTGCTGCTGGTTTGATTGAGGTTGTGCGGTGAATTCCTCGATTCCACTGCGTTGCATCGAGGCTACGGGTGGCTGTCCACTCTATTTTGATTATGGGTAATATGAAATTTTTGCTTGTACTGTGTGTGGTGTCGGCTGGACTGCTGGGTGGATGTGCGACTGCTGAGCTGCGCGGCAGCGGTGACCTGGGGGTGGTGATCGAGCGGGAAGCCGGTAGTGTGCTGATTGTGAATACTACCCGGATTGCGGTGCTGAGCCGGATTACCGAGCTGGGCGATTTGTCGCATGCTTCGGTGGTGTTTTCCAGGGATCAGCGCTATGCCTATGTGTTTGGCCGGGACGGCGGCTTGAGTAAAATCGATTTATTGCAGGACAAGCTGGAGAAACGCATAGTC
Source organism: Methylomonas paludis (assembly GCF_018734325.1). Taxonomy (NCBI): domain Bacteria; kingdom Pseudomonadati; phylum Pseudomonadota; class Gammaproteobacteria; order Methylococcales; family Methylococcaceae; genus Methylomonas; species Methylomonas paludis. The sequence continues at coordinate 922,152 of NZ_CP073754.1, read as the reverse complement.
CAGGCCGGTAACAGTATAGGCGGGGCGATTTCTCAGGATGGGCGTTGGATTGCGGTATCCAATTATACACCCGGCGGGGTGAAGATTTTTGCTGCAGACACCCTGGAGCAGATCGCCGATATTCCGGCCAGCTATGGCGAGGGTTTGCTGTCCAAGGTGGTGGGCCTGGCCGATGCCTCTGATCAGCGCTTTGTGTTCAGTCTGTTTGATGCCGATCAAATCTGGGTGGCGAATCTGCATAATCCGCAAGCGCCGCAAATTCAAAAATTCAGCCAAATCGGTAAACAGCCTTATGACGCTCTACTCACGCCGGATGGCCGTTATTATCTGGCCGGTCTGTTTGGCGAAACCGGGCTGGCCAAGCTGGATTTATGGCAGCCTGAGGCCGGAGTAAACCGGGTGTTGCCGGATTATGGCGCTCATGAAGAAAAGCTGCCGGTGTATAAAATGCCGCATTTGCAGGGCTGGACGGCCAGCGGCGACTGGCTGTTTGTGCCGGCGGTGGGTCAGCATGAGGTGCTGGTGATAGACAAGCATACCTGGCAATTGCTGAAGCGGATTCCGGTGGCCGGGCAACCGGTGTTTGTCACCGCCCGGCCGGATGGGCGTCAGGTGTGGGTAAATTTTGCCCTGCCGGATAATCAATTGGTACAGGTGATAGATGTTAAGGATTTGAGCGTGAGCAAAACGCTGCAGCCCGGCAAAGCTGTGCTGCATATGGAGTTTAGTCCGCGCGGTGAAACGGTGTGGTTGGCGATCCGGGATGATAACCGGGTGGCGGTTTATGACACTGAAACGCTGAGTGAGATCGGGCAATTGCCGGCTGATAAACCCAGCGGGATTTTTTTTAGTGCCCGTGCCAATCAACTGGGTTTGTAAACCATGCTGCCACCGCTGTACAAACAGTTGCTGAATGATTATCAGCAGGATTTTCCGTTAAGCCCCAGGCCGTATCTGGACATCGCTGAGCAGTTGGGGGTGTCGGAAGCTGAAGTGCTGGCAGCGTTTGAGGCGCTGAGTGAACAGCAGCTGATCAGCCGCATCGGCCCGGTGATTGCGCCAAACAATATAGGCAGCAGTGCGCTGGTGGCGATGCAGGTGCCGCCGCCGGAACTGCAGCGGGTGGCGGATTTGATCAGCCGTTATCCTGAAGTGAATCATAATTATGAACGGGAAAACCGCTTTAATCTGTGGTTTGTGCTGATAGGCCGGGATGCCGATCATTTGCAGGCCTTGCTGGCCGATATTGAGCAGCGCAGCGGGCTGAAAACCATGCCGTTGCCGATGCTGGCGGATTTTTATATCAATCTGGGTTTTGAACTGAATTTGCATGATTGACGCAGTGGATTATCAATTAATTGCCGCCGTGCAGCACGGCCTGCCGATTACGGCCCGGCCTTATGCGGCGATAGCCGCGCAACTGGGCATCGGCGAAACCGAGGTGATCGAACGCTTGCAGGTGTTGCGGCAGTTGGGCCTGATTAAACGCTGGGGGGTGGTGGTGAAGCACCGGCAACTGGGTTATCAGGCTAATGCCATGATAGTGCTGGATGTTCCGGATCAACAGGTGGAAGCACTGGGCCGGCAAATCAGCAGTTATGCTTTTATTAATTTATGTTATCAGCGGCCGCGCCAGGGTGAGCGCTGGCCCTATAATCTGTATTGTATGATCCACGGTAAAAGTCGGGACACGGTGTTGCAGCAATGGGCGGAGCTGGTGACCGGTTGCGGCTTGGGCGGATTTGGCAAAGAAATTTTATTCAGCCGGCGCTGTTTCAAACAACGCGGCGCGGTGTATCAGTCGGCGGCGCAGCAACTGGAGCCGGCACATGGATGAGTTGGACAAGGCGATTATCAATCGCTTGCAAACAGGCCTGCCGATTTGCCCGGCACCTTATGCCCAGGTAGCTGTGGAATTGGGCATAAGCACCGAACTGTTGCTGGAGCGGCTGCAACAGCAGTTGGACAGCGGCTTGTTGACGCGGTTTGGCCCGATGTATCACGCCGAGCAAATGGGCGGCGCGTTGTCGCTGGCGGCCATGCAGGTGCCGGAAGCGCGCTTTGCCGAAGTGACCGATATCGTCAATGCTTTTGTGGAAGTGGCGCATAATTACGCCCGCGAACACAGTCTGAATATGTGGTTTGTGCTGGCTACAGAACGGCCGGAACAGGTTGGCGAGGTATTGGCGGCGATTAGCGCACAAACCGGTTTGACGGTGTTTAATATGCCCAAACTCAATGAATATTATGTGGGTTTGCAACTGGAGGCCTGATGCAGCTTGATGCGATAGACCGGCAGATTATCCAGGCTACTCAAGCCGGGTTGCCATTGGTGGCCGAGCCGTATCTGGCCTTGGCGGAAAGCTTGGGTTTGACGGCTGCCGAGGTGATGCAGCGGCTGACGGCGATGCTGGACGGGGGCGTGATCCGCCGCATCGGTGCGGTGCCGAATCATTACCGGCTGGGCTATAAGCATAATGGTATGACGGTGTGGGATGTGGATGATGCCGAGATCGACAGGTTGGGGGCGGCGGTGGCGGCGCTGAGCTTTGTCAGCCATTGTTACCGGCGGCCCCGGCATTTGCCGGACTGGCCGTATAATCTGTTTGCCATGGTGCATGGCAAGACGGCGGCTGAGGCCGAGGCGCAGGTAGCGCAGATTGCGGTTTTGCTGGGGGCGGATTGTCGGCGGCATGAGGTTTTGTATAGTAGCCGGATTTTGAAGAAGACTGGGTTGAGGTTATCTTGATGGATTGACGTTTTGGGGATAGTTTTGCTTTATTCTGAGGCTAGGCGGGTTACGATGTGCGGGGAGATGTTTGCAATAGTTTGGTTGTGTTACGCACATCTAACCCGCCCTACGGGCTGAATAAAATAACCTGAACCCATTTTCCATTTCCAGGAATTAATATGTTTCGATTAAGCCAGTATATGCGCGAAGTGTTGCACCCTACCCCGCTGACGCCGGCGCGGAAGCCGGCTGGGCCGGTGGTGATCTGGAATTTGATCCGGCGCTGTAATTTAACCTGCAAGCATTGTTATACCACCTCGGCTGATATTGATTTTCCGGGCGAGCTGAGTACGGCGGAAATTTATACGGTGCTGGATGATTTAAAGGCGTTTAAGGTACCGGTACTGATTTTTTCCGGTGGCGAGCCTTTGCTGCATCCGGATATCTTCACGATTTCCCAACGTGCCAAAGATATGGGTTTTTATGTGGCGCTGTCCAGTAACGGGACGCTGATTACGCCGGACAATATCGCCCAAATCGCTGCCATCAATTATCAATATATCGGCGTGAGCCTGGATGGTATGCAGGCTGCGCATGATAAGTTTCGGCAGAAATCCGGCAGTTTTGACGCGGCGCTGGCCGGTATCCGCTTGTGCCGGGAACACGGCATCAAGGCCGGGGTGCGTTATACGCTGACTCAGGACAATGCTGCGGATTTTCCGGCCATGCTGGAACTGATGGATGCTGAGGACATCGACAAGTTTTATTTGTCGCATTTGAATTATGGCGGGCGCGGTTATAAAAATCGCAAGGATGACGCGGCGTTTGTACTGACCCGACAGGTGATGGATGCTTTGTTTGAGCAGGCGCTGCGCTGGGAGCAGCAAGGGCTACAGCGTGAGGTGGTGACGGGTAATAATGATGCGGATGCGGTGTATTTTCTGCATTGGCTGCAACGGCGGTTTCCTGAGCGGGTGGCGCATGTACAGGCCAAGTTGCGGCAATGGGG